>PNLN01000210.1 GCA_013823055.1 Cyanobacteria bacterium DS2.3.42
TTCCAGCGCTTGCGGGACTCGATCATGCGGGCACCGTTATCTATATTGGAACCTTGTCCAAGGTATTGTTTCCATCTCTAAGGCTTGGTTATTTGGTTGTGCCTCTTGACCTTGCGGAAGTTTTTACTCGCGCAAAATGGCTTGCTGACAGGCATTCACCGCTGTTGGAACAGCAAGTCTTGTGCGACTTTATTCGACAGGGACATTTGGAAAGGCATGTTCGCAAAATGAGAAACCTCTACGAGCGAAAGCGAAAACTAGTCATCGAGGCTCTTAAGACGCATTTCGGCGGTGTTGCAACAGTGCTTGGAGACGCTGCCGGAATTAATGTAGTCGTGCGCATTCCTTCCGAACTGGAAGATGACGAAATTGTCGAGCGCGCAAAGACTGCGGGCATCGGCATCTCCAGCACTGCGCATTGTTATCTGGGCGAAGCTCCGCGCGGCGAGTTCCAAATCAATTACGCTCATCTGAGTGAGGAATCGATAGATGTCTGCATCGGCAAACTGGCAGAAATTGCAAAGTAGCTGAATTAACGCGTGTGCGATTCAACGATGTTAGGATAGCGGGCGATCATTCTGGTGTAGCGCCGCTTTTGAGCAAGCCGCTATCCCCACGGCATGCAGCAATTTGAGGTTACAAAATGAACAAGAATACGCTTTGCCTTTGGTACAACAATGACGCTGAAGAGGCTGCGAATTTCTATGCGCGGACATTTCCTGACAGTGTAGTCGGCGCAGTGCATCGCGCACCGTCCGACTTTCCGAGCGGAAAAGCTGGCGACGTGCTCACGGTTGACTTTACGGTATGCGGTATTCCATGTATGGGCCTCAACGGTGGAGATATGTTCAAACACAGCGAGGCGTTTTCTTTTCAGATTTTGACAGAGGACCAGGCAGAAACCGATAAGTATTGGAATGCTATCGTGGGCAACGGCGGTGCGGAGAGCGCATGCGGCTGGTGCAAAGACAAATGGGGCTTGTCGTGGCAGATTACCCCGCGTGTACTCAGTGAGGCAATGTCAAAGGGCGGCGACGTGGCAAAGCGTGCATTCGACGCGATGATGGAGATGGGCAAGATCGACGTGGCAAAAATAGAAGCGGCGGTGCGCGGCGCGGCTGTGACGAAATAAGCAACTCGCATTTGCTCACGGAAAGAGCAGCTTGCGCGGCTGAAACCGATGTTCGATGTCCACGTCCGAAAATGGCGAGTCGGTCGCAAATCGATCCGTTAAGATCAGGGCATGCTTTTGAATCGCGACAGCTGCTATGAAGTTTTGCGTGCCCACGACCCGCGGTTTGATGGCGCTTTCTTTGTTGCGGTCAAATCAACCAAGATTTACTGCCGTACGGTCTGTACGGCGAAAACTCCGCTGTTGGTGAATTGCACGTTTTATTCAACGGCAGCGGCCGCGGAGAACGCCGGATATCGCCCTTGTTTGCGTTGCCGCCCTGAGCTGGCGCCTGGAAATGCTTCCATTGACGCAGTCAGCCGCTTAGCTGCAATTGCCTTGAATAGAATCGAAGATGGCGCTCTGGCTAAGCTTGGCGTCGACGAGCTTGCGGAAGAAATGGGCATAAGCGGAAGGCATTTGCGTAGAGTTATTGAATCCGAATTTGGTGTTTCACCCATTCAATTAGCGCAAACCCAAAGGCTGCTTTTGGCGAAACGGTTATTGACGGATACGAACATGCCGATCACCGAAATTGCGTTTGCAAGCGGATTTGCAAGCGTTCGAAGATTCAACGCATTGTTTTTAGAGCGATACAATCTAAACCCTTCACAGTTGCGCAAGCGAGTTGTCGAACACAAAACGCCGTTTCTTGAATGCGAGGTGAGCTACCGCGACCCGTTTGACTGGCAGGCCTTACTGGGTTTTCTTTCCTACCGTGCAATTCCTGGAGTTGAGCTCGTCGAGGATGACGCTTACATCCGCACGGTGTCGTTCTGCGACCGGGCGACGCATGGCGTCGCCCCTACAGGATGGATTGTTGTTCGTCAGAAGCCAGAGAAGAACACGCTTTCCATTCGGCTTTCTAATTCTCTGGCGCCTGTGTTGCTCAGTGTTGTGGCAAGATGCAAGCGATTAATGGATACTCAAGCTGATCCAAAAGTTATCGCTGCAACACTAGGCGAGCTTTCTAAAGGTCGTGAAGGTCTGCGTGTTCCTGGCGCGTTCAATGGATTCGAACTGGCTCTCAGAGCCGTCCTGGGTCAGCAGGTCAGCGTCAAAGCGGCGAGCACACTTAATGGTCGCATTGCGAAAAAGTTCGGTGTGCCGATTGAAACTCCATATCCCAAGCTCGATAGGCTCGCTCCTTCCGCTGCTGCATTAGCGAAGCTGGAGCCCGATGACTTCAGTGGTTTGGGAATCACAGGTGCTCGCATAAATTCGATCATTGCATTGTCGAGAGCCGTTGCTAATGGTTCTCTTTCGCTCGAGCCTGGGCAAGATGTGGAGCAAACTGCGGCAAAACTCAAGGCGCTGCCCGGCTTTGGTGACTGGACGGCGCAGTATGTCGCTATGCGTGCATTGGCGTGGCCGGATGCATTCCCTTATTCGGATTTGGGAATTAAAAAGGCGCTTGGAATAAGTAAGGATAGAGAAATTATCGAGTTCGCGGAACGCTGGAGTCCATGGCGATCTTATGCAGCAATGCATCTTTGGAAGTCACTGGAGATAAAAGTATGACCGTGTTTTATTCCACAACCGACAGTCCAATTGGAAAGCTCACCCTTACATCAGATGGAACAGCGTTAACCGGACTGTACATGGAATTGCATACGGGGATGCCGGAAGCCGCTTCCACGTGGGTTCTAAATGATACGGCGGAACTATTTATTCTTGCTCGAGCGCAGCTGTCTGATTATTTTGCTGGGACATCGCAAGCATTTACTGTTCCAATCAAGCCGTTCGGCACCGAGTTTCAAATGACGGTTTGGGCAGAATTGCTCAATATTCCATTTGGACAAACCATATCCTATGGAGAACTTGCGCGCCGTATCGATAATCCGAAAGCCAGTCGTGCTGTGGGTTTGGCGAATGGGCAGAATCCAATTTCGATTATCGTGCCTTGCCATCGTGTAATCGGAGCGAAAGGAAAACTTACCGGATACGGCGGCGGAATTCCAAGGAAAGAGTTTCTTTTAAGGCTGGAACAGGAAGCTTTTGCCAAACAACTCACTTTCGCGTAGGGGCGACGCCATGCGTCGCCCGGGATAAGCCGACCACTGTTAAATGTCCGCGTAGGGGCGACGCCATGCGTCGCCCGGCTTCCGAGGCCGCTGTTATTCGGTCGATACTTTTCGCTGTTAGTTTTATCCATAAGCCCTCCCAAGCACTTACTAGACCGCGCCAATTCAATTGGCGGCGCCCGCTTACCCGCTCCTATAAACCGAGACTTCATGGCAGACGTCGAAGCGCAGAGCAGAAAACCAGAACAGGTCGTTAACGAGCCCGTAAGGGTCGAAACCGCGGTTGCAACGGCAGCACTATCGGAAATCTCCACACAGCCCTCGAAAGACCCGCTCCAGGAAGCCATCCAGCGCGGCGACAACGCATGGCTCAGCGGCGGTCAGCAGAAGCCCGGAGAATTGGGAACTGCCGACTATTTCTTTTCCGCAGCTAGAGGGTTGGGCGGCGACAAACCGTTTTCCGCAATGTCTGATGCAGAGATTGCGGCGCGCCAATTGAAAGGCGTTTTTCAAACAGCCGACATGCGCATCAAACAACAAGAAGTGGGACTACTCTCGCAAGAAGCGCTTACAGATGGTCGCGTCAAATTTGCTTATGATGCAAAAGACAGGCAGAAAATCGATGGTCTCGAGTCGGCCACTCGCAGAAAAGCCGGAGATATTTTCGAGACAGAAAAAACATTCTCTGGTCGCAAGGATGGGCTGCAGTCCGAAAGTCTGGCCGTCGGTCCAAAGCGACAAACGCTCGAACGCACTTACGATCCGGCGCAAAACAGAGAAAATCTGACGAATCTGCGCTCGGTGAAAGAGGGCGACAAGCTGACAATCACAGCCGGATTTGAAGGGCGGCCGGATGGGCTAAAGAGAGAAACTCTCAATGCTGATCCCAGCGGACAGACGAGAACCAAAGAGTACGTCGACGGACGGCGAGAAGTAATTAGTGTCGGCAAGGACGGTAAGGCTGAGTCGAAATTTTTCGACGGAAGCGGAAAGCCGATGACGGGCGAGAAATTCCAGGAAGGGCAAGCTGCGCTTGAAGCAAAGATAAAGCTGGATAAAGCGGCACAAGCAGAAAGAGGCGCACAGCCCGAGAAGGGTGCACAGCCAGAGAAGGGAACGCAGCCCGATCAAAAGCTGCAGGGCGAAGGCGTTACGCTCCCACCTTTGAAAGCCGGTTGGGGTCCGTATCAAGCCCTTCAGCAGTTGCAGCGTGAAGGTAAGATCAATCTGACTCCTGCCGAGATGAAGAAAGAAGCGGCTCGCATTCGCGACCGTGAGTTTTCCGAGCGCGGAGTGTCGAGTTTTAAACAGAATGAGAAACTCGAGTTTTTCTCTCCAAAGGAACTGGCTGAGCGTGGCAGAACCCCGGATCGAACGGCACCGGGAGAAAAGGGGCCGGAAGCAAGCAGAAGAGAAACCGGCGCTGAGAAACCTTTGGAGCGAAACACCAATATCGAGCAGCGCTTGACCGATATCAAGAAAGCCCTTGAGCCGGGCGCTCCGATGACTCCCGACAGCGCTGACATGATTCGCCGTCAACTGAGCGATCTCACGCCAGCTGAGATTCAAAAGCTTAAAGCTGGCTATGACAAGGCCAACCCGAATGCGCTTGGCGATGCGATCAAAGACAAGTTCGGAAAAATGAACGGCGGCTTGGACAGGCATGCGCACCGATGGGCTGAGGTCGAAGGACATTTGAATCGCACTGGACAGCCGGGTGAAGACAAGGCGATCAAATTGCGCGTCGACGCTCTGGAAGCACGCTGGGCTGGATACGACAACAACCGCAGCTTAGCGGCGATTCAGCAAAACACCAGAGGCACATTATTGAGTGCAACTGAAGAACAGAGACAAGGCATAGACAAGTCTCTTACGAAGCTCTATGGGCAGGGCGGATTGTCCGATCTCTATGAAAAGGGACCAGGCAAAGATGTCGCGAAATCTGGCTGGTTGTTTAAATCCGAAGATAAGTTCACTAAAGCCGTAATTGATCTCGCATCGAAAAAAGGTATCGGCGCGCGCACCCCAGAAGAGCAAGCGGGGCTCTTAAACCTTGCTTTGCAGAGCAGAAGTGTCGACAACTTCCGCGAAGTGTCCGCCAAAGATGTAATGACAGACGCCGGTCGCAAGCACTTTCTCGAAAATGGCGGACTGGACAAGATCAACGAGAAGAAGGTCGTCGGCAGAGGCGGCGCGACTAATGTTTTCTCTGAAATTCAACGTAGAGAATTGGAAGACCTGGCGCGCAAGGGCGAAGATAGCCCAACCACGCAGATTAAGAAAGCCATTGGCGTATTCAGCAACACTGAGACAGCGCTACAAGAAGGTGCAAAGAGAGTTGCAGAAGATCCGAAAATGCGCGAATTATATCTCGACGGGCGCGAACTTTCCCGTGCCAAGAAAGAACCGACGACAGAGAAAGAGCGCCAGTCTCTCGAGTTTTACAACGAGCTGCAGAAGACGTTTAAATCAGCCCATTACTTCGGTTCTGATCGTAAAGCTGAAATCTTTGATTCTCAAATTGCCAATGGTGCTAAGGGTTCGTTATCCAATGGTCGGCTTGGCGAACTGGGCGCCAGCAGCTGGCAGCACACCAGCGACTTGTTCAAGATTGTTGAAGGTGCAACTCCAGATCAATTGAATCAGCTTTTCAACGGCGCACGCATAGTCGATGGCAAGCCGCTATCCGACGGGCTTACGGACGGCAAGAGAGAATTGTCACTGGGCATCAATCGTGAGACAAATCGTGCGCGGCTTGATGGTCTTCTCGAAAAGAAAGTTGCTTATGGAGTGGAACTCGGACAACTCGCCGACAAGATCAAAGACACGCCTCCAGGCAAGCCGCTCGATCCCAAGACGCTGCAGGAATTGCGAGACAAGGTTCCAGCCTTCAAAGACATGGCGCCCGAGAAGATGCAGCAGGTGGTCGACGGCTACAGAATCGATCAAGCCATTAGGTCGAGAACGGTTGAGCCATCCAAGTTGAGCAAGACAGAGCAACAACAGCTCGTCGCTTATAGAAACATCAGTGCTGAGAAGAATCCGCAAGAGGCCGCATTGAAGGGCTTTTTGCAAGGTCGTGAAACGCAAAGAACGATCGATGGCATTTTGAACGCACCGGGTGAAACTGCCGGCACGCGCGACCGCAAAATGAATGAGTTTTTGAAGACTCTTAAACCTGAGCAAGCGCAAAGCCTAGAGATGTTCCGCGGTATTCGCAATGATGCTGTGCAAGCAAATGTCAAACGCGATCTCAAAGAATCGCTCGGTGATGCAAAAGATCAACAGGCAGTTTTGGCTGCGCTGAAGGGCGCGACACCAGCCGAGCAAGAGCGAATCAAGAAAGATCCGAATTATCAAAAGGAAATCCGCGATCTAGTCGATAGCACGGCCACAAATCCTGCCAGCAAGATGGCATCGAAGATGCTTATAGATAGCTATGCAGCAGGCAAGCCGCTCAGCAAGGCTGAGAACGCTTCCATTAATACGCTTGAGAAAGTTGCAAATCAGGATATGGGCGCGTTTGACCGTCAAAAAGCGGTGATTGATTCACTTAAAGAGTCTCTGCTCACCGACAAAGATGGCAGCCTGGCCAGGGAATTGGGTTCAAACGAGCAAACAAGAAGAGCGCTTGAGTTGGCAGTTGGCGGTGAAAGAAAGTTTAATTCCGTTGTGAAACCTTTGTTGGAAACAGGCATGGTGCCTGCCGCTCAGATGCAGCGCATCTATGGCAGCGGTGGTGCTGAACTTTTCAAAGCAGGCATTTTGGAATCAACGCCTCAAGGTCTCAAGCACCTGGGTAGTCCTGAAGGACAGGCGGACCGAGAATTGCTGCTGAAGGGCATGACACCTGAAGGCAGAACACTTGCCGAAAAGATTATTAAACAGGGTGAGGTGAAGCCGGAAGATAGACAGAGAGCCTTCGTGGTCGGCTATGAGAAGCAGGATGTTGCTATCGAGCACCTTAAGGGCATGCCCACCCAACAGCGCGTTGATATGGTTCGAAATTACAACAAGGCCTTCGGCAGCAACCTGCAAGAAGACCTACTCAGGAAGGTCGACGAAGCTAACAAACCCACAGTTACGTTGCTTGCCACCGAGAATCAATTAACTGGCGAACAGTCCGTGGTTAGATCTCGAGAAGCTGTCACCAACAGCACTTCGACCTGGCTCGGCAGCCAGGGACTGAAATATGATTCGTCCGTCTTTAGAAGTTTGAGCGACCTCAATCTTGCCGACAGGCAGTACAAAGGGCAAATTCCTCCCGATGTGATGGATAAGCGCATCAAAGATCTGGCGGCGAATTTGAAGAGCTTCGAGGGCACAAAAGAAGAACTCGCCAACATGATCGTTGAAGGTGTCGTCACAGCGGCTGCAATTGGAGCCACACCGTTTACCGGCGGCGCCAGTTTGACCGCGTTGATGATGACTGCACGAATTGCTGCTTTGAGCACTGGCGGAGGTCTGGCTGGGTCCCTCATCAAGGCTCAATTGACGGGTAATTACGAACATCTGGCTGGCGATATTTTGAAATTTGGTGTGCTTACTGGCGCCAATTTGCTGGGTGGGGAAGCGCTTACAGCGTTCAGTGGTTTGGGTGGCAGAGTGGCATCGAGAACTGTCGAGAAGGCTTTTGCCGAGCCTGCATTGGCGGGCGTTGCCAGGGAGGCGACCCCTGCTGTGAGAGAACAGATCACCAAGGGGTTGGCAGAACTGATTCAGAAAGGCTACACCGCAGGTGGTGTCACTGATGATGCAGTTCGTGGACTTGTAAATGGCATACAAGGTTTGAGCAGAGAATCCGGAGACCTTCTGGCGAAGGGATTGATCGACAATCTGAGCACGGGCGTACGTGAGATATCCACTGAAGGATTGAAGCGCTCTGTGGACAAACTCGGCCGTGCCGGACGGACTGTTTCACTCGACGGTAGTGCCGCCTACATCGGTGACTTCGGCGGTGAATTGACTCGTCAGGCGCAACAAGGCAACGTGGATCTCGGCCAAGCTGTTGTGGGCGGCGTCAATAGTTTCTTCATGGGCTCCGCAGCTCGCGGCACTTTGGACGGAATCAGAGCCGCACGCGCAGCACGTCATCAAGTCGATCGCAGTGTTCCTGTCGTTGTTGAACCTGAAGGACGGGATGTAGGCGCGGCGCGCACTCCGAGGGGACCGCACGACAAAGAAATTACACTAGACCCTTCCGAATACCACTGGGTAGATGACCCGGCCGGTTTGCTTGAAGCTCCCAAGAAATCAATTCCGGCCGGGCTTGCTTCTGATCTGCCTGCCGAAATCGCCAGACATCACAAGGTTCCTAAAGGATGGACCGCTCCGGTCGATGCTGTAGAGCCGCCTGTGCCGGATGGACATATGCGTCTTTATCGCGGCGTGAAACCGGAAGCATTTGGAACAGAATTTTCCGCTTCCATGACTACGGAGGAGCGCAAACTCTTTGACAAGATGTTGATGGGCGATATTCCGCGCAATCAATGGACAAAAGAGCAAGAGACTTTCTACAAGAAGGCTGTTGAAAGTCGATCATTTCAGGGCGGGAAATATTTCTCTGACAACATTGGCACAGCAAAAGACTACGCCGGCGCTCAAGGCAAAGTCGTTTATGTTGATGTGCCTAATGAAGTAGCTTACAAGAATATGAGAGATGCCGGTGCATTGCCCGGTGCTGAGGGAAAGATAAACTACAACGCAACCGTGGTTACGCTTCCTTCTGAGACCGCTCTTACGGCACGCGAGCATGCGCTGTCTCCCACTAACCCGTATCGCATTGCAGAAGTCCAATCCGCGGATATTCTGCATTCTCGCCTGGTTGGAAGGCCAGCTTCCCTGGAGTGAGCGGCGCCACCTAATTGCTAAAAGTAGGCACATGGGGGAATTACGCTCGCCGTGCCACAAAATTGCAAACTATGGACCGTAAGTTTTTACTACGGTCCATTTTGCTAGCGTGTGTTCGCGCCTACCTTCCCGCTTACCAGCCGTAAAGGAATCTCTATCATGCCTTGAGGCACCTATATACCCTGCGATAATACCAGGCGACGTCCATCGGTGGTGGACCACGGCAATCAAAGAGAGTTTGAAGAGCGCAATGAGCGTCCAATACCTGGGCGAAATAATGGCGGCTTTGACGATGGATTTCAAATCGTTGACAGCGGTCGAACCATCACGCCCAAGGAGAATCAGTGGCAGAAGGGCAATGAGAAAGCTGACTATGACGCTTCGGTAAAACGAGTTACGAGCTGGGATGCCGATAATTTCCAGGGTGCCTATGATGCTGCGGCTAAAAAGGGCACAGGCGTTATTTTTGTAGTCGGCTCGCAAAGTACGCGTGATACGCAAGACACGTTGAAAAACATGGAAGCGTTGAAGGCTAAAAACCCGAACGCGGAAATTGTCTATCTTGATAAAGACAAAATCGCGACGGATGCTCGGTATCAGGGGCTGCGTGATTGGGTACAGAAGAACACCAACAACGACAATCTGTCGTTTATGGCTCAGTACGGCGTGCGTCCAGGAAAAGATGGCAAGCCGGAAGGCGGCAGCTTGATCAGCACCCACTGGGGCAGCGATACCTCAGGGGTCGCCCAGCAGATGCAATTTGGTAATCGAGCGACCGAACAGCACAAGGGGCAGTTCAAGATTCCTGAAACGCAACCGGAGAAGAAGCCTGATGCGACGGTCAATCCTGCTGCAGTAGAAACTCCGACACGTCCTCTCGATGTCGAGAAACAGTACAAAGAGCTACAAGAAAAGCGGAAGCTGGCCAAAGAAGCTAAGACAGTAGAAGAAGCTCGCAAACATTTTGCCGCACCTGCATCCGCTGACGGCAAGGATGTTGGTGGAGCGATTGCGCAAGCAGATTCGATCGATCAGAAAGCGGTAAGTAAAGAACTCACTCAGGTTGTTGCATCGATTGATAGTGCCGCGAAAGAGCTTGAAGCTGCGAAAACCAGTCCTAAAGAGGCACAAGAGACTGCCAGACAAAAACTGCAAGCATTGCAAGAACGGCAGCGGCAACTGCAAGCATTGCATGACGCGCCGGCGGAAGCACGAAAGGAATTTGCTCAGCGTCTTTTGTCCGAAGGAAAAACGCTTGGTGCAGATGGCACTGACAAGGACAAACAAGCTCGTGCACAAGATCTGAATGCTGAAGGACATGCCCTTATCAACGAAGCCGCCACACGAGTTCCAGGTTACTTCAACACTGAAGAACGTAGGCAAGAACTCAGCGCTATGGGCTATGGAGACCAGGCGATCAAGACCATCAACAAAATCGGAACTTATGGTCCGGAACTTGCAAATCCAAATCAGATCGCGCCTAATTTGTTCGCATTGACTGATTCTCAGCGCGAAGAAATGTATAAGCGTGCGAAAGATGCAAACGAGAAAGTGAATAGTCCGGGGCAAGAAATTAAGGACAAGCAGCGCGCGATAATTGAGTCCGCCATCAAAGAAGCCAAAGAGAAAAATCTCCCTCTCGTGATCAAGTTCGGTATGCGCGGTT
>PNLN01000163.1 GCA_013823055.1 Cyanobacteria bacterium DS2.3.42
GACGAATTCGATAGAGATCCTGACATTGCTGGAGAAACTGTAAGTGGTGTGGCGCGCGGATTGACGATGAACGAATCCAAGCTGGCCGGCTTCGTTGATAGTAATTCCTGCATCGCAGATTTGATGTGGAATGTCACTTTCGGAAACACGTCAAAGTATGACCGCGAAGTTCGCTCGAAAATTCTTTTGCCTCCCGGTGCTGTCGTGACGAACGCATTTTTGATCGTCAATGGCAAAGAAAGAGAAGCCAAAGTAATGGGTCGCAGCATGGCGCGCAGTCGCTATCGGGCTGCTGTCGCGGATAAGAAAGACCCACTTCTGGTCAGCACGTGTGGTGCCGACCGAGTATTGCTTCAGTTGTTTCCGGTTGCTCCGGAAAGCAAAATCGGCGTTCGATTGAATATCATTTCGCCCCTGGCAGTGACTGCCATGGATAAAGTCGACCTTGCCTTGCCGACATTTGAAGAGCGCAATTTTCAGGTCGATATTCCTACAACGATAAATGTGAAGTCCGACAAGCCTCTGTCATCAACTGCAGCGCAATTGAAAGCCTCCACAGGGCAAGTCAATTGCAGCATTGACGGTTCGCTCACCACCCCTGAATTGGCGAGATTCGGTGCGATTTTGAGCGTGCAGAGAGATCCGAAAGTCACCGAAGTGTCCGGTCGAGAATACGCGACTTCAGTCGGTGAGACTATAAAGAAGAGAACTTATCCTAAACCAAATCAGCTGACGATTGTAATCGATGGATCGAACGGCATGTCGCCGCACTTCACCTCGGTGTTGAAAGAACTGCGTCAGCTGCCGGCCGACATGCCTGTTAAGCTGGTTTATGTTCGCGACGACATATTGACCAATGGCACTAATTTGATTGCAGAAAATGCAGGCGCTCGCGATGTTCTATTGAAGAAAATCGGAGAAATTCCTTGTGCCGGCGGTCAGATCAACCTGCCCTTTGTTTCGTCGGAAATTGCTAGTGCGATCAACAATCAGAATTCCGCAGTCCTGTGGTTGCACGCAGCACAGCCTATTTCCGGCAAGTTGAACAAGCGCCTGGAATTGAATTTCCGCAAACTTAACAGACCGCTGCTCTATGATTTTGCAGTTGCCGCTGGTCCAAATGAAGTTTTATCCGGTCTTTATGCGTGTCCAGGTCTTGTTCGTGTAGATCGTGGAGGCGACGTTCAATCAGATCTGCACCGACTATTTGAAACGTGGCAAAGCTCGACAGCAAATTCCGGCGTTGGCGGAATCGAGTATTTCCGTAAGAACACTACGGCTTCAGATATGCAGAAGGCGAACACGGCGCTGGCGAGATTGGTTGCGTTCGATGAGATTTCCAAAATCCAGACAGTGCACAGCGGGCACAAATGCAAGTATGCGCGCGCTGCTGTTAACCTCGCCAGTCAGTATCACCTGGTTACCGCCTTTTCGAGTGCCATTATTACGGAGCCGGTGGAAGAGAAACGAACCAGAACTCGCATACACCACAGCCGTCATACCTCCGGATTCAAACTGAGAAATCCGCAGCGCTCTTTATCCGAACTGGGACCGACTTCATCGCCCCCAATGTTTAGCTTAGGGAAGATGTCACCAATGATGATGGCTCAAGAATCGGACGGCGCTTTGCTGAGAGCGAAGAAGCAGGCGGATTTGGATTCAACAGCTATGTATTCCGAAAGGGAGTCTCCGCGTCAGCAAGTACAGTACAAAACATTGCAAGGCGCAACCAATGGCACTGTCGGCCCGCAGAGTGGCGACTATTCTGCAAACACAGGTACTCAAACAAGCAATCCATTTGCTAGCGCAGGTCCAATCGCGGGCGATCAGTTTGCGAGTGCTGGCGTCGAATCATCAGCCTCAGTGCCGTTTGTGAATAATGCCCCCTCTGCCGCCGCAGCGCCGGAGTCACCACCACTGCCTACGGCGCAGAAACCGAGCATTGCTGGAGGTGGAGGCGGAAGCTTGCAAGGCAAAGACTTAAATTTCTTTGAGTCCGGATCGAAGTCGCTTATGAAGTCGGCCGACGAACCTGTAGTGAGCGACTATCGAGAGGTCCCTAGACGCAATCGCGCAGAAAGAGCAGACTTTTCTGCTGCCAAAGAAGAAGTAAATGAGAGAAAGCAGATAGCGTTGAAGAACGACCGCGACAATGTCGACGAGTTTAGCGATGATGAAGGTGGAGATGAAGAGGTCGTCGGCTCTGCGCCTCTGGATAGCATCGCTGATAAGAGTGGTGATGCCGCTTCACCTGTAGTTCCTGAATCAGATACATATCTACTTTTCGGAGTCGGTATGCTGGTGCTGGGATTCGCCCTTCGCTCCAACCGGAAAGTGAGAGTCAAGAAAGCATGACCATCCCAGGCTTGCTGGCGCTTTGTTTTTGCGTCTTTTGGCCTGTAACTATCTGGTATGTCGAAAGGCTTTTGGATAAGTCTGATGAACCACTTGGCATAATCAGTTTGATTGCTTTTGTTGCAATTGTGCTTTCCCGTAGTGGAAAGGAAAGCCTCGCATCAACCCGAGCAGTAAGCCGCACGATCCCGCTGTCATCTATTGTTTGCGTACTCGCTTACATAATTACATGGCCGTTTGCACCAAAACTTTTGAGTGCGATTTTTGCTGTTCTTGCAATCGGTTGCATAATCAACGGTGGTGGCAAGTTCCGGATGAACCTTGGAAGCTGGCTTTTGCTCCTGTTTTCCCTGCCGATTGTTTCCTCGTTAAACTTCTATAGTGGTTATCCGCTCAGGCTTGTCGTCGGAAAGCTAGCTGCACCTCTGATTTCAATGGTTGGATTTCCAACCATTGCAGACGGGACAACCCTCATGTGGGGCGAGCATTTGGTGCAGATCGACGCACCTTGCAGCGGCATTAAAATGTTGTGGTTTTCACTTTTCATTGGTGCCGTTCTCACTTCGATTTTTGAATTGAATTTTTTCCGTGCTGTAGTTGTCCTGAGTGCGTCTGTCCTTGCCGCTCTGCTGGGAAACATTTTGCGAATCACATCACTGTTTTTCGTTGAAGCCGGAATCGTGCATGTCGATCCTTCGCTCGACCAGTTCGTTCATCAAGCTGTCGGAGCGGTTGCCTTTGCGATTTCAGCCGGAGTTACCGTGCTGGTTGCTACGCGTTTTTCAAGGAAAGGCGCAGCGGAGGAAACAGAAGAGACGGCCGAAGAAAGCCCCCCGGACTTTGCCCTGCCTGCCCATGAAAGGTTAGTCGAAGCCGAACTTGCCACTGACAAGTTGCCTGCGCCGTCCCAGGCTATGCCTTCGACAGGGCTGAAAAAGACGATTCTTAACGACCGGCGAATGCTCTCATTCCTTGCCCTGACAGTGATTGCGGCACTTGTGCCGGCCGTTTTTACAAGGGGCGAGGATCGTTCAATATCGACCAGCGACTTCCCTGGTTGGCCAAAAGAGTACAATGGACAGATCTTGCAGCAGGTGCCGCCCAAGAAAGCGGATGCGGCGTTCTATCAAGAATTCCCGGGCAAGATTCAGTGCTTCTCGCAGGGCGAAAGGAGAATCATCATTCGCTGGGTTGAAAAACCAACAAGGCAATTACATCCGTCATCGGATTGTTTTCGCGGGCTTGGCTACGAAATCACTTATAAACCGCTTGAAACGGACGTGAAAGGCATTCGCCGCTCATGCTTCGGGGCTTTAAAGGACGGAAAGTCCTTCGAAGTCAAGGAACGCATCTATGATGACGTGGGCGGAAACTGGACGGACATCTCGTCCTGGTATTGGGCAGCTCTTCTTGGAAAAACTCACGGTCCATGGTGGTCAATCGTTGAGATTGCACCAGCGGCGTGAATATTGCGCACACAAATGTACGACTCACACAGGTAATTTCATGAACGAAGAAGCAACAAAACTCTTTTGCTCCAGAGAAATAGACAGAATCAAAAGCTTGAAACATAGCGATGCGAAGGCGGTTGCAGCGGCGAATCTTGAACCTCCAGTGGATGCAACCGATGTTGACATCGAGTTTATAGTCCTGAGATTTCTTGTAAATCGAAAAGAAATCACACATGCAGCCTATGAAGCCGCTCTTAAGAAACTGGAAAAAGAGCCGAGCTTGTCGATCGTAGAAATACTGAAAGAGGCAGGTGCAATAACTCCAGAATCTGCGCAAATGCTTCTTGAGTGCAAGTCTGTGGTCGAAGTCGATGGCGTAAGACCCAGTCAAGTGCTGTATGCAGCCTTTGAATTCAAGACTAAGAACACGCCTATCCGAACATCGCTCAATGAAAAGGGCTGGCTGAAACGCCGCAAGTAGAGGCTTGGCTTTGCAGGGGCGGCGCCATAGGTCGCCCGTTTTGAAAATATCAGCGAGAGACATGGGGGCGCATTTTTGCGCACGGGCTCGCACTGTTCGGTTCGAAACGCGTGATCGTCACGATCTAATCACGCTCGATTTGCGATAGTTTAGACCTCCCCATCCATATCCCTCTTGCCAGTTTCCAAAAACATGGAAAGAACGACTGAAGCACCACCTGCGGTCAGACCGAAAGTATCGGTTGCGCCGGAAAATGACCCCATTGCTGATGCAAGTGTGGCTGCCTATTCTGCTGATAACACTGTTGCAATGAGAACTCCCGGCGAGCAGAACAGTCTGCGAGTTGCAGACGTCGGCATTAACGTTCCAATTGGCGAGAGCCTGCTCGATTTTTCGACCGACAATGTATTTAAGTCTGTCTTCGCGAAAGGTGACAATGTTCAGCTCGCCGCTCGTCGCACTGAAGACGCTCTACCCGGCTCGGATAAGGCAAAGCCCTCATTACAAACATACGATCGCATCAACGACGCCGTGCTTGCATTGGAAAAAGGGGACACGAGCAAACTGCACCAGTATGTGCGCGATTTGAACGATGCTTCCAATCCCGACAAACAGAGAGATCTACAAAGAGGAATGAAAGAGCTAACGAAATACCTCGAAGAGGCTGGAATTGAAGCAAAAATGTTGATGGGAAGTCTTTCTCTTAAGCTTCCCGGCCATGATGCAAAGGCGCTTACAATCGACCCCAATGGTCGAACAAATTTGCGCGGTAATGCATTACGCGAATTCAGCAAGAAATTTAGCGACCAGCTCGAGGGCAAAGAAAAGCCGGAACCTCCGCTGTCGGATCGCATGACTGGCAAATTGGACCGTATCGAAAGCGGCTTGAGGCGCACAAATCTGACCGGATTGCAGGATGCCATCAAGGAAATCGGCGACAAGATTCACAGCGTCAAGCCCGGTGCAGCGGGTGCTGCCGAAAGGAAAGAAGCCGGGGAACTCCAGGGCATGCTCGAAACTCTTGGTGACGAACTGAGCCGCAAGAATGTTGATGCCAGGTACGACCGCCATAGCGGTAAATTTGCCATAACGCAGCCTGATGCTAGAGGAAAACGTGAAACGCTTGAGATAGATAAGTTTGGCCGTGCAAACATGAGCGGCGAGAAGTTGCGATTCTTCCTCATTCGCTTGAGAGACAATCAGGAAAAGCAGCCCACTGTCCCTGTATAAAGTAGCGAAGAATTGATTGTTTGCATAAGCGGTTGAAACTCCAGGTTACCGCTAGATTTTCGCCATACCCGCCGCCCGCCATAGGTACCAGGATGCCACTGTGCGGTAGGGCTGCCATTTTTCGCCGAACGCCAAAAGTGCTTTCGGAGTGGGCAGATCGCCGGTTTTGTATGTATAAGCGAAACCTTTTCGCACACCATAATCAGTGGATGGCAAAATATTCAATCTGCCAAGCCTGAAGATCAAAAGCATTTCGACTGTCCATTGGCCTATGCCGCGAATGGCGCTCAGCCGTTTAACAAGTTCCTCATCGCTTAGTTTGTGCATCTCATCGAGACTGGGGACGTGCCCTTCCATTGTTTTCAAAGACAAATCTTTTATCGCAGCGGTTTTTGCTCTCGATAATCCTGCAGACCGCAGAACTTCATCGGAAACTTCCAAAAAGCGATGCGGCTCAGGGTATGAAACGGCATCAACCAGGGCGGCTTTCGCTGATTTTGCTTTCGATCCGTCTTCCAGAAACAAATTTTTGACGCGCTGAGCGATGGTGCCGGCAGCCTTTCCTGTAAGTTGCTGATAGATAATCGCTTCGGCAAGAGACGCAAAAGGGCTGTGCATTTCTTCGATCTTGAGAGCGCACGGTCCGACTTGATCGATGATCTTGCCGAGTTTTTTATCGCGCTTTTGCACATGCTCGGTGGCAAGAATCAGTTCTTTTTCGAATGCTGATTGTTTTTTCTTGGTTGCCATTTCGACGGTTCTCTACTCTGCTGGACGCATTTCGATCGATCACGCGCTCATGTCGTGAGCGTCAGAATCGTAAAGCAGCCAACCTTTGCGGTTGCTGAAAGTGTGCCAATCATAGGCGGTCGTATAGGTCATGCGTTTGTTGGTTTTTCGTCTGTATGCTTCTGTCGCAATTCTCAATAGAGCGATAAACTCAACATCTTTTGGCATCTCTTTGGGGTTTTTCAAAACGTCTTCGTATGGCTCTCGACCATTGGCAATGGCGCAACAGCGCACACCCAAGAACCAGTCTTTGGCAAAGTTGTTTTTGTTTCCATCAAATGCTTCGTCGCCGATTTCTCTGGCAAACGGTTCGCCGTCGATAGCGTAGAGTTTTTCAGAGAGGATGTCTTGAAATTGCATGACGTCCTGAGTGGACATTGTCGCCAGCTCTTCAATTGCCGGCTCCAGCACTTTCTCGTCTTCGCCCAATTGGTCCCAGTCGAGAAGTCCGATGATTTCCCAAAACTTGTTTTCGTCTAGCGTTTGACTGGGCGCGGAGAAATCGAGAATTGGAAAATCTTCCGATAGCTTCCTGATTGTTTCGGCATCTTCCTTAGAATCAAGCGAACCGAACAATTCCTCGTCACTCATTTCTTCCATGCTCTTGGGCGGAAGCCACTTGATGCGGCAACCGGGAAGTTTTACCTTGAGCGAATCGATGCCTTCTTTTGAAACTTTTGTGTTGAACAAATAAACGCGGATCAACGAATTGAGGGATTCGAGAGCGTGTAAGCCATCATCTGAAATCTTGGTTCCGGAGAGACCCAATTGCACCAAATCCGGAGGCAAGCTAAGACCGGCCAACCCCTTGTCGTCGATGTCGGTGGAACTCAGCCAGAGTTCGCGCAAGTTTTTCAACTTGGAGAGAATCTGCAGTCCATCATCGCTGATGCGACTGTGGCTCAGTCCAAGTGAAGTGAGATTGGACAATAAGGCGATGTGTGTCATTCCTCGGTCGCTGACATCCGTCGAGGTCAATTCCAATACTCTCAATCCGGAAAGTTTTTCAACGTGCAGGAGACTGAGGTCTGACAAGTCGGAATGTGAAAGGTCGAGCGTATGGAAATCGTCCGGGCGCATGTCAGCAAGCGGAGCAAGCGTGGAGCCGCGAGGGCTGGCTTTCAACTTCAGCTTGGTGTCGGCGGGCACTCTTACCGTGCCGCGCGCCTCGTCCAGTACTTCCCACTTGATGGGGTTATTTTCCGGGGATACGACAAGACCGCGAACAACAGTCAGAAGCTCCCATTCCTCCGGCTGGCTTTGAGGGGCCACGAAAAGAGTGCCGATAGAGCGGCGATGCGGGAAGCGAATAATACGTTCTTCAGTCATCGATAAATTATCCGATATGTTGGCGTAAAAAACTTTGCAAGAAAAAATTGATTCTCAAAAATCTGTTTCAAAGTAGCGATGCATTACTAACTAAATGTCGTCTAAGAAATGGGCCGGGTGCTATGCTACATCTCTTATAAGCAAGATTCTAATAAAGTGTGGGTGAAGCACGGCATCGCCCCACAGGCCAGAGAAGGGAGACTTGAGATGGATGAGATTGACGCCCAAGGAAGGCAGTTGCTGATCGACCGCCCTTTGCTGACGCGAGGAAGGCTTAGCGTTTATCGCGAATCCGAAGGGGCAGACCAGTGGTTTCCCAGGCTTAACGTCACCTTGAAGCGCTCAGGGACCGACGATGTGCTGTGGCAGTGGACCACTCACAGCTTACCGATTGACTATGACGAGCCGCCGCCCTACGGTGATGAGGTTCTGCTCGAAAAATACTTCGAGCTAAAGGCTCCAATTCGTTCTCCGCGCGGGCTGGAAGCCGTGTTCTCACTGGGAGCCGGGGAGTCTACGCGTGGCTCAGTAAGTCAGTTTTCAGCTGCTCTTTATTTGTATCCCAATTCGTTCGACGACCGGGGCGTGCAAGTGGGCGTGCTTGATTTCACGCAGGGATTGACTACAGGCGGTGTTCCGCTGTACTTCCGTGTAAATTTCCCCTGGTAGTGGCGATGCTGCTTTGCCGAACCATCAGAAACTCTATAGGGGCGACGCCAAGCGTCGCCCTATTGCGTTTGGGTGACGCACGGCGTCTCCCTTTCAGGCGGTTAAATAAGCTGTCATGTTTAGTAATTTGCGTCCGGTGCGACTCGAACGCACGACCAATCGGTTAAAAGCCGAGTGCTCTACCAGCTGAGCTACGGACGCACAGCGAGCGAAAGTCCATCGTATCAACCAGCGTGACTGCGTGTCAAGAACACTGATTTCCACCATTCACATATCGAGCCAAATTATTTGAAGTTTCGTTGGGGTTTCGTTGAGATTTCGTTGGTAATTGGTGGAAAGGTTTTGAAGGGGTTTACTCGTTGAAAAGGCTGCTGGAGAGCGTTCAACAACAGATCAAGCGGCTGCGCGCCGGTAGATTTTTTGCTCTTTTAACGCAGCCGACGATTTTCCCTATACTGATCTTCATGTTTGCCTTCTGTGTGAGGGCTTTCTATGTTGCTCATTGCCATCATCTTATCTGCGAATTTGGCGATGCCTTTTACTACCTGACGACTGGTGCTGCTTTAGCTAAGGAGCTGGCTACCACAACCGACTGGCATTCGTTGTTTCAGCATTTGACGCTGACCACGCCGATTTCGCCGGAAGACGGTAATGCATTCACTTCTTCCCAACTGCCTGTACGTCTCATGTTGGATGGTCCGATTTATCCGGCGTACCTGGCTACGCTGGCTTCTATTTTCGGCTTTGCTTCGCAAACCAAAATGCAGTTCAACACTTACCAACTACAAATTGGAATGGCTAATTCCATTATAGATAGTTGCAGTTGCGTAATGATTTACTTTGTCGGCAGCCGTGCCTTTGGTCGCAAAGTCGGTGCAGTAGCGGCTTTACTCCTTGCTCTCTATCCTGCCTCCACGATCAATATGATGAGAGCGTACAGCGAGACATTTTCATACTTTCTTGTTTTGTCACTGATGTCGACTGTGCTGATTGCGCGGTTTGAGAAATTGAGAACAGCAGCGCTTTGCGGACTTGCGTTGCAGTGCGGTCTTCTATCCGCGTCCGTTGCACTTGTGAGACCGATGTTCTTACTTGTGGTAGCGGCAATTTTTGCATCTCTTTTGATTTCAGATCGAATAAACACTTCAAGCAGCTTGTGGTTTCAGTCCTGGAAGAGCCGCAGGCGCCTGGCTGCTCTTGCATTGGCGGCGATGGGCGCGTTTTTGATCTTCTTTCCGTGGACTCAAATCACCACAAAGTCTCTCGGCAAGCCGACTTTACTTCTCAGTAGGGCTCCGGCTTACAACTTGTTTGTCGGAAATCAGCTTAGTACCGACGGATGGAAAACGTGGCCAATCGTGCCTGGTGCCAACGGAAATGTAGGTGTGGTGGTCGCCGGAATTGTCGACAATCTTGGAAAACACCCGCTGGAAATGATTGCGCTCGAGTTGAAAAAAATCCCCCGTCTCTGGGCCGGTGGCTGGAACGAGTTTCGCTATCCGTTCTTCGGATTGAGTTTCGAGATGCAAAACATTTGGCACAGCATGCTCCTTTTCTTTGCCTTTGCGGGCATTTGCCTGACCGCATCTCAAATACGCCAGACAAGATCTATGCCGGCCATGTTTGTTGGATTGTCGGCTGGCTTGATTATCTCCATACATTTCTTGTACATCGGCTTCGAGCCAATCTCTCGCTACAACATCACGGCGATGCCCTTTGTGTGCCTGTTTTGTAGTGTCGCTCTTGTTCACCTTTTCCAGCGATCGGCCCTGTACAGTCTGCTTTTGATGGTGGGCGGCAGTGGTGCTTTATTCGGTTTGCTGCAAAGTCGTTTGACCTGTGCGCCCGTTATATTGCAGAATTTTCCGACCATGTCTTTTAGCACGGCACACTTGCTCGAAGAACTGTGCATCCTGGTTTTATGGTTCTTTCTGGCTCGAATTTGTATACGTGGCATTGCTGCAGCTAAGGGCTCGCCTGTCTTTCCAACGTCTCGCTTATTCGTCACCCTGTGTTTCGCTCTTGCCTCTTTGAGCTGGTTTTCCGCCTCTCATTTCAGCTTAAGCGCCGGGGAATGGTTTTGCGACATTCGGACGCAAATGCAGACAATATCTCAGGACGCGACGATTCCCACCGAGAAGGATTTAGCCGGATGGCTCAGTGAGACAAAGGATGTAAATGCACTAGATCCGAAAAATACGGTTTTTCTTCTGGTTGATCTGGAAAACGCCATGGGACAGCCGGCTGTGACCTTGGCGGTTAATCGCGTTACCTGGAGAACTTTTGCATTGCCCTGGAATCAAGTGTTGGGCAAAGAAGGTGACTTCACGACGATTATGTACATGCAAGGAAGCGCCATGACAAGGGACTGGAGGTCTTTCAGGCAGTGGTGGGCGATTCC
>PNLN01000155.1 GCA_013823055.1 Cyanobacteria bacterium DS2.3.42
CGATTTCAACATTCCCTTTCTGACTCGCTCAAACATAGACACAAAGAAGAAAACGCTGAAAGTAATAATTTCCAACAAGTCCAGGAAGAAAATATCGGTGCCGAATAGTTTTTTCGATATTCCTGCGGGATACAAAGTAAGGGAGGACTTCAAGAAAGTGCTTCTTCACAAGGGTGGCATTCAATCACTGAAAGATGCACGCTTTGCTCCCGATTTTTTGTTCGAAACAAAATAGCAGACTTCAAGTTGTTGATTCGTTGATGTTGCTTCCGGAATCAATTCTCGGTGTATTTGCTGCGCGATAAGCCTTAATTACTTCGCTCACCTGCTCGATCGTTGATACATCTTTCAGTTGCTCATAGTAGCGGACATTTTTAGCAACAAGTTCGGCATCAAACCCCCAGTAGATCGGCATCAGTGGATTTATCCATAATTGAGAGCCAAGCGTGCGACGAGTGCGGTGATGATCGCCGAACTTGCCTTCCAGAGCAGACAAAACTGAGCTGAGAATGACACTTTCGTATCCACGCATTTCGAAGAAAACAAATTCAGTTGCTTCCTTAAATCGCTTCACTTCAGGCATTTCCGCCTCCAAACAGGTAGCGCCAAGAAAGGCACCGGATTCCATCAGCTCTGCCAATGTCTCCAATGCATGAGAAGATGTCACATCGGTTTCTGCACCAAATCCAAGACAGACAATCAATTTGTTTTCCAGAGTCAATTGATTCACCGCAACCAGACTGCACATGTCCTCCAGTGGCGTACCAATGCGAGCTTCATCTCCGCGCAGTACCGAGTCGATACCACCATCTACAAGCACAACAGTGTCAAAGCCCAGTTTATTTTGCAGTAGTTTATAGCTATCGAAGAGAGCCGGCGGACCGCATGGGCGAAAGCAGTAAATTGACTGGGGAATGTTTTTTCGACCGAACCACTTTGCCAAATATCCTTCCGGAAAGAAATACTCATTGCCGAAGGAGGCTGCCGTAACCTCCACTATATTGGCACCATGTTTAACACCTGTGATTTCGCCGTGACGAAAGGAAAAAGAGAGATTTGCCAGATGTACAGGAATACCAAGATCTTTTAAAGCGAAGTAAATAGGCAACCCGCAAAAGATGTCGAAGCCTCCACCGGCTCCTGCAAGCAGCACATTTTTCGAGTTGAGAATTTTCTTGATAAAGGAAGGTTGGAGCAATTCCGTTTGTCCTATCGAAATTAACTGGCTCCTAATTATTATTTTTCTTTTGCTTCGGTGGCTTTTCAGATTTAGTATTCTTTTTGATCGCAGCAGGTTGAGCGACTAAATCAGGACGTTCAAGAACGATAGGAATATCGGTTTCATGGCTGTTTCTGACTATATCAACTTCCGATATGAGAATTGACGGACAGACAATATTGTAGGTATTGTTTACCGTGTTTAGACCGCTTGATGTGACATAAACATCATCGTCATTAGCTGCACTTTCAATGTCTTTCAAAGTTCTGCGTGTAATTCCTGAGAATCTCGCGCCTCGCACCAATTCCTCTTTGCCGTCCTGGACTGATACTTTGTACAGCAATGTGGGACTGGCAAGTTCAATTTCCTTTTTGCCTTGACCAAAGATGTTGCTTACTGCACTTTCAATATCAAAACCCATGCCGGACGGCTTGATTAACTTTCGAGCAATCATTACGTGTGACAATCCAGATTCTTTGCCAATCTCAATCAGTTGCTTGCGTAATTCTTCTTGCGTTTTGGATGTATCTGCAGTTATGAAAAGCTGGCTCACTTTGGCCCTACCATCGCGATAGTGACCATTGCTTTCCTGGATACCTCTTGTCGGCGTGCGTCCGGAGCAAAGCGTTTTGAGCGTACCATGTTCTACAAGTGAAATTGCTTTTGCTCTAACTCCTTCATCGTCAACTACATATCCACCTTTCAAGGGCTTTCCCTTAAATGAATCGATAGATGGATTGTCGGTAATATTGATAAATTTCGGAAGAATTTTTTTTCCAAGCAAGTCTGCTTCAGTTCGCTTGTTACGGCGCTCGAATGCGCTCTCCTGCGAAATCACCAATTGTGGGGCCACAATCTGTGCAAAAAATTCAGCCGCAGCCTGCTTTTCAAAAAGAATAGGGCCGTTGTAGTCTTCCATCATCGGCGCCTTGGCCAGTTTGATGACGCTTTCGGAAAGACCTCTAGCAACCGACAGCAATTCTTCCAATTGCGGCATGTCCTTATCTTTTTTAAACGCATAAAAAGTGAAGTCTGAAACCAACATTCCGTCGGACGCTTGCGCAGTAGCGCTGATAAAAAACGTCGAACAAAGATCTTGCTCACGATTTTTTGATCCTTCGCTATTTTGAAACCAGCGAATTCCATCTCGATTTTCATAGACCACTCGACAGTCGACAATTCCAGGATTGGAGCGGAATTCTCTCGATACGACGCGCACAATATCAGCCCATTTTTTGCTGTCAATCTCCTGTTTTACAACCGGCAATAATGAGACAACAGGTTCTGTCTTGATGAAACTGTTGGGGAGATTGTCGATTTTTTTCTGGTTGAGAACAGCCTTCTTTTTTTCTAGATCTTCAATTGCCCGCTTGTACCTGCCGTCTGACAAAAGCCAAAGTGTGCGTCTGATCGAGTCGTAATCGTCATCGAGCGCCATTCCCGACTCACTGTAGACCTCATAGGGATTGTAGAACATCGAACTGCTGGAGCCGGAATTGTCGAATTTGTAGTCACCAACTCGAACTTCAACATCGAGACTGCGCCCTCTTCCACTGTCTATTCTGTCCAGGGCGCCGAAGGCACCATATATGTCTATGTACTTGGATTGATTGCCGGAAAAAGAGACGAAATATGGGGAAGGATGCTCGCCCAATTTGAGCTTGCCGACCGTGCGTTTCAGTTCGTCATCAAATGCTTTGAATATTTCACTGTCATCGTTCTTATTCCAGTCAGGTCCTTCCGCCATCTGTCCGCGTGCGACAGGGCACACAATCAGGCTAGCGGCAGTGAAAGCAACATAGAGAATATTTTTGTAGCTGAATCGATTCATTTTTCTTGGCATGAGTTTTTCACTTAGATGCTTTTTCCAGAATCGGCGGCGGTAAGACAGGCGGTTTGTCTTGAGCCTTTTCTTCACGCGCCACTTCAATTGTTCTAACTAAAAGACTCGGTGCGCTTGCCGATACCGGGACCCAACCAGATTCGGCACCGCAGACACCATTGAAGGTACCGACTTTGTCGGAAGCAGCCATGATTGTCTCCAACGACGCCAGAGGAGTACCCACCAAGTTGACTCCTCGCAAGAGCTCATCCGGTCTGCCGTCGACCCAGACCCTTTTTACTTGCAGAGGCAAAAGCGAAAAAGACTGCGGCATGAAAGCCTGGGTAATTGTGAAACCACCGGCAATTTCATCAAACATCAAACCGTATTGTTTGCCTTGCCTTTTCGTTTCGCCGATAAGCATTTCTCTCAGTTTTGCCTCGCTTACCTTTTGACTAGACTCGACCATCAAGTTGCCCTGACGCGCCACGGGGCTGCTTCCAGGTTGGCAGCGGCAGTGACCATTGGAATTTTTGAAAGAAGCAATCGGAGAACGTCCCATCAAGAAATTACGCAAGACGCCATTTTCTACCACCTGAACTCTCTGTGCAGGCATGCCCTCATCGTCATATCGATAATTTCCGATCAGAGGCATGTCGCCCAGTTTGTTGATAGTGGGATCATCGATGACACTAATGAATTCAGGCATAATTTTGGCGCCGACTTTCTTAGTGAAGGTGCGTCCTTCTTCTTCATCCTTTTGCCTGTGACCTTCAACACGGTGGCCCAATACTTCGTGGAAGAAGACACCGGCTGCTTTGGGCATCAATATGGCCGGGCCAACGTAGGGCTCGCCGGCATGCGAATTGCGCAAGGCGACGACGGCTTCCGCCAGTTTCTCAATTCGCTTGCTGAATTCTTCCTCTGAAGGCAAGTCTTTAGGGTCAAACGCTTCTGCAGTGTCGTATAAATTGACTTTCATGCCGTCTGGACAGATGGCACCTGCTCCTGTTATGAGCCGAGCCAGCTTCTGTGCTTGCTGAACCTTGGTGCCTTCGCTTGTGGTCACGTACCTGGTCGTCAGGTCCTCATCAATAGAAACGTAGGAAGTAGTAATTTCAGGATATTTTTTGAAAATAGCCGACAGGCGGCGCAGAGGAGCGATCCATCGGTTGTCGTCTTCGAGCGTCTTAACCGGCTTTTCGATTGAAACGACAACTTTGCCGGGGCCGAAATCGGCGGAAACATCTTCCTCGTCGACCTTCACTTCTCTGTTGGCTTTAACTTGCACAAAATTCTGTTGTGCATCCTTGAATGCTTTGTCAGTCATATACCAGAGGCCGCAAGCGATAGCATCGGGGTCGTTATCAATGGAAAATTCCACAGAGCCTGGTCGGCTCGACATTTCACCGTCGAAGCCACTACTGCGAATTTTATGAGTACTGTCCAATTCCGGACTACCAACCCTGGCTTCGATGTCGAGAAGGCGGTTGCGATTGCGGCCAAAATTGGTAATTGCACCAAAAATCGCGGTGGTTCCAAATGAATCTGTGTCGCAAACCCTGTAAGAAAGAAAATAGAGGGGTGCCTGTCCCTTATTTCTCAGTTTTTCAAAAGAGCGTTTCAACTCGCGGGTCATGGCATCAATTACCACGTCTCCCGCAACCGCCGGTACTGCCTGAGGTTTGCCTTTCGATTTCGTTTTAATTGCTGAAGACTTCTTCGACGGAGCCGGCTTAGGATTTTCTGCGTTTTGCCCTTGAGCAGGAGGAAGACTTTTCAACATCAAAGACAAACCAACAACAAGTGCAAGGGCAGGGAGGGAAGATGCACGCCTGCACTTATCATTCGTTGGATGTCTATGTGTCAAACCTTTCCGCCTTGAGCCAGAGATTTCTGCCAACACTTGGTTCTTATGAAGTACCCGCTGGCAATAAGCTGAAAACACGACAGACGACGATTTCAGAAGAATTTCAGCAACTAGCGTTTGCCCTTTTTCCTGCCTGATTGCACTTTCACTGTCGGGTAATTCATTTGCTCGCTCGTGACAAAAGCAACTCCACCGTTTTTCATTTCTTCAATTGCAGTTTTGACTCGGCATCCTACTTTGTCGATGCCTCTGCAGGCGTCTTCAATCAAAATGACCTTAAAGCCGAGCTTGATTCCATCGAGGGCCGTTTCCTTAACACAGTAATTTGTAGCTAGTCCGGCAACAAAGACGTGTTCGATTCCGCTATCTTTGAGAAAAACATCCATTTCGGTTGCTTTGCCACCGGCGCAATCGAAAAATCCGCTAAAGCAATCCGTATCCGGATCGGTGCCTTTCTTGAATACACGCGTGATTCTTTCTGTGTGTAAGTTATCTAAAAATTGAGCGCCCTTTGTATTTTCTATGCAGTGCATAGGGAAAAGTGGCTGTTCGTAAGACCCCGCATTTAGCGTGTCGCCGATTTTCTTGTCGGCATGATTGATGGCAAAGCTAATGTGATCCGCCGGATGCCAATCTTGAGTAGCGACAACCAGCGGAAACTGCTCCATGAGCTTGTTCACCACAGGCACGATTTCTTCTGCCCTGGCAACAGGTAATTCTCCACTGCTGCCAAATCCCTTTTGTGCATCGACAATAATCAAAGCAGATTTTTCCAAAGAACCTGGCAATGAAGGCGGTGAGACAGACTCCGATTTTAGTGAAAGAGGTGATATTTCACTTACTGGCGAGTTTTGTTTTCTTGAGTTCGAAACTTTCTCAGCCCCTACACCCGAGTTTTGCTTCTTAGTTTTTGCCGTTCTTACGGATGCATCTCTACGAGTTTGCAAATTCTCTCTTTCGTGCAAGATCAAATCTGTTTTTAGTTCGTGCAGCCCAATCTCGAGCCCGACCGGATATTGGTGAGGATTCATTATCCGTTTGTAAGTAGGATGGAAATTTTGCAATTGCTCGCGTACGAAACTGCGAGTCGATTGCACCGATGGAACGTCGTAAACTTTCCTGCCGTTTAAGAAAACAGGAACAAGTAAATCGTGAAACTTACATTCTGCCGCGATGCGCTTTCTGCGCGTCATATCCAGAGGGTCGACAATTGTGCATTCGGAAGGCAGCTTGTCTTCCACATTGAAGATCATGTCCCCTACATATCCATCTTCGTCCATAAACCTGCGAACTTGTTGTATGCCGGGGTTGGAGATCTTGATTGCCTGCTCGGAGAGCTTGACCTTATACTTCCACGCTTCTCCGCCATCCTTGATGGCTGAGAGTTTGTAAACACCACCTAGGGCCGGTTGATCGAAGGCTGTTACTAGTTTTGTTCCGACGCCCCAAACACTTATCTTTGCATTTTGAGCGTTCAAACTATTGATGATATGTTCGTCTAAATCGTTACTGGCGACAATGGCGGCGTCCTCAAATCCTGCTTCATCTAGCATCTTTCTGGCTTCAATACTTAAATAAGCAAGATCGCCGGAGTCCAGCCGTATTCCCAGAAATTTATGTCCTGTGCTCTTCAGCCAGCGAGCAGCTTCAATTGCATTTAGCACACCGTCTATGGTGTCATATGTGTCGACTAGAAACACACAATTGTTCGGCATCGCTTTTGCGTATGCCTTGAACGATTCCAATTCATCTTCGAAAGACATCACCCAACTGTGCGCGTGAGTGCCGCTGACAGGAATACCAAAGAGCTTCCCTGCTAAAACGTTGGAAGTAGCATCGCACCCACCGATATGCGCCGACAGGCTGGCGGTCAGGCCGCCGTCCACTCCTTGAGCACGACGCAAACCAAATTCCAGGATACTCTTCTCTCCGGCCGCTTCTCTAATTCTTGCCGCTTTTGTAGCTATTAGAGTTTGAAAGTTGAACATGGTCAAAAGTGCAGTTTCCAAAAGTTGGCATTGAATGATGGGCCCGCTTACCCTGACCAGGGGCTCGTGCGCAAAGACAATCGTTCCATCGGGTACTGCATGTATGTCGACATTGAGACGAAGATTGCTTAGATAGCTGAGAAATTTCTCTTCGAAAAGTGGCTTATCATCGTGACCTTTCAAAGTTGAAAGATAGTCAGTATCGCTTTGATCGAAGCGGAAATTTTCGATGAAATCAACCATCGTCGACAGGCCGCAACCGACAGCATAGCCGCCATTAAATGGATTTTTTCGGAAAGAGAGATGAAAAACAGCATCTTTTGTATGTGAGCCTGTTTTCCAGTGCGCATAGGCCATCGTCAACTGATAAAGATCAGTCAAAAGACTTAGTGATTCGCGATAGAGTCTATAAAGTGCCACGAAAAACCTCTACTTCCGCTTTCTTTTGGGCTTGCTTTTTGATTTTTCCGGTCTGGTCGTTATTTTTGAACCGTCAGTTTTAGAGCCGGCATCCGCTTCGCTATTTGTGTCCGGTGCATTAAAGTCAACGTTGAAATCAATCTTCTCTGAATCGGTCTCGGTCTCGGAGACTTTCTTTTTGTTCTTTGCGTCAAGAGCCTCTTTATCAATCGGTTTAAATACAGCAAGGATGGTGGGAATATAGAGCACCAGACAAACCATGGTCAATACACCGATGGCGCCATTGGGATCAGCATTTGTGGGCCAAAGGTTCCTTAAGACGAACCACAGAGGCGGCACAGGCAACAACCAGAAAAGCAGCCAGACGGCCAGAGGCAATTCTCTAAATCTCTCGGGCAATTGGATTTGTGATCTTGTCGCAATTAATTCGACAAGCAATTTGCACGCCACCACAGACAGTGTGGCCAGTGCGCACAAGCTGCTGTCCACACCTCTAAGACTGCCGACAAAAGCCGCAAATGCGACACCGACAAAAATAAACAAACCGAAGCGACCTAAATACGAAGGCGGATCCTTTAACTTACGTCCTTTGTATCGATCTGGAAATGGCATCAGTTGTCTTCGCTATGGACCTTACTATTATTTTGCACCGGGTGCTTTCATCAATGCTTCAATCTTTGCAGCTTCCGGTCCCCGGTTCGCAAGACGCAGGAATAAAGCATAATTACGCAGCACAGATACTTCTACTGGAGATTTATTGCCACCATCCAAAAGGGCGATGGACTTTTTGAACGTGGCATCGGCGTCGGGCAGCTTTCCGGCTTGCACAAGGCGCATGGCTCGTATGCTATAGGCTTGTGCCAGATTTTGTTTTACGACTTTCAAACTGGGATCGATCTTGTGAGCTTTCTCAAGACGTTCAATACCCAAATCCAAATTGCCGGCCTGCATTGCAGTTGCGCCTTCGTTATTGAGTGTCATCGGGTTTGTAGAATCCGTGGCGATGTTTGTGGTTTCAGCTTTGTGCACTACCACTGCATCCGAGTATAGATGTTTGACTGTGTTCTTGTCTCTTTCCGAAAGCCCACGATCGTTTGTAGCCAAAGGCATTGAACTATACATGACGTCATTGTGGTTTGTGCTGTGCCCCATCAAACCAAGCGCATGACCAATTTCATGCAAACAAATCCAGCGCATCAAACTCTCTGACATCGGCTGCGCCGGTGACGGATCGAGTGTCAAAACAACAATCTGTGCTTTAACTATGCCTTTAGGTCCGGGATAGACTTTTGCCTCTCCGCCTTCAGCCGGATTGGAAACCGCCTTTATGTCATTGGAAAATGCAAAATCAATGTCGTTCTTCTCCTTGTCTTGAACAAAAACAAAACTGACTTTGCCTCCCGATGAATCAGCCCATTCTTGGAACGATGACTTAACACCTTCCATATAACCGGGCTTGTAACCAACGACACCTTGTGTGGGCGCAAGATAAACCTTGAGAGGCATATGTTCGGCAGTCCATTTAGTCACCGCACCGCTCAGGCTAATGGAAGCGAAGTAATCATCCGGACCGGTTGCAGGCCCGTCGGGGTGGACTGCCGCAAGCTTCGATTCACTCTCCAGCATAGTGATCAAACCCTTGATTTTACCGAGATGCTCGCTGGTCGGATGCCGCTTTTGAAAGTCCTTAAAAACGCGGATGGCGTCTTGCGTTCTGCCGACCGATTGATAAAGACTGCCTAGAGTCATTTCCGCCGCAGGCAAATCGGGATTGATCTGTACGGCTTTTTCCACATGTACGATTGCCTCATCCGTGCGGCCCATCTTCGCTAATGCCATGCCCAAATTGCTCTGTACTTCTGGCAATTCCGGCGCCAACCGCTCTGCTTCTGTAAGCATCTCCAGAGCCTTTTCTGGTTTGTCAGAACTGACCAAGATGCCGCGCGCACTATTGGAGAGCATCATCGCTTTGCCGACGTTCTCCGAGACCGGCTTTCCATTGACAACATACTGCTGCTGAGGCTGACAAAAACATGAGTGAGGGAAAGACACAGCTTGAACTGCAGCCAGAATTACACCAGCCCAGACTATTTGGCGTTTTGACAAAGTGATTGACATTGGCTGCCTTTAAAATTGTTCTATTTATGTAGTCTAGATTCTACAGGACCTAACTCTCTCATTACCACGCGAAAGGTAGGCCAATGCACCTTTCGGCCAAGTTGTCCAAAAGGGGGAGCGCTTTTACGAATTAATCGAGAAGTGAGATTAATTCCCATCTTTGAATATTTTGTTAAGGCCAAGAGAAGTTATACTTCATTCATCCTCTTTCAAGAAAAAAAGATTTGGTCGTGAGCGGCAGGAGTACTCGCTGATGACAGTTGCCTTTGCGCCTGTACGATTAAGCATCGAAACCAAAACCGGCAACAAGCCAGGATTTCCGTCAGTTGGTATCGCCGGCTCCGGTATTCAAATGTTGACCATGGCCTGCTATTTGAGCGGCCGGGGCTACCCGGTTCAAGTGCTCGATCGTCAATGCATCAGCGGACAAATATCTTCGGTCACCGCCGAGGGTGCCATTTCCGGACAGTATGACGGGCTCCGACTAAACTTGAATGCAGAAGTGCTGCTTACGGATTGCGCTCATGTGATCATTGTCGCCCCTCCTTCAACATATAAAGAACTGGCATGGTCTCTCAGTCCGTGGATGAGAGCCAAGCATACGGTCATGCTCTATGGTGGCGGTATTGGTGCCTGCCTGGAATTTGAGAAATATTTGCTTGCCAATGGAGTTGCCGGCGTCAAGGTCGCAGAGATCGATCCGATTTTCCATTGCCAAAAACAAAACAACGCCACCATTAAGGTGCACGCCATGAGGCAATGGGGCCAATTTGCCTCGACCAGTCCGGCCGCCACTTTCGACTGCGATTCGATGGTGACCCGACTGCTTCCAAAGATGGAAGCCGCTACCAATCTATTGAGCCGCGGACTTTGTGACTACCAGTCCATTGTTTATCCGATTGTCGAAGCATTCGGAGCGGATGCTGAAATGGGTGCCGCGTTGAGCGAACTGGTCAACACCATGTCCGGCAAATTCGATTCTGTCTTCAGTCACATCGAGTCGGAATTGAACTTAATTGCAGATGCTTACTCTACGCCGCGAATTTCCACCACACAAAATATTCGCCGAATGTACGGAGCCATCGCCACCAATCCAGCCGATGCTGTAGCCATGGTACCCAAATACGGCCAGGCAGAACCATGGCAAGATATGGTCAAGACATTGGCCGAAAGCATATCCACT
>PNLN01000240.1 GCA_013823055.1 Cyanobacteria bacterium DS2.3.42
GGGATCTTGAGATGACCCTGGCGACGGCTGTTGCGTCATCTGAACTTTCCTGAAGAACAAGAACATAATACTGCCCTGAGCGACTACAATTTGCTCTGGACAAAGAATGGGTTTTGTTGATGAGCGATCTCGAGCCGGCGGCATCTGACGTTGAAACGACAAAGCCGGTTCACAGCGGGCGTAATAAAACGCTGACCGCCTTTTTGATTGTGCTGTCGATACCACTGGTGGTGATAATTGCCGGAGTGGTGACAACCTGGTGGCGCCCGGTCACGCTTGTGCTGATTTGCCCTGTCATGAAAGTCTTGGGATACAGCAAAATGGCTGAGCCCCTGGCGATCCGCGCGGTCGAGCTGTACATTCACTCAGATGGTTTAAACAGCAGACAAACGATGAGTGCGTTGTGGAATTTGGCTCAAGTCTATGTGGACAACGGCAAGCCGGCAAAGGCAGAACCAATTTACCGAAGCATCGCCATCTACAACGCAAAACATACCGGAGACGGAGCCGTGGCACCTTTTCAAGTGCTGCGAGCCTGGAGCAAAACGCTACGAGCGCTTGGCAAGACTGAAGAAGCAGCTCGCATTGAAGCCCAGGTAGATCGCGCCGATCCTGATGGCAGCGGGCTTTCCCGCCAACGCGCATTGCCTAGACCGGATCAAAAACATGCCGACGCATCGACAAAACCTTTACCCCCTGGCGCGAAAAAATAGTGCTTGCGCGAGCCTGGTCCAACGTAAAGGAGCAGGTGAGGCGGAGCAATGTGTCGTACTCGTGCAATTCGCATGAACACATGACAACAAAGAGCCTTGAAAGAGTCTGTATCAGTGGCTTTCTATAAACAAATCAGAGTTGTCAGCAAGAAAGCAAATAGAGAAATCAGAAAAACTCTTTTTTCTGAGCTTTTAGAAATGAGCTTGAAGTATGGCCTGCTGGCTTTCTAGTCTGCTTCCGTCTTCTTTTTATTTACTTCTTGACCTCTATCTGATTTCCCCCCGAAAAATCTAACTGCTGAGCGCTAATGCTTCTTTTGCCAAGTTTCTTTCTTGGTAGTGATGTATAGCGCTTTTCCGATGGATCGCATATCCGCGTTCCAAAATGAACAAGGAGTACAAATCCTCATGTCCACGAAAAAGACATCTCGCAAGGGTGGAAAGCAAAGCTTTCGCACCGAAAATGACTCGATGGGAACCGTTCGGGTACCTGCTGACGCGTACTTTGGTGCGACCACACAACGCGCCATCGACAACTTCCGCATCAGTGGGCAACCCATGCCGCAGTCCTTCATTCGCGCCGTCGCCGCAATCAAGGCTGCTGCCGCCGAAGCAAATTCTCAGCTCGAGCTTCTGGACAGGCGAATCGCCTTCACCATTGTCCAGGCTGCTGACGAAATCATCGCCGGCAAGCATGCTGACCAGTTTCCCGTCGACGTGTATCAGACAGGGTCGGGCACCTCGACCAACATGAACGTCAATGAAGTGATTGCTGCGCGCGCCCGTGAAATTCTCAAAGTCGACCTCAGCGACCGTGATGCCGTGCACCCCAACGACCACGTCAATCGCTGCCAGTCGTCCAACGACGTCATTCCCACAGCCACTCACGTGGCGGCAGTGATGTTGATCACAGAGCGGCTTCTGCCGGCTCTTGCCGAACTGGAGCGCGCGCTCAAGGTCAAGTCCAGAGAGTTCGCCAAGGTCGTCAAAACCGGGCGTACACACCTGCAGGATGCGACTCCGGTCACGCTCGGTCAGGAATTCTCCGGCTATGCCGCTCAGGTGGCCAATGCCATCAAGCACATCAAGTACGCAAAGACGCGACTGAGCTTCGTCGCGCTCGGTGGCACGGCGGTCGGCACCGGCATCAACGCCCATCCCCGATTCGCTCGGCTTGCTCTGGCAAGGCTGTCTGAGCGGCTTGGCGTGCGATTCCGTGAGGCGACCAACCACTTCCAGGCGCAAAGCACGCTGGATGAGGTCGTTGTCGCATCGGGCGCACTGAAGACGGCGGCAATCAGTCTGATGAAAATCGCCAACGACATCAGGCACCTGGGCAGCGGTCCACGAGCCGGTCTCGGCGAGTTGAACCTGCCTGAAGTTCAGCCGGGCAGCTCGATCATGCCGGGCAAAGTCAATCCGGTCATCGCCGAATCGCTCTGCATGGTTGCAGCTCGAGTAATCGGCAATGATGCGACGATTGCGGTGGCTGGTCAGTCAGGTCTTTTCGAGCTCAACGTCATGCAGCCAGTGGCTGCACTCTGCTTGCTCGAGTCGATCGAATTGCTGGCTAATTGCGCCGACAATTTCCGCATTCGCCTGGTCGATGGTCTCACTGCCACCGACCGCGGACCGAAGCTTGTCGAAGAAGGACTGATGCTGGCAACGGCATTGACTCCCGCTCTCGGCTACGACAAAGCCGCGGCAATCGCGCATGAAGCTGCCACCACCGGCGAAACCATTCGTCAGGTAGCGCTGCGCACATCAGGATTGCCGGACTCCGAGCTGGATCGCCTGCTCGACCCGCTCTCCATGGTGACCAACAAAGGCAAGCGTACGCGCCGCAAGTAGTTGCAGGGTCGACGCCATGCGTCGACCGCCTCACTGGCGAACCTGCAAGAAAACGCGGTGCGACGTTTGAGGGCGATGCCATGCATCGCCCCTACAGAACTAGGCCCGCCGGGAAGCGCACGGACGTGCTTTCCGGCGGGCGTGTATCCACGTCCGATATAACTCGAGGAGTAGTATGCATGGACCAGTTCCACAAATACGACCCTGCTCAAATGCTCGGTCCAAGCCCGCTGGCGAAAGCCACCGATGAGCTTGTTCTGACGCACATGGTTTCACCCCAAATCAAAGCTTTCTTGGGCCAGCAAATCGGAGGTCGTGTAGAACTCCGAGATAATCAGGCCGGCTTCTTCCCTGGGGATGAAGTATCGAATATCAATGGCAACATCATCAAGGGACGCAACGGCGAAGCTCTGGTGCGCTTTCCGTACGTATCCAGCCTCTACGAGCACAAGAACGGCTGCCTGATCATCAAGCGCGACTTCGCGAAGATCAAGGTCTTCGCCTGGCTTGGTGACTACAAAAACGGCAAAGCTGAGCTCATCCTCAGCACCGCTCTGCGCGATCGTCGCTATGACGGCACCAAGCAGGCCAACGACTGCTCGTTACTCGACTATCCGTACGACGATCCGGTGTTGTCGAAAAGGCTTACGGTCGACGGCTCAACCGCCGATCTGGTAACAGCTGAGACTTCCCTGTACAGCTACATTCCCGGCTCCACCATCGCCAAAAGCGGTGGAGGCAAGCAGCTCGATCAGTTCATCGCCAAGCCCTTCGCGTTCATGAATCGTCCGAAGCTTTTCCTGCGCTTGTTCAAACGCGCCTGGAAGCTCGATCGATTCCCCGGTCAAAACTCCATTCCCGTTCCGGACGTCGGCAAACTCGCTCACGCCGGCTGGGAAGCGGTTGCGAAGGCTTGCGGACTGGACGCGCTCGAGACCTGCCCGAGCCACTACCACGTCACATTGTGGAACATGGCGAAAGGCTACCACTTCTCCTACGCCGAGCAAGAGGCGAATATCAACGCCTACAAAGCCGGCATCCAGAAGCTCAAGGACAACGGCGTCCAATTGACGCGACCGCAGGAGGCGTGGGTTTGCGTGCTGAACAGCCTGGAGCCGAAGGAATTGATTCCCGAGCATCTGCGTATGGATGTTCCCAAATGGATCCAGACTTGTCTGGACCAGGAGTCAATCTGGCTCGTGAAGCCGCTTTCCGAGAAAGCAGTCAAACTGCTCAAGAAATAAACTACAAAAACTGGGCAGAAATTCGCACTCTCACCGGTGCCGAATTTCTGTCTTTTTTTCAACGTTCTTACTACCAGTTTTAGTATTAATCATCATGAATTTGAGATGGTCCAACCTGGGAATATCTTGCAGGGCAGGATTATGCAGATTGAGGCAAATGTCGATGAAACGCAGTCACATCAAGCGCGGAAACAGACGCTCAAATAGAAGCGAAAGGCTTGTTCTCAGAACGTTTGTAGCCGGGGCGACGTTGTGTGGAGTGATTTCTCTATCGCCGGCAGCAATTGCAAAAGACGGACCAGCAACATCGACTGAACTCATGGCGATTTTGAAGAACGCCAAGATCGTCGACCAATCGCTTTTGTTGCGAGCGGCTCTGAGCGATCAAGAAGCCCTTGTTTCTGCCAAACGCAGCTCGAAGGACACCGACAACGACTGCAAGATTAACGCGGTTATGTTCGCCAAAACCTTGATGGACACGTATCCAGACCAAGTCCTGCGCGTCAAAGTCTTGCTCTTCGATTTCGAAAAAAGCAGGTACAACCAAATCGTTATCCGCAAAGGCGATGTTTCCGCATTCCGCTCCGGCAGCCTTAGCAAAGAGTCTTTGCTGGGCTCAATAGAAATTACAAATGTCGCCGATCCGGGCATGGGATCCGGGAGTTCAGCAAGCGGTACGGGCGGCAGCGCCGGTGTAGTGGCCGGTCCGTTTCAAGACAAGCGATTGCTCTTGCTCTCACACATCGAATCTCTGAGCCAAAAAGGCACCAATGTTAAAGCCTTCCGTTCAATTTTCGACCAGATTGAAGACCTGGCCAGACAGGGCAATGAAACAGCACTCAGCCAAAAAATCCCATATTTGTTTGAGAAGCTGGAAGACCAGCAAAAGCTCGTAAAACAAGCCTCACAGGTCGGCAAACAGCCTTCCGCGACGGTTTCACATGGCGGCTCTGCAACTGTTCCTGCGACTGCTCCCAGCTCTGCAGCGTCCGGTGTGCCGAGCGCCGCCGATTCTTTGATTTGCAACAAACTCATTTCACGCCGGCTATTTCTTCAAGGCGCCATAAATCAGCAAGACGAAAGTAAGAAAGGCGCACTAACACAGCGCGCGGTTCATATCGATCATTTGATTGAAGCACAAAAGTGGAAGGACGCCGACAAAGAAATTGCCTCGATGGAAAAGGAATTGGATGTGAAACATCCCTTCGATTTACGCTAGCAGCAATTACATGTAGTGCCGATTTTTAAAGGCTGATGCGAGATTTCGTTGCAAAAATGTTGCAGCCTTTGATAGCTTGCACAACCACGAAATGATCGATCTCACCGTTTTTTCTATCGCAGGCAACAATGGTTGAGAGACTGAATGGCAGAGCAGGCGCCAAAAGGGCGAATCAGGCGACAGGAGAAACGATTTGTCCGCCGCAAATCTTGTGATAGCGTCGAATCAACTTCGATTTGCCCTTTTTGAAACGACCACTCCGCCCAAACCCAGCATTGAACTGACTATTAACCAGAAACTCCAAGGCAAAAGGCTGCCCGGATGGCTGCTCGATCGAAGTAACACATGTTTGGCATGATGCCGACAAATGTCTGCGGACTGAGGCTGCTGCATCGTGCGGCGGTCATCTTCTTCCCGGCAGCTCTCTTTCTGAGAGCTCACATTCGAAAGGTTGACTCCTATGTCGACTTACATGAAACGCATGGTCGGTCTGGTGTTGGTTGCCATGTTCTCTCTGACGGCGGCGACCTTCGCGCAAAGCCCCCGCGACACGAACACCACAAAAGTGGTGCGTCGGGTCGTACCTTCGGTGGTGCGCGTAGCGCGCCTGGTCGAAGGTGAGTTGGACGTCATCGGCAGCGGCTTCGTCGTCGACTCGCGCGGCTACATACTCACAAACGAGCATGTCGTCGAAGGCGAGAAAACCCTGATGATCGGTATGTACAACAAGAAAAGCTGGCAGGAAGCCGAGGTCGTTTTCTCCGACAAAGGCAACGACCTGGCGGTGCTCAAAATCGAAGTAGAAAACCCGCTGCCCGAGCTGCTTCTGGGACCAAGTTCTGACCTGGAGGTCGGTGAGCCTTCCATCGTAATCGGTAACCCGATCGATGAAACGTTCACTGTCACCCAGGGAATCATCTCCAAACTCCAGAAGCTGCACGAGCGTCCCGATGAATACAAGAACATGGTCAAACGTTACTTGATTCAGACGGACGCAGCCATCAACCCAGGCAACAGCGGTGGTCCTTTGTTCAACGCGCTGGGTGAAGTGGTCGGCATCGTGGAGTTGAAGAAGGGCACCTCTGGTCTGGGCTGGGCAATTACGGCCGACCGCGCGCAGCGCGTTCTGGCCAAAGCAATGAGCGCCGAAAAGAAAGCCAAGGTCAAGCACGGCATCGAAGCGGTAGAACTGAAGGTTCTGTCGCGCGACGGCGTGGGCGCTGACCGCCAGGCGGTGATTGTCACGGCAATTGCGTCAGGAAGCCCGGCAGCTGCACTCGAGACGGTGGAAGGCGACAAGGATGCCGCTTCCGAAAACGCCGAATCGAAAGAGAAGGCTGCACCCAAGCCCCTCTTGCGCAAGGGCGATCGAATCGTCAAAGTCGACGACCGATTGGTTACGAACGCTTTCGACCTGGAGCGCGCCTTCTGGGACAAGAAGCCCGAGGACAAGGTGGTCTGTACCTTAGTTCGCGACAGCAAGGAAGTGAAAGTAACCCTGGTTCTTACAGGCGACGGTGTGAAACCCGAGATCAAGGACTAACCGGATGCGTATGGGCTGGACGAACCTGAGTAGTGCCTTCAAGAAAAGCATTACTCACGAGAAGGGCTATAAACATACGCTGCGGCGTTGTTATAGCCCTATCTCTTTTGGTGTTCTATTTACTATATTCAATAATATTATCAACATGCAAACATGAAGTCGCCTAATCCAGGTCAACCTCGTGGCAGCCGTTAATACAGCCGGTTGTCAGATCATGTAAATACACATGATCATGTCTCAGAGGCCACTGCCAAGATATTTTGTCAGCCGACAAAACGATGATTCGTTTGCCGATTGCATAAGCACGCTAGATCCCTGCCATGCCATCGACAGTTTTTTCATTGGCGGCCGGCACATGGTCGAGCGCGAATGGGTCGTCACAATTGATTCGGCTGGTTACCTCAAAGCAACCGACGGTGAAAAACTGGGTTCGCTGCCGGCTAACGTCCAACAAGATCTGGCGTTCAATGAGGTGATTGGAAGCGCCGCCAACCGTACGCTCGACAGTTCGCACGTTTACCTGTTTTACCTGGAAGCGCTAGAACAACCACCCGAGACTCCCGGACTCAACGATCCCGTCTACCTATACGGCACGCTCTACGGACCCTACCCTTCCTCCTCCAACGAAAGCGCGCGCGGCATTGAGGGTCAGCTCACCATCAATCGCATGGACTTACTGGCCGGCATCGTGGATTCGGCCAAATTTGCCTTCAACTATCAATCGGTTATTTCCGGAAACGAGACGCAACGCTGCTTCAACCTGCTTCTGCCTGGCGACAGGGAAGAAGAAATTGCGCAGGGCAAAGGACTCGTAATGGCGTATCCGCTCATGCCTGCAGAAGTCGTGATGGGAGAGCCGTGGAACGAACTGGTTGTCTCCGGGCTGATTTTCGACATTCTCTCGGCTTTGAAGGAAGACCTGGAAAAGGAAAAGGTCAATCACCCTCTGCGCAACACCATCTTGCCCGTTCCCAACCGCGCCTGGGTGGAACAAGAGCTCATATCCAACGGCTATGCAATTAAAGGCAACGTAGCAACGCGGTTACCTGGCGCCAATACAGGCATTCCCAAGATGCTTTCGTATGCACTCGGTCATTTGATCAAAGATAAAACCACACTGCCGCCTCAAGGCAACATCAATGACTACATTGCTATCGCCGAAACCACCATCAAGAATCTGCCGGGTTTTCCGCCCACCAGGCTGAAAGCGCTTCGCAACAGAGTGCGGTCCGTGTCGCCGGAAGCTCGCGCACAGGGCTCGCGCGCCAAATCTGTTCCTCAGCAACCGGCTCGCATCCCTGCCGGGCAGGCGTTCCCACCCCAAATGGGCAATGCTCCTCCGGCCAAAAAAGTTGACTGGATGCAGGACTTCATCTCCAAGCACCGCCCTGCCGGAGCCGGAGAAACGCGCCTGACTACGATGTCGGGATTGGCCGGTTCGAGAGCCAGCACGCCTGCAAAAACGACTGCAAAACCAGCTGCAAAACCAGAAACGAAATTAAATGCTAAACCTGACTGGATGAGCGATTTTGATGGTCATCCAGCGGGCAAAGAGAATATCAAACCGGAAGCACCTAAAGAAAAACAAGAGAACAAAAAGGAAACCTCCCAAAAAAGCTCAGACTGGATGAAAGATTTTGAGTAACACCTAACTCATTTGTGGAAGCCCGATTACGCACAACCAACAGGTAAAACAGCCGATGACTAAAGTTCATGAAAGACCCGTAGAACCCTTTTCCGACATCCACTTCGAACACGGAGAAGTGAGAGCGACTCTGTTGCACGATCCGACGGTGGAAGGATTGGACATGGCCCTTTACCTCGATGGTTCGGGCAGCATGAGCGACGAATACGAGAATAAAAAACATTCGGAATCCTTTATGGATTGGCTGTTTGGAAGAAAAACAGTCGAGAAGGACAACATCGTTGAACCGCAGGCTCGCTGGATTCTCGAATATTTAGCCACCAAAGATCGCAACGGTTTGCTGCGCGTCGCCTACTGGGCAACCGGCACGGCCGGCTCGATTGAACAGATCGGAGAACTGCAAGGGAAAGACGTACAGAACTACAAATTCCCCGGCCCGAAAAAATTCGGCAATCAAACCAATCTAAAACCAGCAATTGAAGATTACGTTGAGTACCTGGAAGACCAGATGCAGCACGGCGCTCGCCAGGGCTGCGCTGTATTCATCACCGATGGTGTTATTCATGATGCGCACGAAGTAAAAACGTACTGCGAATACCTCGTCAAGCTGATGAAGAAAGGCAAGCTGCCTCGCATGAACTTCATTCTGGTCGGCGTTGGCAAAGATGTTGATGAAGAGCAGATGGAAGACATTTGCCACGAGGAGTACGAAGGATTCGGTCACCTGTGGTGCCACCGCATCGCCGAGGAAGTCAATCAGATGGCTGAACTGGTCGCTGTTTTGGTAGATGAAAGCATGACCGTCGCTTCCGGCGGCACGATCACGGACGACAAAGGTCGCGTGCTGGCCCGCTACGAATCGCGCCTGCCCGCCATTCTCGAATTCAAAGTACCGGAAGGTGTCCACAGCTTCACTCTGGAAGTAAACGGACAAAAATTCACGCAACCACTTCCCGACGATGATGACGACGACGATCACCATTAGACACGTGCTAGTAGGGGCGACGCCATGCGTCGCCCGCTGCATGCGCCATGCGCCTCCTGAAAAGAATTGCATGCGCCACTCGCACGGGAACTCAAAAGCACAATTAGAAGCATATTTTGCTTAACGAGGCCGCGGTGTCCACGGAAACCGCAGCAAAGAAGGAAAAAATGAGTCACAAACACGAAACTATCGTCAAGCCATTCTCCGATGTACACAACAAAGGCGGCAAAATACTTGCCACTCTGTTGCACGATCCGACTATTGAAGGTCTCGATGTAGCACTCTACATGGACGGATCCGCCAGCATGGAGGACGAGTATGGTCCGCGCGGCGTCCTGGCAAAGCTGGGCGGCGTGCGCAATCAAGTCGAGCCGCAAATGCGCTGGATGCTGGAATACCTGGCAACGAAAGACAAAGATGGCGTATTGCGCGTCGCTTACTGGGCGACCGGAGACGGCTCAGAAATCGAAGTTGTCGGCGATTTATCCGGCGCCGAGGCGAAAGAATACAAGTTTCCCGGACCGAAATTCTACGGTAAAGGAACTGTCATGCTGCCGGTCTTGCGCGACTACGTTGCGCACATTCGCGCGCAGGCGGAAAAGGGAGCAAAGCGCGGACTAGCGGTAATCATCACCGACAGCCAGATTTACGATCCCGATGACATCAAAGCCTATTCAGCGCAGGTCGCAAAAGAGATCACCAGCGGTCGCCTGCCCAAGCTCAACTTCGTGCTTGTGGGAGTCGGCGAGCAGGTTGACGAAGAGCAAATGGAAGAAATCTGCCACGAAGAATATCCCGGACTCGGCCACCTCTGGTGCCACCGCATCGCCGAAAAGATGGAAGAAATGGCAGAGCTAGTCGCTGTTCTCGTTGACGAAGCAATGACAGTCGCCTCCGGTGGTGTCATATACGATGACAAAAACAATGTGGTCAAACGCTATGAATCGCGCTTGCCTGCAGTCTTAGAATTCACCGTCCCGGCTGGCTGCACAAGTTTCACTCTGGAAGTAAACGGACAGAAGTTTACACAACCTATTCCAGAAGAAGATCATCATGATGACGACGATGATGACGATCATGCAACACAGGTCAGCCAGCCAAACGCTGGTAACAAGGGCGGCGGGCATAAGCACTAATCACTAGCTGTAGGGGCGACGCCATGCGACGCCCGCTAGAATTCGCAGACTCACCCGGTTGAATCATGGCGTAGCCCCTGCAACTTTTAAACAACTTTAGGACGAAACAGGAAACGACCTGGCAATTTATGAGCAAGAAACCCAATAAAGACGTGCCCTCCGACAAGAAGGAACCCTCAAAAGAGCACGTCCACGGACCCGGCTGTTCCCACGATCACGAACACAAGCACGAG
>PNLN01000227.1 GCA_013823055.1 Cyanobacteria bacterium DS2.3.42
CTACGGAAACGAGATCCCTCCATATTACAAAAACGAGCAGGCTATGCCAGCCGATGATCCCATCACTTATGAGCAATGCGAAAAACAACTGCGAATAGAAGGCATTCCAATTCCAAATTGGCGTGGCTACAAACCTCGCTCAAGACCTTGCCACGGCATTTTGGATCTATCATCCCCCGCAATCGTACTTCCTATGCTGATCATCGCAGCACTCTTTCTTCGCAAGAGATTTGTAAGGCAACGAACTTGATACATGCGCGTGAGAAACAGAGCTTAATAGTTACCGCTTGTGCAATCGCTGGCGTCATATTTTTTCTGGTGCTGCTGCCCATTTTTTTCACCGTTATGTCCGGGCAGATTTGCCCATACCAAGTACTTTACGAGTACCACTTTCGAAAATTGCCGTTTAATTCAGAACAATGGAAGTCGGTTAGACGGTTTGAAGGTGACTATCTGCTGCGAATGCGTATGCTCGATAGCCTCAATCAACGCCATCAAATAAACGGAATGACACGAAACGAATTGGAGAACTTGCTTGGCAAATCAGACCCCGGTCATAACCCTGGCGAATTTTATAAATTCCAAAACGGATACTGGATTGGGCCTGGGCATGACTTTACAGATCTCATTTTTCAAGACGCGATGGGATTTCATAGCAGATGGTTCTGTATTAAGTTCAAAAACAATGTAGTTACTGAAACTGGGATATTTACCGAGTAGTATTCCACAGGATTTGACTTTGTGCGGCAGAGTTGAAGCATGAGACGATTCGAAATTCGGTAAAAACTACTTCGCGCCAATGCGTCAAATCATTGTCATAGCCGTCGAATAGTATTTGCATGTTCGCAAATACAAACTATTACGCGCCTCAAAGAGTCCGGCATTTTCATGACATGGAGCTAAAATGAGTTTTCAAACTTTCGAGAATATTCCGCAATCGGTGCCCACCGAAGAAATCATTGCTCCCACATTTGATGCCACAGAAAGTTTTGCACCTCAAGGTCTATCCAATTTACAGTCCCGCGAAGGTCAACAAATCGAAGGTCAGGCCAGTGAACAACCCGCAGAAGTGCATTACACCGTAGGTGCCTCAGCCTCATTTGATGAAGTAATTCAATCAATTTATAGAGATTATCAAAACGGACTCTTTAGTTCGACCTTGCGTGAGTATGTTCCGAACTATTACATGCCAACGCCGACTGTCGAGATTCCTACAGAGGAAACTGTCGCAGCAGAAGAACATCTACCCGAACTAACCTTGGAGTCAGCTTCCTCTTAAGACAATATTCCGCAGAATCACAACCGATGTATCGTTGCAAACGACATGTTCACCAACGTTTCAACCAATGTTGCATAAATGAATTGAACAGATCCGCCAAATCGGAAGGTCTGCCGTAGTTGCATGCTTCGTTTCCGTGCCGGCTGCTTTCCGTCAAACCATTGTCATATCGCTGCACTAATATACTCGCACTAGTTCCCCAAGCCCCCTTGTTTCTAAGCATCCTTGCGCCCTGACCGGGCGCCTCTTAGGCTGCTCGTGAGGTACTCTATGTCAATTCACACTACCGATGCGGTTAGCGAAGGTTCTGCGGTTATAGATCAAGCAGAAGATGAATCTTCCCTACATGCAGAGGTTCGGCAGTTACTAGAAAAAGCAGATGCATACAAGCAATCACCCACTGAAGTACCTTATGTTCCAAATCTGCAAATCTCGAACAATGAACACTTCGCAACAGCAGACTTAAATTTATCTGCGACAACCGACGCAATTCCGGTTCCACACGCGGAAACAGCGAAGACAGATGCTGGTTTTTTCGGCGTTGTTGGAGATATCATAGGTGGTGGCATACATCACGTCCTGACCAATCCAATGGATGTGGTGCATTCGCTCGCCACCGGCGTTGTTTTGAGCGTTGCCATAGGTGCCGGCATCGCCGGAGCGACAGCTTTAGCAGCAACGGCGCCGGCATGGGTTCCTATCGCTGGAGCCGTTGCGCTAGCCGCAGGTGCAGGATGGCTGACCGGGTGGATGGCAGCAGAACATGTGCCAAAGTGGTGGAATGACGCAGATACGGTTTGGAATTCCTCCAAACATACAGACGAAGAAGTGGCCGCTGCAAGACAGGGACTGCAAGACCTGGGCGGCGGTACCGTGGACTTCCTTGCCGGTATGGTCGGCGGCGGCTGGATTTACAATCAATTAGCCAAAACCGCAATGAAAACAGGAACTGATGCTGCGGCCAATGAAATTCGGGTAGCAAATGCGGAAGTAAATGCTGTTTCGGAAAGTGCAGAACAAGCGGCAACAGTTAGAAGTAAAGCCGCCGCTGAAAGCGGAGAACAGGTTGCCACTACCGAAATCAGAGGCGCTTCTGAAGGTGCAGAAGCATCGACTGCGCAGTCCTTGGATATGGAAACGTTCTTTAAAAAATTGGACGAATCGCGAGGTCCGAAACCCGCTTATTCAAGCTATGACGATATCTCAGAAGTGCCCGAAGCCCTTCGCGGTTGGGCCACAAGCAATAAGGTACTCTTTCTCGGCGCCGGGCATGGAGTGCCTGACTCACACCTTGCCGCTTTGAAGTACCTTACCGATCCAAGAGAAATCTCCTATTTCTCGAAATACATAAGCGATGACCTGACTAATCCATTAACTACCGCCGCCGAAATTCGGCGCGCTGTTGGAGCTGGTGTGACCGACACAACCACGAAACAAGCGTGGCTGGACTCAGCGAAAGCCATTGAAGGAGAAGCTTTGAAGAAGTTGGTCGCACAAGATGTTTCCAAATTCACTCCGCAAGAATTGGCAAGTCACGAATACTCGATTAAAGCGCTTATAGCAGGCAAAAATGCCGATTCGATATTGGATCGAACCAATGCACTGCAGCTCTCTGAACTTACCGCCGGCAAGACCGGTCAGGAAATAGCGGAAACACTTCGTACAAAAGCGTACATAATGGACGCTCCTGATGCGCAGATGCTGGCATTCCGCAGCTTGACGAACCCAAGGGATATCGACGAATTTGCTACATACCTAACATCACAAGAACAAAATCCTGCTGCAATTGCCAGATCTATCAGAGAACAGATACATGCAGGCAACATCAACCCTTCCACACTCAGCACTTGGTCTGCCACTGCAGCGAGACTAGAGGCGGAAGCAATTCCAAAACTCGAAACATTACTCAAATCACTTAATGGTGTAGACGACCCCGCTGTCGCGCACCTGAGAAGTACATTGGATGGTTTGAAATCTGGAAAAACCGCCGATGTAGTTGAGCAAGAATGGCGAATGCTTGCGTCCGTCGAAACAAAAGCTGCAGTTGAAGCGCCTTTCCCGACAGGATTGACGGGTGATGATTTGATGCAAGCGCTGAAAAATACAGCAGAACAAAGCAATGAGGGTTTGGTAAAAACTGCCATCCAGAATCTCAGTAAAGCGGAGGACGTAACTGCGTTTGCTCAACGATACGCGGGTTCAAATGGTATGGAATACATTGAAGCAGCAAACAATATACGCCGATACCCATTCTTCACAAGTGAGCAATCCGCACAGTTAAGGGATTCATGGCTCAGTGCTGCAGAAGTGCTGGAAGCAAAAGCTTTGCCACTGCTTCGTGAATCAGCAACAAGTCATAGCTGGCTGAAACCGCCTTCGCCAGCCGAACTGAGAAGCAGCCAAAGATTGCTGGCAGGTTTGGAGTCAGGTCTTAAAGCCGATCGTTTGATAGGTGATATGAATGCCGCCAGGTTAGCTATTGAAGAGCCCGGACAGGCCGTAAGATGGATCGGAAAGCCTGGAGAAATTGAGACTTTTCTCGATGAGTACAGAATCATGCACCCGGATTTCCGAAAAGAGGTGGAGACCGCTATAAAGAGTGGAGCCATTCCGAAAAACCGTGCAGCACAATGGGAAATGGCTCTGCAGACAATGCCTAAATCACAAGACGCAGCGAGAGTATCAATTGCTGTAAGTGGAAAAGGTCCGCAAATTTTTCAGGCGGTGGAGGAAGCAGCTCACAAAAGCATATTGCCTACTGATCAGTATGCGCTGCTGCATCTCAAAGACCGCGCCGCAATTGAGTCATTTACCGCTGAATGGAAGAAAAAATTCCCGAATGTAAACGACTTTGCAGTAAGAATCGCGGAGGCTCTGAAATACAAGATGGTACAGCCAGGCAGCGAATCAGCATGGGATGATGCAGTAGACCAACTCTTCAAGCGATAAACTGAGCGAGTTCCAATAATCCTGATACTTCTTTTGCAACTGATTGTTGTTTAAATAAACAGTGGCTGTTCCATATTGCTTATCGTGATCGATCCAAAACACTGATGACCCGTCATGTGAAAGAATTTTGTCGATGAACTCAGTAAAGCTGAGGGCGACGACCGGATGGTCAAATTCAAGATTATTCAGATATAAGCGCAACCCCCTGTGTTAGCAAAGAACCCATTGCCCTAAAGGCTTTGCGATCGTTGAAGCTATAAGGAATCAAAGCTCTAATTTCGCTAATTGGTGCACGTGTCGGCGCGCGCGGCAAGAAGAGTTTATAATATCCATATATTCAGACTCTTGCATATTTGCAAAAGTCGTGATAGTTTAATAATTGTCGGGCAATGCAGGTTAAGCACGCCATGTGGACTTCCGCAGAAGAGCACGAACTAAAGCACAAGCGCCCTCTCGAGCGGTTCTGGTCCTTGCTTGTCGCAGACAAGCACGATTTAGTGGTTTTGATTGTCTACACAGTCATCACCGGGCTTGTTTCATTAGCCGTGCCACTGGCAGCGCAAGCGCTGGTCAATACCATCGCAGCAGGCATATTTCTGCAACCACTGATTGTTCTCTCGTTGCTTGTTTTGGCAGGGTTGTTGTTTGGGAGTGTTCTGAGAATGCTTAAGTTCTGCCTTGTGGAGAACTTGCAGCAACGAATATTTGCGCGGATAACCTTGCTTCTTAGTGAGCGCATTCCAGCAATAAAAGCATCTGCACTCAATACTGAATACATGCCTGAGCTGATTAACCGCTTCTTCGACGTCATGACTGTGCAAAAGTCTTGGGGAAAGCTTCTTCTGGAAGGTCCAGCAGCACTGTTACAAGTCTTGATTGGACTTGTTCTTATAGCTTTCTACAGCCCATATCTGCTGGCTTTCGATGTGCTGATCATTTTATTTGTCTTTTTTGCGGTCAGTGTGCTGGGTATTGGCGGTCTGAAAACGAGCATTAAAGAGTCGGTGCTCAAGTATCGAGTGGCAGAGTGGCTAGAAGATATGGGTCGGTGTCAGACAAGTTTGAAAACCGATGGAAGCAATGAATTCTTGGTCAGACGCTCGGATGGGCTGGTGCTAAATTACTTAAAAGCCAGAAGAGAACACTTTGCTGTACTTTTCCGTCAAGCTTTCGGAACATACTTCTTTCAAGCAGTAGCAAGCGCAGGAATTCTTGCTATAGGCGGCTGGTTGGTAATAAACCGTCAACTAACACTTGGTCAGCTGGTGGCAGCAGAGTTGGTGGTGCTAAACGTACTCTCAGCGCTAGAGAAGCTAATTAGAAACTGTGACACGTTTTACGATTTGCTCACGGGTCTGGACAAGGTCGGGCATATAAGCGACCTACCAATTGAAAGACAAGGCGGCGTAGAACTCTTACAAGGTTCAGACGGTTTGAACATTGAGTGTCGACAACTGCACTTCTCGTATGATGGCAGGGCTGAAATTCTCTCTGGATTGGATCTCTGCATCCAAGCTGGTGAAAGAGCAAGTCTTGTTGGTGCCAGCGGAGCCGGCAAGACAACACTGGCTTCTCTAATTTGTGGCTTACAGGAGGCCCATCATGGGGCAGTGGAGGTAGGCGGGTATGACGTACGAGACCTGGATTTGAAGAGACTTCGTGAACAGGTCGGCTTAGTCGGTGACATCAATGAAATCTTTGAAGGAACGATTGAAGAAAACATCAGGCTGGGCAGACCCTATGTCTCTCACCAAGATATTCGTTGGGCGCTTGATACGGCACAATTCTCAGATGATCTGATTCGTTTACCCAATGGCATAAATACAACACTTGTGAGTGGCGGACGAAATCTTTCGCGTGGGCAGGTGCAACGCCTTTTGATCGCCAGGGCGATTGCAGAGCGACCAAGACTCCTTATACTCGACGAGGCTTTTACCGGAATTGATGAAAAAACCAAACTAAAGATTATCGATTCGTTATTCGCTTCCGAAAATGCCTGGACAGTGCTGGACATTTCGCACGACGCTGAAGTGGTAATGCGTTCCGACAACGTGTACGTGCTAACTCAAGGACAGATCAACGAATCAGGAACGCCCGCAGACCTCTCCTGGCGTAACGAAAGCGAGTTTTCGATGCTCTTTCCTGATCTGGCCACTCAGATACGAATGGTTGAAAGACGCAAAAAAGAACGGGTTGGAAGTAAGTAAATGGAAGTGGCAGAAAAACAAGAGTCAAATCAAAACATCGCCAGTGATGCTGGTTACGAGTCACTAAAGGCAGTGTCGTCATCGCACAGCTATGGCACTATTGCCGTGCTTTTGTGCATTATACTTTTGTCGATTACGCTCATGCTGCTCTATGTGCCCTGGCAACAGAGTGTTGGCGGTACAGGAAAGATAATTATCCTCTCTCCTATGCATCGTCCACAAAATATCGAAGCTCAGATACCGGCACGTTTAAAAAAATGGTACGTAAGGGATGGTCAAGTCGTCAGGCAAGGTGAGCTCGTTGCGGAACTATCCGATCTAGATTCAAAGTTTCTCGATCCGGAACAAGCCAGTCGTATTCAGGGACAGAAAAAGGCCCTTACAGCGCGACGCGGTGCTGCGCAGTCGAGATACAAGGCTTTAGCAAAACAATTTGAAAGTCTGAAGCGCTCTCAAAGCGCCGCTGTTCCTTCTGCCAACGAACGAACCCATCAAGCGAAGGACCGAATCTGGGCAGCGCAACAAGCGGTAGAAGCAAGTAAACAAAACACAGTTACAACCAAGCTCAACTTGGATCGAATGAAAGACCTTTACGAAAAGGGACTCAGATCGAAGCGGGACCTGGAACTAGCTGAGCTCGATCAAACACGAGCGCTCACCGATCTTGAACGGGCACAAGCTTCTTTGGAAGTGGCAAAACGCGACCAGACAGTTGCACTCTTTGATCAAGACAAAGTTGCAGCTGACACGGATGCAGCGATGAGCAATATAGCCGCATCTATGGCTTCGGCTCAAGAGACGATCGAATCAACATCGAGCGAAATTTTCAAGCTCGAAATCGAACTACAGAATGTGAGTCACAGATTACAGCAGAGAATGGTCTACGCTCCAACAACTGGCAGGATTGTTCGCCTTCTCAAAGTAGGCGCAGGCGAGATGGTTGATCCAGGTATGGTGCTTGCGGTGATAGCTCCGGATACTCAAGATCTGGCGGCAGAACTAACCATAAGTGACAATGATGCGCCTCTGGTGGCGGTAGGCAGACCGGTGAGGCTACAGTTTGCTGGTTGGCCAGCACTGCAATTTTCTGGCTGGCCATCAATTGCCGTAGGCACCTTTGGAGGTCGTGTGGCTGTCATTGACGCCGTTGATGACGGCAGAAACAACTATCGCGTAATAATAAAACCTGATAGTCAAGCTATTGCCAGTGGTAAGGACGAGCCTTGGCCTGATGCTAAATTTCTGCGCCCCGGAGCAGAGGTTAGCGGCTGGATCATGTTAGACAGAGTCAGTCTCGGATTCGAGCTATGGAGACAGTTCAATGCCTTTCCTCCTACTGTAAATCCAGAGGAACTGGGTCTGCACAAAACATCAGAAGACAGCAAGACCGACGTGAAACGCAAATCGAAGTAAGAGCACAAGGGCAAAAAAACGCATGTGGGAGCTGAAAAAAGCAAAGACTGTGCCGTGGCTTGCCAGTGTTACATTTTTGGTTTGGGAATGCGGCGCTTTGGCTCAAGATGCTTCATCAGTTGCATCGCCTACAACTAACCGTTCATCCGTTGGCGAGCTGTCTTCGAAATCGACATCTGATGGCAGCTTTTCGCTGGACTATTTCCTTCAGCTCGTTGATAAAAACTACCCTAAACTGCAAGGTGCTGATGCCGAACGGCGTATTGCCGGTGCTAAGAGACTGGAAAAAGCAGGTGCATTTGATCCTGTTCTGACCAGCATTAACGAATACTTGCGAGTTCAAGACATCTTCACGCCAGGAGAGGCAAAAGATGCCGTGCACAATGAGTCGAGAATCAATTTGTTGACAAGATCAGGAATCAACATTTTTACAGGCATGAGACTGAATCCCAATGATACAAAAACGCCGTTTGTACCTACCGGCAAAAGCGGTGAGTACTTTGCAGGGGTTGCGGTGCCCCTGATGCGCGGACTGAGAATCAACGAAAAAACTGCTGCCGAGCAACAAGCAAAGCTAGGCGAGCCACTTGCGACGCAGGTCTTCGGCTCCACGCGACTGGAAGTTCTGCTCAAGGCTGCTGCCGTTTACTGGGATTGGGTTGGTGCTAAGGCTCGGGTAGATATAGCAAAAAATCTTTTACTAATTGCAAAAGCGCGGGTCGATCAAATTAAAGGGCGTGTTCAAAAAGGTGACCTTCCGGCTCTCGACATAGCCGAATCGGAGCAAGAGATTCAAAGGCGTCAAGCGGCGCTTGTGAGAAGTGAACGTGACTTTCAAAAGGCTTCACTTCTTCTTTCCGTATTCCTTTGGGACGAAAGTGGCGCACCAAGGGTAGTTCCTTCTCTACAAGAAGTGCCGGCATTACAGCCTGAGCCGCGCGAGTTAACCAATGGTGAATGGATGGAAGGGCGGAAACTAGCTCTGGAACTGCGTCCTGAGTTAAAAAAGATAATACTGGAGCGCGAGCAAGCAAAAATTGATCTCAGACTAGCAGAAAATATGATCCTGCCGGCTATGGATGCCTATCTGACTCAAGGCGCCGATACCGGACCTCAGGGAATTGGTCCTGTGGTGCGAGCAGGCATGGCCGTTTCGTTGCCTCTACGGCAAAGGACTGCAAGAGGACAAGCGCAAGCAGCGCGATTGAAGATTCAAAAGTTGACGTTGGACGAAAAGGCAGAAAGGCAACGCATTCAAGCAGAAGTGGATGACACTGTATCTGCCATCAACACATCATATGAGCGCTGGGTTTCTACTCTGCTTGAAGTAAAAAAGGCCAAGCAAGTAGAAGAGGGGGAGCGGTTGCGCTTTGGAGCAGGTGACAGCACTCTCTTTCTGGTCAACCAGAGAGAACGCATGTCTGCTGAGGCGCAGATGCGCTTAGCTGAGGTACATGTGGACTACCTGCAGTCTGCGGCCGCATTCCGAGCAGTCACTTGCCGACTGTAAAAGTCAGGTGCTTGACTAAGTGCTACATATATAGATATGCTAATTTCTGCACAAATTCAACTGAGGTGGCTCTATGCCGTACAGGGCGGTCGTGAGTGCGGAATTAGCCAAATTGTTTGGAATTCTTTCTCACCCCATGCGCATTCGCATTATTGAAGAGTTGAAAAAAGAAGATCTGACTGTAGGCGCGTTGAAAGACATTCTGGGCATAACGCATTCTGCTGTTTCTCAGCAGTTAGCTGTTCTCCGTAGCCATCACTTAGTAGTCGAAATGAGGCAAGGAAGAAACGTTTTCTATCATCTTCGAAAGCCAGATCTGGCACACTGGATTATGGAAGGAGTTGGCTTCATATCGCCAGACCCGTCTGAAGTCGAAAAGATGATGTCCGCCATTGAGAGCGCCAAGTCAGCATGGGGAGATGAAAAGCCACAAGCGAAACGAAAAAAACGGGGAGCATAGTCGTCAAGTCGACGAAATCGCATGCGATTTGTCGCTGTTGTGCTTATCAGTTTCCTGTTTTTCTTGGTCCTCTGTCCAGTAAGAAATCGCGCGCTCGGCGGCTGATTTGAGCAAACTTGAATCAGAATCATTAGGCACTATGAGCGGTATTCCATAATGAGCCAAGGGGCCATTGGAGGAACTGCTAGTCGATACATGACATGCCTACCTTCCCGCCGCTCTTTGATTAGATTGTGAGACTTGAGTAGAGCTAAGTGTTGCGAAACGGCAGATTGCCTAATTCCTAGAATCTCTTGCAACGAGTTTACACAAAGCTCGCCAGCTTTCAATTCAACGATTATACGAACACGCACCGGGTGTGAAAGAACAGAAAACAATTCGGCTAGTTGCCTAGCCACCAAAACTCTATGAGGCATATACCCTCCTCTGCGAAACAGTTGCATATATGCACAAATTTGCATATTAAGACATATAAACAGTAACACAGTTGAACGCCAGAGGCAAGACTAGCCTGCTGCCGCTATATCAAAGGAATTCGCGAGTTTGACAGTACCAGCAAACGCGTTATACTTGCACGTATCGAGAGTTCCAAATATTCAAATACTTGCACATATTATTTGAGGAGTGACCTACTATGCCGGCATCATTCACAGCAGATGAGATCTTGTACGCCACCAGCAGCCATTTGAAGTCTGGACAAATTGACGATCAGAAAGGTCGAAT
>PNLN01000164.1 GCA_013823055.1 Cyanobacteria bacterium DS2.3.42
ATTTCCTCGCTGCTCGCGCATTCTTCGGCTGCGATTTGCTCAGAAAGTCCACCTTCCATCAAATCACAAACATCTTTGAAGAAATTTGCAGCGGCTTGTCCATCAATTACTTTAGCGTTGTAGTTGTAGGTGATAGTCATTTTCGGACGAATTTCCACTCGATTGTCAATCACTGTAGTGCGATCTTCAATTGTTCCAATGCCGAATGTTGATGTGCAAATGCATGGACTTAAGACGGAGCTGATTCCATATTTCCCAAGTGTTGTAAGCCCAAAGGTGGCTTTCTGACACTTTAGCCGCATCGAGGGCAAGCACTGTCCGGTTAATAAAATTATGCGTCGCAAAAAATACGGCAACCCGGAGTAAATGTTTTGCATCACCAGTGGTGCGATGGTGCTTGGTTTGTCTTCAACGTATTGAGTAAGTTCTTCGGCAATCGTAGAGACCGACTTTAGATGAGGCGCCTCAATTTCTCCGAAAAATACTGTGTCTTCATCTCTGACATTTCGCTCGACTGTAAAGCCAGCGACGATGTTTTCATACGTTACTGTTCTGCCGAATGGAATTAATTCGGTTCTGGTGCCCGGGTGAGTTTTCTGTGCAACTGCAATCGCCTTTAGCAAAATGGCAGTAACGGTGACCTTGGAACCTTCTTGTTTCAGGCGATCTTTCAGGCTATTTGCCCAGGTGACGTCGATATCACGAATGAGGAAACAAGGGACGGCTCCCGGAGCTATCATAGTCAAAAGATCAACGACGGTTCTGCGACCTCGCGGCATCTTTCCGAATGTATGTGAAGCTGTTGTGCGCATTCTTGCATACCTCATGAATTCGAGGCCTAGTCTGCGCCTAAATTCATTGACCCAGGTGGTTGTATAACTCTGGAATTCCAATGGCATTGTCACATGCCCTGCAAGGAAAAGCTCAGATTCTGGCACTTACGTCACAAAGCAGCACATGCGGCATTCGATTCGAATGTCCCGAAACAGAGTGTCTGCAGCGTTCTGAATGAGGTACTAATGGCTCAAACTGGATATGGCAAGATTCTAACTTTGTCTCGCTATTGTTGTCACTCTTTTGCGGGACAAAACTACGTCTCGATCAATGGGTCATATTCGTCCGCTGTCATACCAAAGGTCCAGGCAACCGCCTCGCGAGCCGTCCTGATTGTTGGCGGAACACGCAGGAAGTAAGAGCGAAATTGTCCGTCCGGCTCGGCAGTCGAGTTGGTGATGTGCACCATCACAATCGGTTCATCTCCCCAAACTTCTTTCACATATAGAGATCCGAATTTGTCGTGCTGGCGAATTTCCGCGCCGGTATCAAGCAGAAATTGCTGTGACCCGTAGCGCTCAATAAGCACACGCCTGATTTCTACATTCCCTGCAGCATCTATGGCTCCGAGATTGGCATTACATGTGATCGCTGTTTCCGGAACTCGACTTCCGCGCCAGCAGAATATTTTGAAGTCGCCCTCGTACACAATTGCAGGACCGCTAGCGTGATGACTTCGAAATTGCTCGTCGGTATAAAATTCCAGAGGTCTTTCACTAATCAGGCACTCTTTGTCAAAGAAGATATAAGCATGTGCACCTCTAGCAAGTGCAGCTAAATTGTCCAGGCTCGATTTCTCAACTTCATCGAGACGTACTTCGAAAAATTCACGAGCCATCTGGGCAATGGCCAGTCTGTTCAAAGACGTCGACGCCCATTCAATTGCATCGATGGACGCATTGTTGCCAATTTCAGAACGAATTACATTCGATATATTCCAATCTAATCCTTTTCTTTGATCGATTTCAAAAGTCATTGCTGGCCGCGCAGCCAATTCTCCACGCACTTGCCATGACAACGACTGGATTTCTCTGCTGGGTAGAGTATCCCAAAGGAGCGTGAATGCATCGTTGAAGTCTTCTGCGCTAATAGTTGATTCCAAAATCTGTCTAATTTTCTTGCCGCATTTATCTTCAATCTGCGATACCCGAAACGCTTCTTCGGCTGGATAATTCCTGCTGGCCTCATGCAAATCACGCGGATTGGAAAACCATGTAAAAGTTGGTGTGCCGCGACCGGATTCTATGTAAATCTGCCGAATCGATGCCTCTACCTGTTCTCTGTCGATCTTCTGAGGTGCGCAATAACCGTCAAGTAGTGATTGACGCATCCCATGTAAATACTCTTGTAAGTCAGCGGGATCAAGTTTTTGGGATTTGGAATTCATGTCTGATCTGTACCCGAACTTCACTGCTTGAGCGGCCCATGGCTATTAAAGTGCCCGTTTGATGTGATGTGAAAACCCTTGCAGTTTCACGAATTTGTCACAAGCGGTTTCACAAGCCTGTCACAAGCCGTACACGAGTTTGCCACGGCAGATGGCGATAATCGCAGCATCCCCACTCCAGATTTCGCTCAGCAATCACCGGCATTCGGTGACTGGTTATTAGTGCGAAAGTGCATTTTGAGGTCGTTTATATGTCTACCACGGCAATCGAAGCCACTGAAGTCGTCAAAAAAATGGAGCAAAATGCTGAGCATAACGTCAGCAATCTTTGCGACTGGACCAAGATGACACCCAGTGAGCAGAAGTCTATCTTTGATGCTTACAGAAACGATAAGAGTAACCTTCCAAGTATAGAATTTACCTATGATCAAGACGGCCCTCACCTTAAGGAAAAGCCGGGTTTGGCGTGTGACGGTGGGAGAAAACTGCCGGCAGAGCAAGCTCATGACACAGTTGAGTCGCTGAGAAAGAAGGCGGACAATCCAAAGGAAACGATATCAGCGGTCAACAAGATTCAACCGGAAGAGCAGCGTCAGCTCGTGCTTAAGGAGATGTCTGAAAAGGGTTTTCCAGGTGTGGTAATTCAGCGTGTCGGTGGCGGCATGTATTCAATTACCGAAGATCGTTCGAAAGAAATGGCAGAAGCCTGGAAGCACAGAAGCTCAGGCAATGAAGTTTGGGACAAGCCACTTGCTACCACGGAAGCCGCCAGACAAGAAGCAGCCAAAGAGAGTGCCACCGCAATAGTGGACACGGCGCAGGAGGCATTTGCCAAGCCCTGGCTGCCACTGCCGGAGAACAAAAGGTTGGTAGCGCAAGCCGACCAGGCCGAGGGCGACCTGCATAGAAAGATCGCGGAGTTGCGTGGCGACTCCAACCGAGCGAAAGTCCTTGCCGAACTCGAGAAGCAGGGCGCGAAAGTTACTAGAGACGAAGAAGGCAGACCTGTGGAAATCACATTTACCAGGCAGCTCGACGCTAGTGATCCAATTGGTTCGGTTGCAGAGCAAGCAGCCAAAATCATGGGGACCGGCACTAAAATCACAATTCCACTGAATCAATCCTATGAAGAAATGAAGGCGCAAAAGAAGGATGAGTTTTACCGCGGCGCCCAGGCTCTCGAGGGATTCGGATTGATTTCAGGAACGGCACAAGACCGTAGTGCACAGAAAGACACGAGTCAGAAATTCTGGTTCGAGCGCTAAGGTTCAATTTGGAACATTAAACCGACTATTCCGGCACTGGCTTGAAAAAACAGCCTACCGTCCCTGCTTGCATTACGGACAGCAAAACAGTCTCTAATCCCATACCCGCTTTTTTGCCCCTGTCGAAACCCCCATCACGACTGGCAAAGCGACGGTTTATAAACGTTTTAGTGTACGCAAAGCTTTCATTAAATGGGGTTAATATAGCCACTGTGTACACGTTTTCGTTATTGACTTCTTCCGGCAAAAATCCGATAGTGAGACCAGCAAAGCGATGCGATGGTTTTCGAAGCAATTGCCTAAGGACTCCATCACCAGAACCCCCTTTTAAGTTCAGGATTCGAATTGCAGGCGCCGAAGAAATTCGCCGCGTCATTTACTAAGCAAATCTACCTACCGTTCTTCGTAGAGCGTGCCAAAGTGCGCCTCGAAAGGAACGGCACTTACCACTTCATCCGAAAGGGGTTCATCTCATGTTGCATAACGTACTTTCGAAACTCGTAAAAGACGACGTCAACCGTCTTCAAAAGTATAAAAAGCTTGCCGTTGCCTACAGCGGACCTAATCGTCGCCTGAGCAGTCTCGTCGCACCCTCGATGGGCGACAACAGCGAATCGAAAATGCAAGCTCGTCACTTGATGGTGAGAGAGTTTATGCTGTCACTGGCAGCTTTTGAACGCACTTGCTGCATTCATATATCCTCCCAGTGGAGACGTTCACGCGCTTCAATGCTCGTATTCCGCGGCAGAATTCTCGGTTGCATCTACACTCGCAAAGATCTCAATGCTCCTGTGTTTGCAGAAGAAGGTTTCTCCCTGGCTCTTGCTGAGCTTGGCGAAGTCGACACTCAAATCGAAGCTTATGAAATTGACGAGGATATCGCACTTGCTTCTGCAGCACTTTTCTCCAGACATACATTGGCTGAAGAAGCTGTTGATGCCGGCACACCTATCGATGAATACAAGAAGTTCCTCGATGTTGATGCAAGTGGTTGCATTTTTCTCAACGATTCGAATAATCAAGTCGTTTGCAGAATCTATGTATTAACCGGAATAATTGTAGGCATCTACTCGCACACGGAAGGCTGGTTAGAAAGAGACATCAATTTGGTTGAAGACATCGTTGACAGAAATCCTGAGTTTACTTGCGAAACTTTCTTAATGCCGACTATGAATATGCAAGAAATCTACAGAGAAGGATTTGCCGCCTCGCCTGAAGCAGGAACGATCGTAAACTTCGATAGCACCCTCCGCCAGCCTGAAGAGAGAGTTGATCTGTTTGCAAACTACGTAGTTACTTTCAAGCGCAGTTCATCTTTCCTCGCTGACAAGGTCGATTACATCGATAGTCAGAAAAAAGTGATCGATCAGTACACCGCTTTCTCGAATCCTCAGCCACATGCTAAGCACGCTCATTCGGTGCATCCCTTAGTTTAAGAGATAAAGAGTTAGCGAGATTACTAGATAGATCGACACTTCGACCTAAATCATATTCCAATTAAGGTGAATCACTTGTCGCCATCGGCGCTTTTAGATTCACCTTTCTTGTTCAATTTCTCAAGCGCCGGGTCACCGCTGTGAAAAGAAAAAATTGGAGTGAAGGTTTTCCCTTCAATGCTGATTGCAGAATTGACCAGATAATCTGCGTGGTGTTTCAATGGCAGGGATGCTTCGTAGAGATGCTTCTCTTTTTCTTGAACGAACTTCGCCGCTTGTTCGCTGCCATCGGGTGTGACGAGCTTAGCTGAAACCTGCGCATCCTCGACGGCTGAATCTTCTTTCTGAATTCGCATCTGCAAAGTTGAGTCCCCTTCATCCCGGCACTTTACAGATAGGGAAAAATCATAGGGCGGTTGGGCAACTTGCAGGATTGTCTCTCTGTCGATTTCTTTTCCGTACTTGTCGCCTTCGCTGCATGCAGTAGTCGTAAAACACACTGCTATTGCTACCACATACGACACGACCGAGATTGCTCTTACATTCATTGCCGCCACCTAAATTGTTGAAGATAAGGTATCACGCCAGTTGCTTTGGACTTTTAAAGCGTTCTTAACCCTCGGCAGTTGACAATGTGACTAATCAAAGAAAACGACAAAAAACACACGGAAGATTCAGAAAAAATGAAGACAATAGTTCCTGAGCACTGGGAAGTTCCAGTTCAGATTCGTGACCGGTTTGGTGATAGTGCCGGAAGACAGCGGGCCATGGTGGCCGACGGGCATTTACTTCTAGTGTTGCACAAAGCTCCAGGTCCAAATGACAGAGAACGCAAAGGCTGTCTTTTATGGCGTAACCCGGCAGGAGTTTGGGCATGGACCGCCGATGGAAGCACCAATCATTTGCTCAAAAAACATGTCGCTAGTTTTGCCGAACGAGTGGAAGAGTTGGAAATTCAGCTGCAGAACGCCTATTATGCGGCTGACTACTTTACTCTTTTGCAGGCAATAGCGCCGTTGCACCGCACTAGTTGCAATCTGCACGCCACATTGCAAAAGGCACGCGACCTGATGCCTGATGATCGCGAAATTATAGTTGCTCGCGACGCTGCGGGCGATACTGAGCGGGCCTTCGAATTGCTATACATGGATGCGAAGAATGGACTTGATTATACGGCGGCGCAGAGAAACGAATTGCAGTCTCAACGCACTTATGAGATGTCTGTCACTGCGCACCGGCTCAATGTTCTTGCTGCAGTTTTTTTCCCTGTTACAGCAATTAGCTCGATTTTTGGAATGAACTTCTCGACAGGGTTAGAGTCGGTGCCTGGCACTTGCGTATTCTGGGGCATTTTAAGCGGCGGATTTCTCTCCGGTTTGATCTTAAGTAAGGTTATCTCTGAAAAACCTGCTGCGCGAACTGAAAAGGCAATAACAGCTACCCAGCGTCGCCCGGAAAAAAAACTTCTGAAGCAGCCGAGACAACGCCTTCAGAGGACTTCTGGCTAGCCGTATCGCAAACGGACTAATCCCCGCTGTGGCAGACCCCATGGGGAAATTACGAAGCTTTCGGCTGTACTTGCAGCCGAATTGTCACTGAATTGCAACGCTTCATTTAATACTCTCGATGCAAGCCAATCGATTTTATCGATTGCCCCTTCCAGAAAATACATAACAAAAGTTTCTTCCGACCGTTGGAGGTTAGACCATGGCTTGCGATGCATCACCAAACAGTCTCGTATCTAGTTTGGAAAAATGGAATGAGGCTAAATCAGCTGGCAATGATGCCTTAGCCGCACCTTACGAGAAAGAGATTGCTAACAAGCTCCAACAAGAATATTCGTTGTTGTCGTCTCAGGCGCTGAGCAGCGATCCCAATCGCATCAATGAGATGCGTCAGAAGATTAATGATGATCTGGCTGCGCGGGCTGCTTCATGCAACATGCCCCAAATGGAACTTGTTGATGATGCCGGTGGGCTTCGTATCATAACAGCACAGCAAAAGGGTTTTTCTGTAACTATTGATGAGACCCAAGCAAATTCCCATGGCGCAGATAAGGCTGTAAGCCACACAGCACCACCGGAAGAGAAAGTGCGCGCTGCAGTTGTTCACAAACCCATACCTAGATACGAACCGGGAGATCGCCCCATAGCCGGCAACGACAAGTTACCGCAAAGTCAGCTTCATCCAAGTATGGAGCGCGACTACTACAACAACATGATTTACAAGTATAACGATGGGTCAAAAGTCAAATTCGATCAAGCTCAACCACCTAGAGTAAGCGAATTGATCAACGCGCGAGGCGAGAGAATTTCATTTACCTATCGTGGTGAGTCTAAGTCACCCAACGGATTTATAAAGACAGATAGAAATGGAAGCGTTATGGAATCCGGATTCAAAGGTATTCGCGATCGCGAATGGAGCATCAACACTGAGCATGCCAGTTGGAAAGTCAAAGATGTATTTCATGGTGCGCACATAACAGACATTGGTATTACTGATGATCTTCAACTTTGCATGAGAGACAAGTCCGGAAACTTCATCGAGGAACGCAGAGACGGAGACGTGTTGAAACGCGATGCTCGCGGCCGCATCACAACTGAGGTGACCATCGTCGGGCGCACGACCAGTTTTGCCTATCGTGGAAAAGAAACAACACCTTCATCTTATTCGGTTGAGGATGGTGGTGGTGCTATCATCGAACATGGCGAGCGTAAAAAAGACTCATGGAATATATACCGTCCAAAGCAGGGGACGACTACGCTGCACCCCGATCGCCTGACTGAAGAGGCGAATCTAGTCAAAAATCCAGTGGATAAAGTTTCTTCTTTAAAGATCAATCACATCAATGGGGATGCAGTAATGATGCATCCCAATGGCGATCGTACATGGCGCCCAGGCGATGATGAGCGCTTGTGGCGTAGAACTACAGGCGGTGCGCAGACGGTTGTCCATCCACGCGACAACGGCAAACCAGAGATGCAGCATTTTGTGAGCACAGACGGGGTGAAGACCCGCTACGAATATGACCAGAACGGACAAGTATTGAAGTTCACTCAACACCATCCCAATGGTGAAGTGCACAAACTCACTCGCAAGGATGTTTCTCAAGACTTTGTCGATGAAAATGGAAAACGTCAACGAATTGAAAGTACACATCTGGCCGATGGCTCAGTCCGAATGAACTGGATGGAGAGAAATTCCGCCATTATTCAGCGCCCTGATGGTGCAGAAGTGCATGAGTTCACAGCTAAGGATGGACGCAAACGAGTGCACAGCACGGTCGACACCAGGGGCACAAGAACGGAATTTATGTATAACACCACAACCGGCGAGCCGATACGTTTGACGATAACCAATGCAAAAGGAAACACCGACGTCTGGCAGATTGAATCGCCAATCAATACAGGTCTGGATAATCCGGTGTGGAAGAACAAGGATGGATCAAAGTACTTTGAAGGTGTTGTTTCTGTAGAAAGAGATGGATCGGTGAAGTTCTCCGCCAAAGATGGAAGGCAGACGATCAGAACCTTACGCGGCGTGAGCCTTGATGTCACGCCTGAACCGACAATAAGAAAATAACGAACACATCCTTGGAAGACCGTGATTCAAGTCCCCCCTCTCCATAAGGGGGGACTTGTTTGCTGCGATAATCATTAATTCTCGATATTTTGTCCAAACTGCGTGCTGTTCGCATAGAACCTGATATCCGACGGTCCTTGGCGAATAATTCAAGCGTTCACTGCATACTCAGTGACTGCGAATTTGTGCGTTGATTCACCGAAGTTTTTCTAAACTGAGGGCACTTAAAATGGCGATTGAGCAAGCTGAAGTTCCAAATCCACCAGCGCAAAGTGGTTTTTTTCAATCACTCAATTTCTTGAAAATCAGTGAGGCTTCACCGAGTTCGACAAAAACAGACGTCTCTTTAACGAGACCGGAAGTCTCCAATCGTGCCCGGCGCTCGAACAATCAATCATCCAGCGAAGTACTTGATTTTTCAGCACCTGTATATCCCGCCGAAAAGGCGATCAACAAATACGAAGCGGCTATCACTGAGCAAGTATCAGGACTCGATAGCGAAGCCCAATTCACTAATTACACCAAAGATGCTTTGAAGCGCGATGTCGACAGATTTCCAGCGAAGCGCAATGCTGACGGCTCCACCACTTACACCATGGAGCAGTTCGGCTTATCGGATCGCAATTTGGCAGAAGGTCAAACCGCCGCCCAGCCTTATAAACGTCTAGTTTTTATAACGGTACCAGATGGCGCTTCTTCACTGAAGAATTGCAAATTCGAATATCAAGATAGACAAAACATCGATACCAAAGAATTCAATGAACTGATTGGCAAAGCAAGAAAACGGCAGTTAGAACAGTCGTCAACTGCAGCGCACAAGGTTCCCCGGACTGAAGACATAGCCTTCTTTACTCATGGCATTCGCACAGCAGCAGTCAGTTCTGACTTCTATTCTTTGTCACTGCAGTTGACCAATGGTCACTCCGTAATAAATGTGGACTGGCAATCCACTCCTCCATCAGAAGAAAAGGTCGGGTTGAGCGAGGCGTATGATAACGAGCGCAGAGGGGCTGCACAGTCATATCCTAAGTTTGAAAAAGCGCTTGATGATGTAATCAATGTTGTCGGCGCTGATCGCACAATTATGATTGCCTTTAGTCATGGTGCTATGTTCGATACCAACTATCTTCAGCATCGCAAAAATTCCAAGTCTGCGTTAGTAGGACAAGTTATCTTTAGCCACCCTGACGTGAAGGCATCGACTCTACCTCAGCCCGATAAAGATGGCAAAATTGATGAAGCCAATCGTTTTTACTCCTGCGTCTCAAAGGACACGCGTATTATCGGTAGTCCTAAAGATCTTGCTTTGATGGTTGCCACAGCAAAAGAATGTGAACCTTCCAAGAGTGAAGATGCCATTGAGAGGGCTCGCCACCATAGCAGGCAAATGGAAATACATGCCCGCCTTGGCAGCGGTGCTCCCATTTGTCGAACACTTGTAGCCGGTTGCGGCGGCACGTATGTGATGGAGACGATTCCGAAAGACAAGAGAGACTTTAGCAAGCACTTCATTAATATGAATGGCATCGCCGAGTTGATTAATGGGACTAACGGCGAAAAGACTCTGAAGATTGCCACTGGTGCGTTGAGTGCCGAGAAATAGCTAAATGGTATTCTACTCCTGATCCATTGCAGCCTCGATCAGACCCTCTTTGACAGACGCTTTCAATCGTTTGTGATCGTTTAAGTTTTGCTCTAAATAGGCGTCTGCGAATTGCGCCACTGCATTCGGAAAGGCATTGCTCTTTCCTATGTATCCAGAAATGATTGCTGGATCGCCTGAGCGGGCATGTGCTCTGGCGAGGGCCCAACCGCAATTGCGAGCGAAGCAAATCATATTTTCTGGCGAGAAAATCTCGACCATTGGCCTAACTTTTACGTCTCGCAGCTGGCGGACGTAAAAATCTCTTCCGTCGCTGTTGATGTAGTGACCGAGAAAGAGATCGCTTGCTGCTTGCATAAGCCTTTGTCCTGTTACTACTCTGGCTCCGTTTGCCTCAGGATTCTTGAAATCAG
>PNLN01000141.1 GCA_013823055.1 Cyanobacteria bacterium DS2.3.42
GGCGTGGCACTGGGTACTCCCAGCTACATGAGTCCGGAACAGATCCAGCGAAAGAAGGTCGATTGCCGCACAGACATTTATTCTTTGGGGTGCACCTTATATGAGCTTCTTACTGGAGTTAAACCGTTCCAGGGCAGCGTAATGGACTGCATGCACGCGCATCTTCTGGAAAATCCTCCTCCGATGCGAAGTCACCCAAGCGCGATAAATGTTTCACCCGCAGTGGAAAACGCAATCCTCCAAGCCATGGCGAAGAATCCAGACAGGCGAACAGGAACAGCAGAAGCATTTGTGGCGAATTTATCCAAGGCCTGCGGTCAGCAAGTTCAACCATTTCAGCGCTTCGGGCGGCATTTGTCCTACGCGCTAATGCGCCTTCAAAAGGTCAGTATTCCAGTTGCAGCTAGCGTTGCCATACTTCTTATTGCATACGCCAGTGCGCCCTACATTTTCAATCTGATCGGTGTTAGAACAATCGAAATCGATGCGTCCAAGGTCGACCAACGGACTTTGGATGAAATCGTCACAGAGATGGCAACAACATCAGGCAAATCAGGCAACCCAGGCAAATCAGGCAACCCAGGCAACCCAGGCAACCCAGGCAAATAATGCCATTCTAGCTTCGTTGTTATGCCTTCGTTACAGGTGTTGTTGTATCCTTCGATAAACCTCGCCAGATTGATTTGAGTGCCAACTTCAAGGCGCTTGCGATCATTGGCGTCCCGAATCACAAACACCTTACTAGCAACGCAACATTAGCAATAAAGGCGCAACCGAGCCTTGTGAAAATTCGGTCGATTTTTGCGAGAAAACGACGAAGCCGATATCCCCATTCAGCAATCTGAAGGTGCGTCCGTTGTGGACCTACCGGAATCAGACGGCGATGCCACATCTTTGGCCGCAGCGGAAACAGCGGATTGGAGCAGCGACATTGCATTTCTCAAGGATTCAGGAGGACTTGAGGAGTGGAGAAGTTTTACCGCAACGCTCACTCCAACGCTTGATGCAACGAAAGATCAACTTCCCAAACTGACGCTCGATGATGACGGGCATTTACCTGCACAGAGGCTCGATTCCAGCGCAGTCATTACGGACGCAAAAGGCATTACGCCGGATGCCAAAACAATTACCCCCGATGTAGGCGTTGGAGACAAGCCAACTCTTACGTCCGGCGGAGTTCCGGAATTTGAAGACGGCCAGGCAATTCCAGGGGAGCCACCCCGAATCACCGACCCCCTTCCCGCAATTCCACCAGGAATTCGCATCACGATACCGAGTCCCACCTCGCCTGGATTCACAGTCGCGGATCCGGCGCGCCTCGATAAACCCGGTGTCGTAGCCGATCCTTCACTTCCGATCAAAACTGGCGAAATCACAGATCCGGCTATTGCTCTTAGACCTGTCGAACCGACCGATCCAACTCGCAAGTTCGAAGACGGACAATCAGTTCCGGGGGAACCGCCACGGCTCACGGATCCGCTTCCAATAGTGCCTCCGTCCATTCAGCGCATAGTCGACCACGGTGCGCTCACTGGTCGAAAACATGACACATCAGGTCCCTCCCTGCGTCTTCCCAACTCGCGTGACACAACACCGGCAGGACAAGCCGTAACCGCCTTCCGCGCAAGCTTGCGTGCGGCTGAAGCTCAAACCCAGGCACCACAAAATCCTAAGCTAGGGGCACAACTTGCAGCCCAGATGGAATTAAAAAAACACGCAGTTCTAAATCCAGAGAAAACGATAAAGGAAACGACAGCCGCAGCTGCGATAGTGCGAAAAGGCTTGATGCGCAGCGATCAAGGCAGCGACAAGGGCGCGACAGTAAAACCTGGAGGACGCACGAAAGAACTCGTCAAGGAAGCTACGTTGCGGACACCTGACGGTTTCGTTGCAAAACCCGCCATTAACAATGAAAAAACAGATCCTCGACTTGTTCTAAATGCTGACCTTTCCGCATCAATCCACCACGAACGAGATAAGTTAGGAATAGCTTCCAGTTTGCCCGTCGATGGCTCACTCTTGCACGGCACCACCGGCAGGGAGCTTGTCGCAGGAGCCAAGCTTTGCGATAACAAAGTCACCGCCGGCACTGGACATTTGCTCGAGCCGGCAGTTGCGGTTAAGACTTATCTGCCTGAGTTGACGCTGGTCGGAAAATCTCAGGAGAAAGAAACTCAAGCAATAAAACCGCAAACCGGCGAACCGCATGTCGCAAAAGTGGCTCGGTCAAACGAGGCTAACGCTTCAAACCCACCAAAGCTCGATTCCCAAGCAATCGATTTCACTCCATCGACTCTGTCAGAAAGAGGCAAAATTTTCCTGGCGGCTCAAACGCCTATTGAACGTTCGCTCCTGAGACACGCTGCTGGAGCAGAAGTCGCCGCAGTTCATTCACCGATTGAACGTTCACTTCTGAGACGAGAAGCCACAGCCGAAGACATCACCGCGCACTCTCCTGTCGAACGTATTCACCTCAGACATTCAGCGGTGCCAGAACAGATTGCCGCACATACCCCTGTTGAACGTATTCACCTCAGACATTCAGCGGTACCAGAACAGATTGCCGCACATACCCCTGTTGAACGTACTCACCTCAAACATTCAGCGGTACCAGAACATATTGCCTCACATACCTCTATTCAAAGTTCGCTACTAAGACAAAACGCGGAAGCGGGCTTTGTCGCATCAAGAATGCCTATAACGCGTTCGCTTGCAAGCGCGGCTGTTGGAAGAGAGTTTCTCGCATCTGCGATCCCGCAAGACTTCAAAGCGACTGACAGAGCACGTCTCGCACTTGTGCCCAGTCTTTCCGTTAAATCTGCAGGCGCACATACGTCCATGGATGCATTCAACCGTGCGACACGCCCACTAAACTTCACACCAATTCCTGACGAAAGAAGTAAGTTGCCTATTGCTGAGAATCGTACAAACGGAAAGTCTTTAGGCTCCTCGGTCTCAGCGGATAACAAGAAAGATTCACTCGCAATGGTACATGCGCAAGGCTCAACCTTATCACTGCAAGGTCAAGACTCAATCACACTTTCACGTTTGGCAAGCTCAATAATCAACCAGGCAGCAGAGCCTGTTGCCTCAACAGGCAAATCGAACCCAGTGGCCGACAGATCCATCCCTGCAGCTGAGAGAACAAGTCACACAATTGATGAACCGCCGTCAGACGCGGAGGAAGCATTGCATGCGGCAGAGGCAGACGAAACATTGCCTGTGGCGGATGGAGATGACTCTGCTCTCCTTGCCACAAAGTTTAAGTCTTTGCTCTCAACTGTAATTACTCATAAGTCCAGCCAGTCAACACTAGCGCAGACTGCAAGATCTGTTGATGCAACGCCAGAACAGAAAGCGATCAGAGCGGAAAGTGGACCGCAGAACGTTAGTGAAAAACAGCTGGCACGAACTACAATAGTTGATGATCATGCAGAATTCACGCCCGCAAAATTATCGGGGGATTTGAAACTCCGAGTCACTTATTTGCACATCGGCAATAGAATATTCCTTCTGGAACGACAACTCGTCGACAAAAACTCTTACTCAGAACGACCAGCGGCGCCGTCCGCTGAGTTAGTCGTATCAGCCGGTGTTGCTGCATTAATAGCAGGTAGAAGGTTGAAACGACGCAGGAAAAATGGTGAAGCCATAGACAACACTGATGCCGGAGTCACCGAATCTGTGGAAGAAGAGTCTCTACCAACAAGTGATAGTAACGAGCGCAGTAGAGAAAGCGTACCTCTATCGCGTGCAGCTTCACGCTTCAGTTACATGATTCAACCAGGCGACTCCCTCACGGATTTGGCCACAGCAATCTGGCACGATGCGGAAGTTGGCTGGCTAATTGCGGAAGTCAACAAACTCAAGCAAGAGTGGCAAGGCAGCGAGTGTTCAATTTCTCTGGCCGAAAGACAAGTTATAGAATTGCCGCTCGCGGAAGAAGTCGTGGATTTCTACAGGTCCGGGGTAAGCACGCCGCACAAGAACCACAAACTAACCACCATAGTCACGCGCGCTGCGTTCGATGACGAGTTATCGTCAGCCCGAACGCAAATTCAATCCAACACAGCCAGTCAAATTATGCAGCTTCGGTATTGAAAATCAGTCATTCAATTGCTCTGGTGTTTTCACCAGTCCGTAGCGCAGAGCCTTAACCGCAGCTTGCGTTCGGTCCGATACAGCAAGCTTGTCCATAATATGTTTAACATGAGTCTTAACCGTCTCTTTTGCAATTAGAAGTCTATCTGCAATTTCTTGATTTGAAAGACCATCCACAATCAAATACAAGACCTGCTCTTCCCTCTCCGATAGTTGTCCATAGATAGGCTTACTCGGGCTAACTGAAGATGTAGATTTTGGCAAGACCCGCAAAACCTTTTGTGCAATAGCCGAGTCAATCCAGAGATCTCCGGAAACTACGGCATTAATCGCCGTTTCTAGCCTGCCGAAGTCCGCATCCTTCAGACAATACCCATTAGCACCAGCTGCAAGCGCCGCAAATATGTCGCGCTCGTCGTCATGGGAAGTGAGCATGATGACCTTAACGGAAGGTCGTCTCTTTTTGAGCTCATGGCAGGCTTCGATGCCATCCATAACGGGCATTCCGACATCAAGAAAAATAAGCGTGGGCAAATGTTTGGAATCCAAATGCACTGCTTCGAGTCCGTCTGATGCCTGATGGACGGCAGAGACCAAATTGCTTTGCTCAAGTAGAACTTTGAGCCCGATTCTTAGATTCGCGTCGTCGTCAACTATCATTACTGAAATCTTGGACATTTTAAGTGACCGTCTGTTGTGTTGAAGTGTCAAGCTTGGCGATTTCGTGATTTTTATCGAAGTTCAGCTTGCAGCGATTGCGGAGCTAGTAATGAAGAATGTCTAACAGCAAGAGTAAGAACCACTATGCTGTCGACTGTGCTTTAGTCGTATATGGCAGTACAACAGTAAAAGTTGTTCCTGAATCTTCATGACTTGTATAGCTAATATTCCCTCCAAGCGCATGGGCGATTTCCTTACAGAGATACAAACCGATACCTGTCCCTCCTGGCGCTTTCTGTCCAAGCTCTCCCTGCCAAAAGGGTGTGAACAACTTTTCTCTATCCTCTTCATGAATTGTCGAACCAGTGTTATTGACTTCAATGCTGACGCTCTCCAGGCTCTTGCTTAGAGTGACACTTATACGGCCTTGTGCACGCGAGAATTTGATTGCGTTCTCCAGCAAATTACCAATCAAGTGCGTGACGGCTGCCTGATCTGAATATATGCAAATAGGCTCGACAGGTTTGTTAATTTCAATCGAAACTTCAACAAGCTGGCAGCGCGCCAGCAATCCATTGGCGATGCGCTCGATCAATTCTTCTAGAAAGATCTCTTGCTGCAACAGAACCTCAACGCCTTGCCTATATTTTGCCATCTCAAGCATGTTTTTTACCATGCTAAGAGCGTTCTCATTGCTGTCTTGCAAACGCAAGAGCAGTTCGTGAGCGCCATTACTCGATGCAGAATACTTCTTCAGGACAGCTTGAATGAGGTAGTTGGATGCAATTAGCGGACTCTTAAGGTCGTGAGCAATTGTCTGTTGAAGTATCTCTTTCTGATGCGACAAAGTTGTCTTCTCGGAAATATCTTCGATCAAAATAATCAGACTACGAACCTTACCCTCTTCGAGCATCGGCCAGGCAGCAATATCCCAACAACGCTCCTGTCTGGTCTGATCACCAAATTTAGAAATGAACACGCTTCTGAGAATAGCGGGCTTTCCGCAATTCACTGTTTCGGCAAGAACTTCACGCGGCAACTCTGGCAAAAAATCAAAAATAGAATCATCAACGGCAAAATCCACTCCAGATAAAAAACTTTCAAATACGGCATTGGCGTCCTTTATTCTGAAGTCAGGACTCATTTGCAAGATGCCAATCGGCGCATGCTTGACGATCTCACGCGAAACTTCTTGCTCTACCAGGAGAGCTTTTCGGGCTACACCAAGATACCGCTGCACCAAAAAGGTTAGAGGGACTACAAACAAGAGAATAAATCCGCCCAAACTTAAGAACGTTATCGAAGTCCGCTGGGCATGATGTGTATATTCCGACAAGCGTTCTTTAAGCAGCACTCTTTCGTCGACATCGCTGATAATTAAACGGCCGCGAATCACCTCCAGAAGTTGCTGGGCTTTGCTGAGTCCAACCAATGCCCTTTCTGAATTTCCGCTCTCCTTGTCTTTAATCGCATTATCGAGTGTGGTCTGAAACTTTTGCGCAAGCTGCTCAAGATAATTGAAATGCCAGCGCCGCCAGCCTTCTTCGTCTCCTACACTTCTGACGAATTGAATGTATCCGCTCAAAGTGGCTTTATCGCTTACATACCGGCTACGCGCACCTATGAAGCCCCTCTTTATGTATGTTTCGGCCTGAAAAACCATGTTCTTCATCGTTGATAGACTGGACTCTAGGCAACCTAGCAACTCTTGAGACTTTTCAATACTTTCAGCCGACTGAATTGCACGCGATGAATGCATATAGGCAAATATTGCCGCGCTTGCTACAAGAAAGAATGAAACTATTACAGTGATTGTTAGGAGAGTTTCTGGCGATCGAAGGAAGCGGCGTAAACCGGGAATCGATGTCTTACTGTTGGTAGTGGCTCGAATAAGCATGGAATTAAATCGGATTTGTCTACACGATAGTTATATTCCATGAAAGCACTGTGATTCCCCCAAAATATCCGACGCCCCCAGGTGAAGAGGCGTCGAATAAGGAGTTCATACTTTGGGCAAGAAACAACTAGTTTTTCTTTTTCTTCGTGAACTTCTGTCCCGATGATGTGTTTTGGGCAGCTACTCGAAACCGTATGCTGACAGCTGAACCGTTTTGCAAGTAAGTGCCCGGCATACCGGCCCCAGAGGTGAAGGATATGATGTTTGCGCCGGGCAGTGACAGTCCTCCAAAATCATCTCTCGGTCCGAAAGAAGGTGGGGGTAATCCTCCGCTTGAGGATGCATTGGCGCTACCGCCACTGCTGGCTCCGTCACCGATACCACCGAGATTTCCCAACCGCACTTTGAATTCGCTTCCGCCCAGTGCTATTACCTTGTCAGTTTTCTCACTGCAGATTCTCCTGTAAGAGCTAGATGGAGCTAGTGCGACCAATGGATTGGACAGGGGACGGCCTCCGTGGATGCCACCATTGATAGTGCCCAACTGCGCTACCTGGTCGCGGATGTATACGTCCCACTCAGCTGGTGAAGCGTTCTTACCGGAGGTAGTCGCAGCTACACCCTTACTTTCACCGTACATCTGTTTGTTGCTCACGGCTTCAAACGGATCAGGATCAATCAGAACTAACTTTTGAGTGATATTGCCATTTGCATCAACCTGAAAAACGTCCATATAACCCGTAGTGAATGGGCCGGCAGCTCCGGACGTCAGCAAGGAGTTCGTGAGCATGTCGACGGCATCCTTTGCGTTAAGCTTGGTACCGGCAAGTCTGTACCAGTCATACATCGACTGCGCCCAAACGTTGCTGATAGTGGAAGAACCAGAACCGCCCCAGGGGACCGTAGTCATAGCACCTCCTGATGGACCGGGGAAGTCCTCCACTGGCGCTGTTTTTATGGTCATGACCGGAGCGCCGGCGAGAATAGGAGAGTTCATTATGTCGTACGGAGTGGCTATAAAAGGTGGTTTGCCATCGGGGAATGCGATAGTGACAGCTCCCGGTGCGGGCTTAGGGTCGAACACACTTGCTGTTGTGGATGCAGCAGCCAGGTGGACGATTTTATCTTTATCAAACAGCTGGTCCGCTTCTGCCTTCACTACTGAGGGGATTGTGTACGGGAGTCCGCTTGCTCCTGACTGGAACAACTGCATGTTTACTAGTTTTATGTTGTTGCTGGTGCTGCCAAACACAAAGTCTTCGCCATCGTAAGGGCAATTGACTTCAGAGATGTAGTATCCGGCGCGGCTTTGAGAGGTAGTGTTCACGTTTGCCCACATATTCGGCTTCGGCAGAGGAATATTGGTTTGAACGCCCTGAGATAGGGTGCCGAGAGTCAATTTCAATGAACCTTTCACATATCGAGACGAAGCGGCCATACGCACTTTGTTGGCTTCATAGGCGCTCTCTGCACTAGCGTATGGTTCTACTAAGTTACCGTCTATGTCTTTGCCAGAGCCGCCGGGAACAAGTGCAGCCTGCAATGCTGCCGTCAATTTGTCTTTGGCCGACTTCAAATTGGCCAAATCCTTCTTGCAGAAGTACTTCATGGTCGCGTTATTGGTCTTGTCGGCGATAATCAAGTCGAGCCTGATTGTGCCCGTAATGGTGTTCAAACCGGAAACCGGCATGCTGAATCCATCGGCCGCTGCAGTGCCGCTGCCTACAGGCGCAGCGTCGGACAGTCCGACGTAGCCAAAGTTGTTGTCATTAATGACAATACGACCAAGATCTTTTGCAGCTGCAATAGAAGCTGCTTCTATAGCCGTTCGTTGTTCCTGGTTGCCTCCCAGAAGTCTTGTATATGCAAGAGCAAACAGGAGAAAAAGCGTCAGTACTCCAGCCATGATTGCAACGATCAGCACTAGAGTGTTTCCGCCTGCGCTAACAAGCCTGCGCCCTTCTGGAAAATTCGATGATTGCCGCGACACTTTCATATAACTTCCTCATAGCCGATACACTGGATGATTCTGTCTGCAAATCTTGGAGCGCGATAGCCCCGGTAGCCTTGAAGGCTTTGCAGTATGAATGCATCGCCCCTTCACTAAGGTAGTTGGGAATCGAACTTCCAACATCCCGCCAGGGGGGGATGGTCAGAGTGCCGATTGGGTAATGGTTTCAAGCCAAGCTCGCCTATTGCTGACTCTGAAAAAAAACGGGGTTGGCACAACTGCTTACATTTTTAGCCGGATGCTTCAACACACCCCCGTCGGCAATGGAGGATAATCGGCATGTGATAGCGCCACCAACTGAAAGGTTTGGAGATCGTGACTGAAGATAATTCCGATAACGCTGAGCAGGAGTTCGAAAACGCGTCCAGTTGTGCTGCAGCACAAAGCACTACACCCGACTCCGCCAGTTCGACCTCTATAAAGATGCGACCGCTTAGAGCTACCAGAGTAGTCTCAATTGCAATGATCGGCTTTATCGGACTGTTAGGAATCTGCCATGCCACAAATTACTACATTAAGAACGAGGAAATTACGATTTTCGGCGGCGGCTACTTTCACCGTTTCTTCGACCTCAATCAAGAGCAAAACATACCGGCCTGGTACGCTTCCGTTCTTTGGTTCATGGTCTTTCAGTTGGCTGCCCTCAACTATGTATTGGAGTGTCGAGCAAAATCTACTGAGCCACACAAGTGGGTTTGGTTACTCTTTGCCGCGCTTTTTCTGGTTGCATCGGCTGATGAGGTAGCCACAATCCACGAGCATGTGGGCTCATTGTTACAAGATCTAGTCGTGCCGACGATCCGATCGCAAATTGCAACTTTCTTTATTCGAAACGGGTTCGGACCCGAATCGTTTGTAGTTCACTTCTCAACTTCCCGATCACCATGGATCCTGTTCTATGCTCCATTTCTACTTGCCGCAGGCGGATTCTGCTGGCTCTTTCTATGGAGAAGATTCACCGACAGCAGTAAGTTGCGCCATCTCATGATAGCGGCAGCTATCTGCTATGTCGTGGCAGAGTCTTTCGATTTCGTTCAAGGTATGCGCAGCCCTCCGATTAGTTTGATTCCGCAACCGCTCGGACTCACGTGGCCGATCTTTCTCGATCTAACCGTGATGGTTGAAGAGTTGCTGGAAGATCTAGGAACAGTCTGCATCATAGTGGCACTGGCCAGCCATTTTGGCAGTCGCTTTCAAGCCTATCTCCAGAAGAGTGCTGAAAATGCGTGACCAGAGGCAAGACAATCCGCAGAAGACTGAAGGCGAAGTAAAGTTAAAGCTTCGCGCGGCATTTGACAACAAACTTTGGATTACGTTTTTGCTCTCACTTACACTACTTTCAAGCTGCTCCTCGGAAGAAGTTATTGTAGATAAAGCTCCAGAGTTGGTTAACAAGCACATTTACGACAAAGACAATCGCCCAAAATCGGAAATAAAACGGCACCCTTCTGTAGAAGCAAACACCCACTGGGAGTTTAGTTTCGTACCGGAAGTTCAAGTAAAAAATAACAAACTGGAGCGGCGTGGCAACGAATTTGTTGCCAGCGTGAAAGTGGAGAGAGTGAAAATCGATCTGGCACTACCGATTGATATGTGGCTACCCGAGAGCGCTTCCGAAAAAGTGATTGCCCATGAAGAAGGACACATTGCAATCTGCAAACACTTCTACAAAGATGCCGATTACGCTGCGCGCGAGCATGCAAATGCACTTTTGGGTCGAGTATTCTCTGGACACGGGCAAGACGAGAGTGAGTGCGTAAGAAATGCCATGGAAGCAATCAGTACTGTCTTGTCCGAGGCTTACCAAAAAAGAGTTATTCAGCC
>PNLN01000166.1 GCA_013823055.1 Cyanobacteria bacterium DS2.3.42
CCGATGGAAACGCGAATGCGCCCCCACATCGGATCAAATTCCGCACCAGGAAAAACCTGCTTGCTGCGGTTGCGAACCAGCACTTTCTCTTCACGGCAGAAGTCACAGAACTTTCCAGCGAGAATTCCCATCGATAGCAAAACAGCATTACCGGCGCCATTAACCACCTCAAATTGACGCGATTCGAGCGCATCCACGAGCCTTTGCTTGCGAGCGTTGACTTCACCTACATATGCTTTCACGTCGTCCTTGCGATCGAGCAATTGCAGTGCGCTCCATATCGCTGCGTTGTTGACGCTAAAGACCGGAGTGACGATCTTCAAGTACTCGATCAGCTGAGATTGTCCAAACACGCAGCCTAAGCGCAAACCAGCCATCGCCCAGGCCTTGGAGAAGGTTTTCAAAATCAGAAGATTGTTGTACTTCTTGATCAACGGGAGCACCGTCGTTTCCGAAAATTCTCCATATGCTTCATCAATTACGATCAAAGTGTCGGGGTATTTCTTCAACCACCCTTCGATAGTATCGGCTGGAAGCTGAGCGCCCGTGGGATTCTCAGGTGTGGCAAAAAAAGCCACTTTGGCTCCCTTCTGAAGTGCAGACTCAATGCCGTCAATATTGAAGTTGAGATCCGGCAAAACATCCACGCTCACCACATTGGCCCCGGCGAGTTTGAGCGAGTGCGGAATTACTGCAAAACACGGTCGGGAAACAATGGCGGTATCTTCGCCCGGTTCAATAAAAGTATTGGAAACGACCATGATGCCTTCATCGCTGCCGTTGGTCAGGATGATATTCTCAGTGGAAATTCCGTAGTGTGCGGCCAGTTTGTCGATTAACGCCGGATACTCAGGATAGCTGCTCGCCCAGTCGGCGGGCATTCCTTGAGGGTACGACTCCGGATAACCTTCCGTGTTTTCGCAGAAATCCAGACGGGCAAATTCCAGTCGGCCCCCGGGTGGAAGGTCGTAAAAAGGCAACTCCATTACGACCCTTTTCGGCAGGATGCCGGTCGCTCTTTGTGTTGTCTCGTCTGACATAACTTTCATTGACTCAGCCTCTGGATTGACTCACATAAACTATTCTGGCGATAACTATTCTGGCGACTGCTTTTTTGACGACTCCGGCGAATTGCCGCTTTGGACGACACTGGCGAATTAACTCTGTAGGGGCGATGCCATGCATCGCCCGGGCGACGCCATGCGTCGCCCAGACAGGTTAAATGACAATCTTTTCGAGTTTGTACTCGAGGATATCGGTTGCGCCGTAAGCAACTAGTTTTGGAATCAGTTGCGACACATCTGCAGAAGGCACCGCAACTTTGATGGCGTAGCCGCTGCCTTTGTACAATTCGGAAATTGTCGGCGCTTTCATGCAAGGCAATATCGCCACCAACTTTTCAAAATTCTCGCTGCTCACGTTCATTTCAAGCAGCACCTTTTCGTTTGCTCTCAACGCGCTCTTCATGAGCATTACCAGCTCTTCAAGCTTCTTGCGTTTCACGTCGTTCTCCAGCGCTTTTTTGTTGCAGAGAAAACGTGTGCTCGACAAAAGGAGCGTATCAACAATAACCAATCGATTCTGCTTGATCGTTTCTCCGGTCGCGGTGTTGTCGACAATCATGTCTGCGTCCTCCGGAGGCAGCGCTTCAGTGGCACCGAAGGTCTGGACATAGTCGGCGTTGAGACCTTGTTTTTTGATGTAGTTCAACGTCAGATTTCTATATTCCGAAGCGATTACCAGCCGGCGCTCTTGCCGTGCAGCCATCGGCTCATTGGCCAGATTTTCAGGCATAGCCGCGACGATAGAAACCGGGTCAAACCCAAGGTCCAATAGCTCTACAACATCTGCTTCGCGCTCAACAATCCAATCCAAACCGGAAAAGCCGCAATCGTGACGACCGAGAGCAACAAGATCGGGAATGTTTTGAGCTTTGAGAAACTTCGCGACAACCCCGGTTTGGGAGGTACGGGGGCGATAAGAACGCCCACTCTTGGCGAAGCTTAGACCGATTCTTTCCAGAAGGGCCACAACCTTTTCTTGAATTCGCCCGGACGGCAGGACCATTTTCAGGGCATCGAGATCCTCAGCAGAACCTGACTCAGAGGATGTTGCCGTATTCTTTTCCGGTGATGGCGCTTCTACTATTTTTGTCATTTTTTTCGTTTCCTAGATTGGCGCGAAGAGTATTTTCAAATTGGCGCTAACAAAAAAACCCGCCTTCTGAGCGGGTCTCAACAGTTCTTGCACAAATGCAAAGCTAATCTGTTTTAAGTGAGGTTCCGCTCCGGTCTCAAAGTTGATGATGGTGATGATGCCCGTGGTTGCGGGCAGCGGTTTCAACATTCACTCTTGAGTTGAGCGGCATATGGTGGATTTAGATTATCCCGGACGACAAATTACCCCTTGAGGGTAACAGGACCGGGCTTACATTGTCGAGGGGGTGTCAACCTTTTGTTTACAATTCCCTATGACAAGCTCGATTTTTGGCAAAAAGTCAACCGTCCCATCTGACCCATTCAATAGGTTTCACCCTCTTTAAGAGCACCTAATATACCCTTGGAGGTATTCATGCGAAAAGGCAAGCTCTCGATCTTGCTGGAGTCGATGACACGATAAACCATGAAGTGCAGATGAGGTTCTGTCGCCCATCCGGTGCTTCCCGAAAGCCCAATCGGGGTGCCTGCAACCACAGATTGACCTAGTGTTACGAGAACACCCTTGTGTTTCAAGTGAGCATAACTTGCATACGTACCGTCCTCGTGCTTGATTACGACTAGGTTTTCTCTTTCGGCAAATTCCTTGGTCGGACCACCGGACTTTGAATCATCCCGCAATGAAACAACGAAGCCTGGTCTTGAAGCCAAAATCCTCGTGCCTTCAGGCATACGAAAATCGACCGCATTCTCGTTCTGAGAGCCTTTGAGATGAGTATATTTGCCGCACGCGCCTTGCGAGACGGCAAACTTCTGCGAACTGGAGTAGGGTAGGGAATAGACAAAATCAATAGTCGACTTCTCGCTTCGCAAGCCGATCTTAAACCGATAGTTAAACTGGAAATTCCAGGAGCCAGCGTCTTTTGCCTTCACAGTTAAGAGTTCCTTTCGAAGAAGTCTCTCGCTGACAATAATATCTGCCGGAACTGCAATCGAGGTTTCAGCATTTTGCAATTTCTTGAATTCCAGACGAACAGTAGCCTCAAGTGTATTGGGCGTACTCAAGATCAGCCGCGCAGCGGAATTTGTTAGCACATCCTCAATCAACACCGCCTTGTTATCCCCTTCGCGCGCAAATGTTGCGCAACAAGTTTCGAGAAGAAGAAGAAGGAAGACAACCCCAATCTTGGCGGCTAATAGTATTATGTATGGCTGCAGTTTATTCACGGGTAGATTATAAAGGTCTACATCTGATGTGAATTAGATACTTTGGTCTTGAAAATTGTTGGCACACTAGAAAGGAATGAAGAGCGATGAAAGAGCATTTGTTGGTGACAGCAGTCGGAGAAGACAGACCTGGAATTGTTTCGCATCTTGCCGAGGTAATCACCCGACACGGAGCCAATCTGGAAGACAGCCGCATGACGGTTTTGGGTGGTGAATTTGCGGCTATAGCGCTGGTCACTGTGACGCCGGCAAAGATGCCGGAGTTGCTAAAAGACCTGGAATCGCTCGCAAAAGAAAAGATTTCCGTCACCACGAGAAAAACCAAACCATCGGACGAATCGCGCTTCAAAGGCTACAACACGTACCAAGTAAGCTTGACAGGCGCCGATCACGAAGGTATCGTCCACAAGATTTCATCTTATCTAAAAAATCACAACATCAACATTCAATCTATGGAAACCGAGTTGGTTCCAGCGCCAGAAACAGGCACACCGCTGTTCTGCATGAATGCAATCGTGTTGGTTCCACCGGAAATCAGTTTCAAGAAACTGAACGAAGAGCTAAACGCACTTGGACAGGAAGAAGCAGTCGAAGTGGATCTCGCCGCTTATATCGAGTCCGGACAAGAAGTCGGAGTCTAGTTAGTTAGAAACAGCTGGAAATTGATGGCTCCGGTTATTGTCTCGGACCAATGGAGCCCGCGAACATACTGACGATGGCATCGCTCATCGGCTCCTTTTTCAGGAACGAAGGATCGAGGAAATAGAGCTGACCGTCCTGGAAGCGCATATTCTTAGTCTGCCAGTCGATTCTAATTCCTGCCTCTTTGAGAGCGTCGGCGTAAGCATAGTATTGATTCCGCAGCGCAACCATATCGGCGCCTTGAATCTCTCTCATCAATAGCTGCATGCGCAGTGGGTCTCCGTCTCCAATCTGCTCCATGCGAAGCGCGGGAAGTCCGTCTTCAGTTTTTCCTATCTCAAGGATCTTAGGCGTTTTAATTCCGATGGAATTCAGCTTGTCGTAAATAGCTTTCACATCTTCCATGCTCTTGCCTTTTTCATGGAATACCTTCGTGACGCTGCCATCGCCATTTGAATAGACAATGCCTTCATCGCCTTCGCCAAGGCGGCTTTGTTTCCGCACAGGAAGAATTTTTTCACTAGCGGGCTTTGCAGAAGAATCCCTTGCTGCCGCCTCTCTTACTGCGGCTTCCCGAGCCGCGACCACGCGCAGCATTTCTTCGGTAGTGTAGACCCTCGTGCCCTCTGTCAAAACGGGCTTGGGCACGGGCGCAAGGTCGTTTCTGACAGGCGCATTAGTCGTCTGCACCTCAGCTCCGGCTTTCATCACCGAAATTCCTTTTGCGCCAGGAGTTTCAGTTTGAACAGCTGCTGGCTTTTCCCCTGCTGCAGCGTCTGCGTTCGGATTGAAGCGAGAATGCGCGCGTGCGCCTTGAACACCACCGAGCAATCCACCGAACAAGGCAAATCCAGCCATGTCTCCGGCGACTTCGGCACCGCTGGCAAAGCCGTTTCCTCGCGTCAGTGAGTGCAATTCCGCATGAGCAAATCCCGCCGGCAATCCGCTCACAGATCCAGCCAGTGCACCTTTGCCAATGCGACTGAGAAGTGGAGTTTCGGCAGTGATGCCCAGGGCTTTTACGGAAGAAGCGCCTTTGGCCGCTACCCCGAGAACTGCAAATGTGCCGCCGTCTGTTAATCCATTCGCCAGTCGGGTCTGCCAGAAAGGTTGACCATTTTCCACTGGAGTCAGCACCGAACCCATTAAGAAACCGGTCGTGCCGCCTTCCAGCGCCATGGAGCCGTATCCTGTGCCCAATCTGCTTCCGGCTGCGCCGCGTACAAGTGCCCTGGTTCCCAAAAACGGTACCAGCATTCCCACAGCCGCCCCGGCTTGCTGGGCAAAAACCTGACCGATGGACTCTGCTTTTGGCACATCAACAATGTGCAATTGCGGCAATTCATGCCCAACCAGCTTGCCACCCAATTGAGTTAGGCCGTTGATAGGACGTTGAATTGCTGAGTCAAACACCGCAGCGCCAAACTCGGCAACCAAATCAGGTTTACTCGCTGACACATCAGCGATTTTTCCGGGAGGAGTCATATATTTATTTCGGAGGGAAATTAGTTCAGATCACCATAGCTGTTTTAGCCTTCGCTGTCAGTGGGAGAAATACGAAGGCCTAATAGCATTGATCAGACAGCTAATCTGCAGCTTCCCGGCATACGCCTAGTAGAACTCGAGAATAGACATAGACATCATTTTCTTTCGACGTTTTCGAACAGGCGTGGGTAAACTGGTTGGCAGCAACCCTATAGTCTCCCTCGTTCATTTTGCGAAGCCCAGCTGCAAAATGCCACAACGAGGCAAAGTCTGCTTTCGACAATGTGCGATCATCTTTGGTATTTTTCGCACGGTGCATGCCCAGCAAACTGTCCTCGACGGCATCCCACGCAGCGTGCTTGTACAAGGGTAGATTGCTCTTAAAACCAGGCATCCAATTTTGCTTGCCAATCGCGCTCGCCGCTCCCATTTGAAGCAATCGCGCCCTATAAGAATAATCCTGCATAAAGCTTGCTGTCTTTGCAGGCTGAGCGTAGAAGTCCGCCGAAGAACACAAGCGCTCGTTTGTTTCTATGAATGCTTGCAAGGCATCGAAGCAGGCTGAAAATGACCGCTTCTCCATCTCCATCCGAGCCTTGCGCAAGAGCCGATCATTCTTGAATGGATCGGGACCTGTGTATTCTGTTCTACTTGGTCCGAACACTTCTAAGATGCGCTCATCAAGAAGATGTTCCACCGTCATGGTATGGAGGTCGACATCACTTTGCTGTACGAGCTGCGGCACATCTATCATTGAAATTGAGCACAACCAAAAGGTGGAGTCGACAATTGGATCAACTAAGAACATTGATCTCAACTGAGCACAACAGTGAGAAAAATCCTTTCTTGCGTAGTACAAGCTTGCAAGCATCATCCTAGCCTCTGCTCTGCACTTTCCCAGCGGAGTACCGGCTTCGGCCCGTGCTGTTTCAGTCGGTATTGGATACCGTACTAGAGGCTCGACGGCAACGACTTTCGCCAAACACTCCCTAGCCGCATCAACTTTCCCCAATGCCAGAAAGGCCTTTCCGCAATTGAGCCAAAACCTGGCTGACTCTTCCTTCTTTGCAGGAGAAGGCTGCAACGCACGCTTCTTGAGCCAAAGGTCCGCCCTCGCCCGCGTTCTTGCGTCAGCCTTAAGTGGTTCTCTCAAGCTAAACTGAGCGCCACGCTCGAAAAGCAACTTGCAGTAGCCATTCACGGCTTCTTGATACTTACCGGACTTTTCCACCACGGCAAGCTTTCGTCTTGCAATTGTATTGCTCAGAATCTTTGCTCTTCGTCTGTATGATTCAGCAGTGCCAGTCATGCCGGAGGCGCTGTTGAGAACTTTCAAGCACTGAGCCGATTGCCCCGCGTCCATTAGAGCAGCCGCGTAATGAAGGAAAAATTTTGCGCCAGGATTGAACACGAGATCTATCCCGGACTTTGCTTGGTTGTACGCATTCACCGCCTCCCGGTGCCGGCCCAACCCATTCAAACAAAACGCTTTGACGTAAAGACTGCTTCCAGTTTCATGCTTTGGCAACTTATCTAATTCGGAAAGTGCTTTTGCGTATTCTCTGCGATTGGCGAGAAAATAAACTCTTCCTCCAGGACTCAACATACTCAGGTACTTATCCCTCCAGACTGTTTGAGAGTTCCTAGAGCGAGGGATTATGTACGCCATCTGCTCCAGAGGAAGAATCTCTAGAGATTTTGGCAAGACCGCTTCCGCTGCGATAAAACCACACAAAAGCCACATCAATGCGGACAGCAGCAATAATGCAATTGCGCAGTGTGCCGGCGCTTTAAACAGCAAATTGCTCTTCAACGACTACTCACTTTCATCTTTTGCCCTGTCCAATCTTGATGCTCGCAGCTCTTCAATTCTAAGGCAACACATTCCGTAATCTTCGGACTTTCTTCCAAAAGAGTTCACGCTCACAGAGAAACAATGCTCCTGCTCTCTCGGGCACACTTATCGGCTTGGCAGCCTTATATCTGGCATTGCGCAGGAGAAATTCACATGAAAAATGCAACCGTTTCAACCAAAAGCATTCCGGAAAAACTACAGATGAAATCAGGAAGATCCGTAATTTTCGTGAACAAACCGGCGGCCTATGACAAAACAATGGGGCGCCTGCCATCAGGTGTCGAGATCGCCGACAACACGAACAAAAGCATCGACATTATTCAAATTTTTTCCGATTCAAAGAGACAACTCGAGAAAGAACTGCCCAAGTGGAAGAAGGTTGTAGCGCCGAAAGGAATGATTTGGGTCACCTACCCGAAAGGCACATCAGGGATGAAGTCCGATATCAATCGCGACATTATCGCAGCGTATGCGGAAACAATTGGATTGGAAGGCGTCGCGATAGTCGCCATTGACGACGATTGGACGGCACTGCGATTGAAAGTTGTTTCCCTAGATTGAAAGTCCGGGCTCACTTTCAGTCCTGGGGATTGACTTGCCTCTTCTTCAGAGCTTCAAAAGCCTTGTAATTCGCATCTTTGTTCATTTCGTCTTCTGTGATCCACTTGCCGAAATCAACAGATCCACACTTCTGCGACAACATGTCCTTGTGGAAGTCGCTGAGCGGTTGACCTACTTGGTCGTTGTTTCTGCGATCTGCATAGACGGTCAGACTGGTAAGAGCACACCAGATTCTGGCTGACTCTTCGGGCGTCAATATCGACGTTTGCGACTCAGGCTGTTTGAAAGATTGTGATTCTAGATTCGCCATGTAAAACTCCAGTTTTTAGCAACACAAAGTGTGAAGCCAAAAGATTAACGAACAGCTGTGTCCGAACTGTGGTTAAAGGGTAGAATTCCAGGAGTTCAAAGAGTAATTCGAGCCGTGAAAAACCTGCCACTGAAATCCAAAGGACTGATTCTTGTCACTGTTCCGCTGGTTTTTCAGATTGTGTTTGTTGTCGTCTTGCTCTATTTCCTACAGCAAGCTGACCTTGAGTCACAAAGAGAAATTCGCTCGAAAAACATCATCATTCACGCACAGTCTGTACTTGCGAATATGTATCAGGCGGCTGTCTCGGTAATGCGGTTTAGAACTGTCGGTGACCCCGGCGAAGCAGACCTGAGCGATTCATACATTACGCAGACGAAGGCGGATCTGAAACAGCTGGAAACAAGCTTGCAGTTCGAACCTTCAGAACGTCCAAAATTCGAACCAAATCGCGACATGATCCTTAAGCAATTGAATGGTTTGGCGTGGCGCAAAAGTGAAATAGAAAAAGGGCATCCCGACCCGCTCTCCGCCGGCGAGCGCCTCGTACACTATCGCGAGATGGGAGACATCGTCGAGTATTTTAGAGAGCTTGCTGAGAGGCAGAAGAAACGAGCCGCAATTCAACTTGAAGCGTCGCAAAAAACACGCAAAGAAGTACAGATTGTAGTCCTGGGTGTGTTTGCCTTCAATCTCGTAATAGGGATTGCTGTTGCGCTGTTTTTCAGCAATGAAATTTTAAAACGCATTGGAATTCTCAGCGAAAATGCTCAAAGACTGTCACGATCTGAATCTTTGATACCAGAAGTTGGTGGCAACGACGAAGTTGCGGAATTAGATCAGGTGTTTCGCACCATGGCGGTAAAACTGACTGAGGCGATGAGAAAGGAAAAAGCAGTAGTCGATAATGCACCTGATCTAATCTGTACTCTCGGTGAAGATGGAAAGTTCCTTCGAGTAAATCCAGCAGTGGAGCGCGTCCTGGGAAGAACTTCCGAAAGCTTGATTGGCAATAGCTTCGACAAGCTCTTCAGTAAAAACTTCCTACAAGTATCAACAAAAGACGGCAGTGAATTTCGTTTTGAATCAAACCTGATCGATCAAACAACGCAAAAGGAATACTTTTCCTGGACGGGTCAATGGTCAGCTGAAGAGCAGAGTTACTTTTGTATCGGAAGAAACATTACTGCACAGAGACAATTGGAACAGTTCAAGCAAGAGCTGATGGAGATGGTCAGTCACGACCTCAGAACTCCGCTCACGTCCATCCGCACCGGTATGGAGCTGGTTCTTGAAGGCAGCTATGGCGACTTAAACGACAAGATGAGCAACAAATTGAGCAGGATGAATGCCAATGTTTCTAGCCTTGTGAAACTTGTAAACGACCTTTTAGATCTACAAAAATCCGAAGCCGGATGTTTAAGCATTTTCAAAGAGCAAACCTCAGTCAAGGACATCACAAGTGACTCTGTACATGCAGTGCAATCATTGGCTGATGCAAAACGGATAAGTATCATCACGCAATCAGACGTAGAAAACGTCAACGCCGATGGAGAACGTTTGAAACAAGTGCTCAGCAATTTCCTCGGAAACGCAGTCAAGTTTTCGCCCGAAGACAGCGAGATCAGGGTTGAAGTCAGCAATGGGAATTCAGAAATTGAATTTAGAGTTTGCGATCAAGGAAGAGGTGTTCCACCCAATATGGTCGAGACGATTTTTGAGCGCTTTCGCCAAACAGCCCCAGGCGATGCCTCCGAAAGGCAGGGAACAGGGCTGGGATTAGCGATAGCGAAGGCAATCGTGGTCGCGCACGACGGGTCAATCGGAGTTTCTCCAAATCAAAACACCGGCAGTATTTTCTGGTTTAAAATTCCTGCGTAGGTATTAGAATCTGAGCATCGAACCATCTTTATGCTATCGTTCAGCAAATCATGACCAGAATATTGATAGTTGAAGACGACGCGGATACGGCTGCGGAAATCTCTGAAGTGCTCACTTTAGAGAAATACGAAACTGAGATCACAAACGATGGAACGAGCGCCATACAGTTATTAGAAGGGAATCGATACGATCTTATAGTGCTGGACTGGGGATTGCGCGGACAGAGCGGCTTGGAAGTGATCGAAAGCTTCCGAAAAGCAGGAGGATCAACTCCGATTTTGATGCTCACTGGGCGGCAAAAAATCGAGGACAAAGAAAATTGCTTTGATGCAGGTGCCGATGATTA
>PNLN01000043.1 GCA_013823055.1 Cyanobacteria bacterium DS2.3.42
CAGTGGCTAGTTTTGGGTCAAGAGAAACGGCTGTTTGCCAGTTCTTAATTGCCCCAACCATGTCCTTTTCTGCTCTCAAGGCAGCACCAATGCCATTGTATGTGATGGCATCTTTGGGGTTGATCGCCAGCGCTTTGCGAAACTCAGAAAGGGCTTTCGCGTAGTTGTGCTGCTGGTTGAAGATCAAACCGAGATTGCAATGTGCTTGTGAGAATTCGGGATTGAGCGTAAGCGCATTTTGATACTGCGAAATAGCCTCAGGCAATTTGCCTGCAAGATGTGCTTGTACAGCCTTGTTGTAGCTGACTTTGGCTTCGGCTTTGCTTTCTGCTGCAGTCTTAGCCGCTTCAGGATCTTGCGGCAAGCTGAGTTTGCTGGTCGGTCCGTCAATTTCCTGCTCAGGTGCTTGATCTGGTGTTTCCGTGCGAACTTCGCGCTCTATAGGGTCATCTTTAGGAACAGGAGCACCGACACGCTTTTGCACCGGAGCCGCCGTGCGTTTTTGCACAGGCACAGGTGCGGACTCGGCGGGAGCGGCTTCTGGAGCTGCATCAGCGGCTGTCTCGGCCGGAGCTTGTGGCGCTACAGCTTGCGGAGCTTCTTGTTCGGCAGCAGGAGCAGCAGACTGAGAAGCCGCAGATTGAGGCGCGGCCGGAGTCTCGGACTCAGGCATTGCCGGCTTCAATTCAACCGGAGCGGCTGGCACTGCGCCAGCTTCTTTCTGCAATTCAGACTGAACACCATCATCGGCAGCGGCTTGCGATTGTGCAACGACGGGGACTGGGGCGCTTCTCACGTTGGTGGCCACCACAGGGATGGTCGGAGTGGTTACGTCACTTTCATCAGCTTGTGCTGTTTTGACAGTAGGAGCTGCTGCTTGCGCCGGTTGACCAGCGGTCCAATCCCAGCTGCCGACATTTTCCGATTCACCAGCGGAGGGCTTTTCTTGCGCTGCAGTTGCCTGGACTGGAGTTTTTTCGGATGCGGAATTGGCGTCTGCGGCGATTATTTCTGTAGTGGTTGAAACCGGGGCTTCTGCCGATTCAGTCACCGGCGCTGAAGAGGCTGAAGGCGCTGAAGCCGCCGCTGACTCAGCAGCTTCCATGGCTGCGTTTGATCCACCTGGTGTCGGTGCAGTTTTTTCTTGCGCTGTTGAAACTTGTGTTTCAGCACCGGTCGCACTGTCAGTGGCTTCGGCAACGGGCTCTAGAAGGGCTTGTTGTCTGTGAGAACGGGGACCGCCTTCTTCTTTGCTGTCCTTAACTGTCAGATCTACGCCGTCGCCCAGGCTGAGTACAACCAGACCCTCCTCCAGTTTGACAACCTTCGGCTTAACTTCTAATTTCTCGGGCAAGTCGATGACGATGCGTGCCGTCGGCTTCGGTGTGCTGGTCAAATCAAGGTAACGGAAACCCTTTATGACAGGCAACGCTTTGGAGATGCGACTGCTGAAAATTTCCGAAGACGGCAAAGTGCCTCTATCCAGCTTAGCGTTCACAAAGTCGAAGACGACCCTATGGCTTGGTCCCGGAACATCGAGCAAATGCGGAACAGCTGGAAAACTTCCATTGGATGCAAACTGAATTACCAGTTGTTGGTTGCTGTCGACGCTGATCGACTTGATTGCTGCTGGTGTTCCAGCCGCAAATGCTGCAATCGCCTGACAGGCGACAAGGGCAGCTCCGGACAAACCGGCAATCGCAATCTTGCCGTGCCGTTTTCCTACACCTTTCTTTGTAGCCATCTTCTACTTAACTCCGTCTCAGCTGCTGACACTAGTCGCCAATTTATAAGTCAGACAGTTTACTGGAAGTGAAAAATCACACAAAGGCTAATCAGTTTATGTTCGCGCCTGTTTTCGCGCATTTCGGCGCCAAACGACACGAGATCGGTGCAAAAACATATACTCAAAACCTCAAAATTCGGCGTATTATATTTCTGAAAAGGCTGGCGGCAACAAGATTAAAACCGATCTCACTCGTTGCCAAGCGCTAAAAAGATCCACAAGCCGGTAAATAGCAAAATTCTCAAGAATGGCAAGGTAGGCAGATTGAATACGGTAGTCAAGAAAAGCATTTCCCTTGCTGGTGCACTATCTGCGGTATTACTGACGCTAATAAATCCAATCAATTCGGCATCTGCGGAAGACGCGAAGAAAAAGCACTTTCACTTATTCCCAACCAAAAAAATCGCCCAAACCATCCGCCAGGCTGATGTTACACCTTCTCGGGAGCGAATAATCCATATGCCTGGCGAGATGCAATTTTTCCCGACAAACGCAGACGGCACGCCTTTCGTTCTGGACATAGACACAACAGTTAACTTCACTGATTCTCTCAATCGATTTTATTACGACCCGAAATGGCGGGGCGAGGTCTGGGTTCCATTCAACCAATGGACGATAGCCGAGCGCGCCACGCGATTGATGAGCACCTGGCCCGAATACGACGAATTCAGCCAGCTACGCAAGCTCAATCATGTACATAAGTTCTTCGAGCGCTATTCAGGATTTGGTCCATGAGCGGCGGCAACGACAAAAACGACAGAGGCATGCGGGTCGACCACATTGCTATTGCGGTCAAAAGCCTGGATGAGTCTTTGAAATTCTACAAAGACCAGTTCGGGCTGGAGGTTATCGACATCGAGGTCGTGGAAGAACAGGGCGTGAGAGTCGCGAAGCTTGATGTGGGAAACACACATATTGAGCTGCTGGAACCACTTTCGGACGACACCCCCGTCGGTAAATTTATTGCTCAGAAAGGTCCCGGACTGCATCACATTTGTCTGGGAGTGAACGATATCGAGTGCGAACTAAATAAACTGAAAGCAAGCTCCACCAAACTAATAGACGAAACACCCCGAATCGGCGCCGGCGGCGCGCGCATTGCTTTCATTCATCCAAAAGCGACAAATGGAGTCCTTATGGAACTGTCCGAATGGCCGGAAGGCACATCCGGCGGACATTGATGTCAAACTATTTCTTGTTTTGAAGCTTGTTCAAAGCAGCAACGCGGGTCCGATAACCGATTTTATGGTTCATGTGATCCTGTAAAGGCGTGCAGAATTGGATTGTTGCATAAGAATTAGACAGACCGGTCTACTATAAACAGTCAAAAAAGTGAGATTTTACCTGGTTTTCCCTTGCCTCAATAGGGATAAATGATTCGCGTAAATCCCTGTGGTACGAAGGGATTTAAGTCGAATTTGATGAGTCTGCTGCTTCCTGGCTCTAACGGACTTGCCAAAGAAAGTAGATCGTCATATTTCGCATCCTTTGGGCTGTACACGATTGGAAGAGATGCTCTTAGTTTTTTCAGAGTCTCAGTCTTTTCCTTAATCCCTGCTAGGTATTGCAATTTTTCTGGGTCATCGTCCTTCAGTGCACCAATTGCCGCCAAACCATTACCGCAGCCTTCAGCCGCATTTTGATATGCACCTTGATAGATCGTTAAGCAAAGCGAGCCGTCTTTCATCATTGAAATTTGCCAATCGGCCCATTCGCTGGCCGGCTCGGACGAGGTCATATATTCATTTAGTTTTTGATCAGGCAGTTTTTTGCATTTCTCGCCAGTACCTGGAGACAAGCAATCGTAAACAGCGGCTATTTCAGGAAGAAGTTCTGATCGTGCTTTTGAAATAGAATCTGTTGAAAGAAGCTTCCACGCCCTTTGCAATTTGAAAAGGGCATAGATGGGATCTGCGGTCTTCAGGCTAGCTGCTGATTCTCGTAAATTCTGCCAATCGGAAGACGCTGAAAAACAAGGTAATGCAAATAAGACCATCAACGTGGTTGTGAGTATTGCAGTGTTTTGCATTGGGGTGCGGCCTCCAGCCAGCTAATTTTCATCAGCATTATAGAGCGACAGGAGCGCAATAATGCGCTCCTGTGCTCCAGGTTTTACAGTCTCAGATTACGGGGACTGCGTAACCACGCTTCGGAGATTCTGCATGTAATCTCTTGTGCGAGTGAACTTCTGATTAATGAGGTTGGTCAGTTGTGGCTCAGTGAGACCGCCTGGCACGATGGCGCCGAAAACACTAGCGAAAAATTCACTGTTATTCCCGGCGAGAGACTTCCACTTGCACTGAAGCTTTTGCCAGTTGCTTTTGGTTGGGTCGCCGGGCCAGCAGGTGGCTGGTACTCCACCGTAAGCGCTGAAGGCTTGTGATTCAGTGAGATTATTGAAATCGCTAATATCGAGATTCAGGTTAATGGTGTAGTTGCTGTTCGGATTCAAGGAAGGCAGAGCGCCAGTCGAACCGCCATACACTCTATCTACGGCATGACCCATCTCATGATTAGTAATTCTGCCGATCTTGGTGTGATCAACACCTCCCTGGGCCGTCAGCTGATTGAGCACAATCACATTAATTCCCGGATGCGAAGCGCTTTCAGTTACTCCGGTGGTGTAACCCAACGGGGTTCCTGGAACAGGCAGTGGCGGGTTTATGCCAAAAAATGTTTTGGCTGTATTCCAATCGTCGAACTTGTAGACATTGACGGCCCCGCTCCCATTAACACCAAAACTGAAGAGGAACCTCAATTTTGGCTGCTGACCGACAGGCTGAGAATTTATGCTGTCAGATGCTGAAACGGCTCTTCCACGGACGTCGTTGGTGCCGCCGCCGTCCGTGGTAGGAGTCAAAGGACCGCAATACCACATGTGACTGTTGTCCGGCCAGGTATTCCATGTAGTTGTCGGAGGGGTCAGACGGAGTACTGCGGTGGGAGGGCATGCAGCATTTGCTTGGGACGCGCCGAAGAAGCCGACGCCGAGAATCATCGCGCCAAGCGCGAGAAACCGTTTTATGTTCATTCGTGTTCCTTTTGGGAAGTTGGTTTGGTTTCCACTTTTCACTCCGACAAGGCCAAGCCAACAAGGACGGAACAGCGGAGCTGCTCATGTCTTGCTATCTTTGTCCTTCTTATTTGCGCTGTGCGCTGGGAGATTGCTCGGGTTGTTGAATGAAAGGTAGGTCTGGACCCTATGCTATCGGTGAGGTTAGATTTCAGCCGCAGACTCGGTCTTTGTTACATTTACATTCTTCGTTACGAGGTAAAGAATGTAACGCCAACAAGACTGAAAGCGCCGTATATTGAGTCTGGAAGTCAAATTGAGAGTGCCGAATCTAAAGGGAAACGAAAATGCTGGCGGAGCTGGAAGTAGCTTGCAGAGCGGGGATACGCGCTGGCGCTTGACAATCCAATGTTTTGCCTGAGCGCGCGATAACGAATATTATGTTTCATGCACCACTGTTGGTGGCTTCCCACCAAAACACGCATCACTGCTTGATTCTATTCACCAATATTTCTAGTCACCGAAACACGCCTGGGTCGTTACTATACTAAAACCCTAATTTGGGGTACCCAGAGTCAAACGATTTCGGATTTCTCTCCACATCGAGCCTTGCCAAGGTGAAGTTTCTTAAAATCAGATTGCTTATTGTTTGTGTATGTTTCCGGCATATACGTGATCAAGCTGATAAGTTTGTCTGAACGTTGGGGCGCAAGACCTTGGAGGCGCATACATGCCAGTAATGACAGAACTTAATAGCATCGAAAAAGCTCTCGGAAACGAAGCAAAGCACTACCTCGAATACGAGTGCAAAGGTATTACTAAAGACCAGTTGCACTTGCCGGGACCTGATTTCATTGATCGCATCGGCATAATCAGCGATCGCAATCCTCAAGTTTTGAGAAACCTGGCTGCTATCCACAATCACGGTCGTTTGGCCGGCACCGGATACGTTTCCATCCTTCCTGTAGATCAAGGCATCGAGCACTCCGCGGGTGCATCGTTTGCGAAGAATCCGCTCTACTTTGACAGCGAAAACATCGTCAAGTTGGCTATTGAAGGCGGCTGCAACGCAGTGGCTTCGACATTTGGCGTTCTGGGTTCTGTGGCTAGAAAGTACGCCCACAAGATTCCTTTCATTGTCAAAATCAACCACAACGAGTTTCTCAGCTATCCCAACAAGTACGACCAAATCATGTTCGGCAACGTTCATCAAGCTTGGGAAATGGGTGCTGCTGCAGTTGGAGCAACCATCTACTTCGGCTCCGAAGAATCCGGCAGACAGATTCAAGAAGTCGCTGCAGCCTTCCATGAAGCGCATGAATTGGGCATGGCCACCATTCTCTGGTGCTACCTGCGCAACAATGCATTCAAAGTTGGCGATACGGATTACAGCTTGTCGTCTGACTTGACCGGTCAAGCCAACCACCTCGGCGTCACAATCGAAGCCGACATCATCAAACAAAAATTGCCTGAAAACAACGGCGGCTACAACGCCATCAAGTTCGGCAAAACCGACTCTCGCGTCTATTCCGAATTGACCACAGATCACCCGATCGACTTGACTCGTTACCAAGTAGCCAATGGCTACATGGGCAGACAGGGCTTGATCAACTCGGGCGGAGCATCCGGGAAGAACGACATGGAAGAAGCCATCAAAACTGCCGTCATCAACAAGCGCGCAGGCGGCATGGGTCTCATCTCCGGTCGCAAAGCTTTCCAAAGACCAATGAAAGAAGGCATACAGTTGCTGAATGCCATCCAGGACGTTTATCTCTGCGACAAGGTCACAATCGCCTAGTCACAGGAAAAGCGCTTCTAAAGATTCAAGGGCGGCTTTAGAGCCGTCCTTTTTCTTTGTTGGCTAAGAGGCGCTAAGATCATTCGAGGATTTAGACTTCATGACTTCGGCGCGGGAGATGGTCTTATTCGAACAACAAAATACTTTCCGCTGTTGATGATTGTCCTGCTTTGCGTTCAATTCGAGGCGCTCGCACAGTATGGCGGAAACGCGCCCACGGTGTGCGTAATAGATGCAACGGACCAAAATGGACAATCGATAGGAACAGCAGGAAAAGGTTTTGTTCTGAAGGTTGGTGGTCGAGATATTTTGATCACCACAGCTCACGGAATTTGCGAAATATACGGTCCCACAGCCGAACCGAGCACATCTCTCGACAAAATTGGCTCGGTTGTATTGCGTAATTTTGCCGAAAAAGAAATAGCAACCGCCGGTAAATGCCTTTCAGTAGGAACGCGAGACGCTGGATATGCAACGGATTTGCTGGCATTCGAGTTGCCGCCTGGGGTGCAAATGCAGTCAATGTACCTGTCGCCGAGCTTGCCGGCTAAAGGCATGCGCGTTTGGGTGCTGAGCAAAGAAGGTGCAAATTTTTCCACGAATCCTGCCGTCGATAAATACCCCGGAACCGTTGAATCAGCAACGAATTCCGCGCTGAATGTGAGATTGGATAGAGCGCTGACGGCATACCATTCCAGCGGCTCCCCAGTGATTGATTCCAAAAACCAGGTCGTAGGCATGCTTTGCGGTATTTCGGATGACAGAAAAAACATCGGTTGCAGCCCGTGTTTAGCCATCTGGCAGCGATTGGGAATTGCTCCCGCGCCTGCCAGTATTTCCGGAACTCCCTCTAATCACACAACTCCGGCGGCTCCAGCTGCTCGCCCTGATTCCGGCGTCAAAACCTACAGATAGACGTCGCCCAAACGAGCCAAACACGATGTCGTTTCTCTAAGCTTGTTTCAGAACTCGGGCAGAAAAGCCTCAAATTTGCTTTTATTAGGGTATGGCGAATTTGGCTAAAGACAACTGGAATAAGTTGAGCGGTCGCGCAATGTTTGCGATTGCCGGCACCCTCGTGCTGCTCTACTTGTTCCTGGCCCCACTCAATGTCCCGCTCTACGAGCTGCTGATGTTTCCCATAGTCGATCCGCGAACACCAGATCGCACCAAGGAATTCGCACAGTTAGAAAAAATGCACGTCACGCGAAAGGAAGTCACCTTTCGTTCTGCCAACGGAAGAAAGCTCAAGGGCTGGTTTTTCGAGCTACCAGGAACGAAGCGCGTCTTTCTCTTTAGTCACGGCAAGGGCGAGAACATTTTTGCCAAGCTAGATTCGGCGCGGCTTTTATTATTATGCGGCGGCTCAGTTTTCATGTACGACTATCAGGGCTACGGCTTGAGCGAAGGCAAAGTAACCATCGGAAACGCTTGCAATGACGCTCTCGCCGCCTACGATTATTTGGTGAAAAAAGAACATCGCTCCGGCAAAGATATTATCGCTTTCGGAGAATCGTTCGGATCTGGCGTGTCATCGCAGTTGACGTTGAAACGACCGCTTGCAGGCGTCATTGTGCAGTCCGGTTTTTCATCATTGATGCGCGCCGGACGCGATCGCCTGGTCTGGTTGAACGCTTATCCTGACTGGGTTTTCCCTGACTATTTAAAACTCGACAATGCAGCAGTTTTTAGCAAACCACATCCGCCACTTCTGATCGTTCACGGCAAACGCGATCGACTGGTTTCCTTCGCAAATGCAGAAGACCTCTACCAGCGCGCCGTCGAACCAAAAATGTTTTTGCCCGTAGCAGACGGCCCGCATTGCTGCTTTGGAAAACAGGATGAATTCTTGCTTTCCGTACGCTCGTTTCTAAATCAAAACAAAATCTAAATACAAAACCGGCCTGCCCAATTCACGCAAAAGCGGCCTGTTTTTATTAATAGAGGGTGATCTTACGTTCACTTTTCATTTTATTCACGAAAAAGAAACGGACGAGATGTTTTAATACACAGGCTGACCGCTTTGAAAGCGGCCGGTCTCCCCAGGAAACCTTTTCGCGCAACCAATTCGCTGGAACTTTGGCAGTTTCCCACTGTCCATACAGCGAGAGCATTTTGAACCGGCATTCACTTATGTGCAATAGCCGGAGTGGGCAATTGCACAGAGTTTCGAAACGTCAAAAAAATATGAATCAATACACGACAGACATTAAGGTTGGCGAGCTGCTCGTCAAAGCTGGAGTCATTACAGACGACGATTTGAGCAAAGCGGTAGAAACAGCACAAGCAGAGAATCTGCACTTGGGCTTAGCGCTTGTGAAAAACGGCGTCCTCACTAATGAGGAACTGCGTGCAGCGATTGATGCGCAAGCGGCTCTAAAAGATAAACAGTGCGATGCGCGCACAGGATTCAGAGCCTTGCGCACTGCAGTAAAGACAAAGAACACTTTTGAAATTTCGCTGAGCGAAGTAAAACGCGCTGCATCATCGGGCGGACCATCCAACAGATTGGGCGGATTGCTGCTGGAAGCAAATCTGATCACCTGGGAGCAGTTTCAAGCGGCGCTTACACAAAGCCTCACGACTGGACTTCCTTTAGGACGCTGCCTAGTTTTGAACAATGTGATTTCGGCATCCGTTCTCGAATTGGCGCTCGAATTGCAAATTCGTGTGCGCGATGAAATTACAAAGCGCGAAGATGCAGTTAAGGCGCTGAAAGGCGATATCGAAGACAATCGGCGCATGGTTTTCACAGGCGAATTCGGACCTGTGGGTAAAGAAGCCAGAAAGCACACAGTGCGCGTCGGTGAGCTGCTCGTCAAATCGGGAGCTGTTAACCAACACGAAGTACTGGAAGCTCAGGAATCGGCAGTAGCAAATGGCCAACGCATTGGACAGGCACTCCTGTCGCGCGGATTGATTCAGCATGCAACACTTGAAGCAGCGCTTGCCGTACAGCAAATGATCGACAACAGTTTTATCACCGAAGACCAGGCTTCGCTGTGCTTAGCTCGCGTGCACTCGATGCGCAGCCCACTTTCGCAAGCTATGGTCGATCTTGGTCTGGTCACTCGCAGACGCTTCCAAACTCTCAGCGAGACCGATAAGCCCACTCTCAGTGAGCATCCAACGCCTTCGGAATCGACAAAACAGAGAATTACCGTCGGCTTGGACAGACCTTTCTCACACGGCAACGCAGACCGCACGGAATATCTAAAGGCACTCAGTCAGTCTTATGAAACGCTTGCAGATGTGGCATTGGACCGTGGCGACTATGTCGAGGCCGAAGCCAACTTCTGTACGACACTTTCACTTAAGACCGCGCTCTACGGGCAAGATTCCATCGAACTTGTGGACGATTTCCTCAGCCTGGCCGCCTCGTTGTGCTTCCAGGGACGGCTCCCCGAGGGCGAAGGTTCAATTCTCAAAGCTATTCATATCGTGGAATCGCAAATACCCTATCGCGCCGACAAAGCAGCGCTGTGCTTCAGCGGGTTGGGACGCGTATATCTGCAGCTGGGACGTTTCCAGGAAGCAGAACCCTTGATTGCACGCGCGATAGCCATAACAAAGATGTCTGAGGGCAATGGCAGCGAACGCTTGAGCCGTCAGCTTATATCGACACTGAAGGACTATGCACGGCTTCTGGCAAGAACCGACAGACCACACGAAGCGGCACTGGTCTACGCCGAAGCTCGCCAGGTTGCATCAGCAAATTCCTAAGCGGATAGCTGTGACTCTTAAGACCCGAGCGACAGCGCCAGCGCTCGCGCCAGCAGCACATTGCAGGCATGTGGTATGCTGGTTATGGTTATTGAACCGGTGACAAGAGCCCTCGGGCTCTCCCTGCAAAGGGTAGCC
>PNLN01000265.1 GCA_013823055.1 Cyanobacteria bacterium DS2.3.42
CACAATCTTTTGCTCGCACACGGCATGGCTGCCGAAGCGATGCGGAAGGTTGCCACGAAACCAATTGAGGTTGGCATCGTGCTCAACCTCTCCATCACTGAACCGTTCCACGCCGACGATCCAGAAGATGTCGCACTGGCGGAAGCGGCATGGCGACGCGATTGCGGAGCCTATCTCGACCCGTTGTATCGCGGGACTTATCCCGCCGATCACGCGGCCAAGATCGGTGATTTGCGCGACGGCGACCTGAAGACGATCAACCAGAAGCTCGACTTCCTGGGGATCAACTACTACTCGCGCGGCATCGCTTGCAAGAGCGAGCTGCCGTATCCGATTCCCGGTTCGACCTACACGGCGATGGGCTGGGAGGTTTCGCCATGGGCGCTGCGCGGTCTTCTGTCGCGCATCTACAAAGAGTACGGCAACCCCGTGCTGTACGTCACGGAAAATGGCGCGTCCTACGACGACGTCATCGATGGCGAGCGCGTTGCTGACACGCAGCGCCTCGACTACATCCGTGAGCACGTGCGGCAAGTCGCGCTCACAATCAAGGAAGGCGTGCCCATTCAAGGCTACTTCGCCTGGTCCCTTATGGACAATTTCGAATGGGCTGAGGGTTACTCTCGGCGCTTCGGCATTGTCTACGTCGACTTCCAGACGCAGAAGCGCACCATCAAAGACAGCGGTCATTGGTTTGCGGACGCCGCAAAGAAAAACCGCGTGTCATTGAAGAAGGCGTAAAGCCTCACGACTTCCAATCCGAAACTGAGATGCGTTCTGTTTGAACGTCTCTCGCTTGGAGGTGGCGGCAGCAGTGGATCGACTTCGGTCGGTCGCTGCAGCCGCTGCTCCATCCGTTTTTCGGAATGTTCCTCTATCCAAGTCTCCATCCTCTGTCTGCTGATTGCAGACTGTTTATCTAACGACAAGAAAGTCGAATCAATGAAACAGAACCTCATCATCGGCGTCAAACTCCTGGCGATCTTTGTCACCATCGTCGGCACCTTTTGGCTCGTCAACCCACCTCGCCAGGGTCCGATACTCGTTCCCATCGAGAGTCAATCTCTGAGCAAGTAATGCCTCTTCTATGTTTGACGGTCTGAGCGCGAATGCTCAGAACGGCAGATTTTTTTGTTATTCGATATTGTATGATACTGGATAGTATAAAGCGGGCGCTTGTGTTTGTGCGTTCGATGGGTATGTTGAAACCAGCTATACGTCGATGGTTCCGGAATATGTCTACCAGAAAAAAGCGTGCCTCCGAAGAAGAAGACTTTGAAGAGAAGAAGGTAGCGGTTGCTGCTGGTGGTTCATCAGGAGGTTCTGGACGTGGCTCTGGCAGTGGTTCAGGTTCAAGCGGTGGCGGATTTTCTCCAGGGCGAAATCTCCCCTGCAAAGTAATCCGCAAAGAACCAGGTGGCTATACCGTTCACGTTGGAAAGGAAAGACTATTGGGTTTTCTTCCGACACAAACGGAGTTGGAAATTGGAACTGATGTAATCGCTACATTTGTTTGCCAACATAACGGTCGCTTACTATTGTCCGCGCGTTTTTCAACAAAACTCTGCTAACTGAGATTGTCCGTGAGGCGCAGGCACTCACCAAGGAATCGGTGGTAGCCGCATCCTCAAATTCTGGCGATTGTTCGCAGATACGCTCTCACGACACTTTCACGTCTTGCCGGGTAATTTGGCGTCATCCTTACTACCCGACCTCTCTTCTAACAAGCGCCCTGACGTGGGTGCTGCCGTGGAGTGCAATTATGACACTACAAACATATGACGCGTCCCAGCATGCTTATGCAGAGCCACGTGAGACTGAAGAATCATTTGACTCGAATGTCGCCAATGAAGACCCCTCTGCAGCGTTGCTTGAAGCGTCAGGCGCATACTTACCATCGTTCAATGCAAGTGTAACTTCCGCGGAAACCACATCGTTTGAGCCGCCGGTTGAACGCGCCTCGATGGACCCATGTGTTTCCGTGGCAGTTTCAGACGCTGGAGGAGCAGATGCGGTCGCAGAAGAACCTGAGGAGAAAGAGGACAAAAGCGGAATTTTGACTACTTTCTTGACTATTGGTGTGGGTATGTTAGATCAAGTCATAAATCATCCTCTACAAGTCCTTGGTAATGTCGCTTTGGGCGTGGCTGTAGGTGCCGCCGCTGCAGTAGTAATTCCGGCATTGGGCGTAGTGGGCACTGGAGTAGCAATCGCTGCTGCTGGAGTTGGCGCTTATCAGCTCGTTACTCACGCTGATGATTGGTTTGAGGACGGAGCAGTCATTGCTAATGCCGATCAATACTCGGCGCAAGAAGTGGCTGCGGCACGAGAAAATCTGATTGGTGTGGGACATGAAACGACCAATTTTGTAGCTGGCGCTGCAGGCGGTTTTGTCGGCAGCCTCAATTCAGTATTTTTAAAGGAATCAGTTGAGGCTGGAGGCGCGCTCATTGCCGACAGTGTTCGGGGAGGGGCAGGAACGATAAGCGAATATGTAGCTCCTTTGGCGAAGAAAATAAGTGGGGCAGCCGACTTTGTAATGACCAAAACCGTTGGATATTCTGGAGTTGTCGGTAATGCAGTCAACAGTGTGTCCACGCCTGTGATCGCGAAAGGCGCTCAAGTGGCTGGAATCGTCTCCGACAAAGTCGGTGCGGTCGCACAGCCGATGGCAGACAAAGCTGCATCGGTTACCTTGAGCGTTGGCGAAAAGGTAGCACCGTATGCAGACAAGGCAGCAAGCATGGCGGCAAATGGTGGGGACAAGGCCGCTACTCTAATCTCACAAGGACTAGAAAAGGTAACCAGTGTTGCTTCTGTGGGAGCAGACAAGACTTCCAGGGTGTATTTGACGGTGGCTGATAGTGCCAAGGCTCAGGCAACCACAGCGATGGATTTTGCCTCTCCATATGTCGATAAGGTGGCATACGCAGCCACTAGTTTGAGAGATCGCGCGATGGATGCGACAAAGCCGCTGACTGAGAAGATTGTCAACCAAGCTGCATTAGTCAAGGAAAACATTTTTCTCTCACGGTATATGCGTTCTGCTGAACGAGCACTCGCAGATTAGGACAACATAAAGCCGGTTGGTTTGATGCGAGATATTGAAACAGGCAAGACCACAGATATGGTTGTACAGGTTGCAGATGGCAAATATTTCGCTCTTAAACCTCCTCTGGAGAGCGGTGGTGCCTACGTTGCCACACCTTTGAACGTTGTATCTCAGATTGGCGAAGCGAAATATTTCGGTGAATATGCGAATTTTGCAACGAATTGGAGTCTCAGCGAGAGTACTTTTATTCCAAGAAAAATCGTGTTGTCTCCTGACGCGATGGATGCAGCCAGGCACATTTATCAAAGCGCGCGAATGCCACAAGCGGCTGCATGAGGCAAAGACGTCTCAAGTAGAAGGGAATTTTTCGTCATACGAATGTCAGACGTTACGGCTAATCTTGAATCCCCCCAAGATTTACTAAGCCCCAGCGTGATCCTTTGTTTAGACCAATAGAGACTGGCGATAACGCTATCGCCTCTCCGATCAACAATAATAATGCTTTGTCGCAGGAATCTGCCTTGTTGCTGGCGGAATACCGCCCGCCGGTACTTCCTGTACAAGAAGACGACTTTCTGGAGTTCACCAATCTCTATGAAGATACGCCGGTAGTGGCGGTTTCTCGCGAGCAGAGTGTTGGTGTGCCTGTCATAGGTGTTACGGATACTAATGTCGCAGTGAAGCCATTGGCCGAGTTGTCGGAAAAGCGATCGGCGTTTGAGTTTGATCCTGACGCGCCGCGCACTGTATCAGTTGAAGAAACCGATTCCCCAGCCTCTCCCAGAAATTGGACCATGGCAATTGATCTAACTGCTTCAGGAGATGTTAGGTACAACGGAGAAAATATTCCCACCGGTGCTACATCGAAATTGGCTCAAATATTGGATATGGCGGAGAAAACTCGCGATCAGCCAATCACGCTGTACGTCCAGGCTGCACTGCCATTGCCGACCACGGTCGGCGAGGATGGCAGAGTGCATAGCAATAGAAAGGATCAGGAAGTGGCTACCTACAGATTGGAAAACGGACAAGTTACCTTGGTCGATCAAGGTCCCTCGCGAGGTTTGGAGCAGGATCTTGTCGAGTTGTTGAAGCGAGCGTCTCAACGCGCGGGTGAGGGAAACCTGGGATTGATCATTCAATCACATGGTTTTGCCGCAAAGGGTCTCGGCGGAGACACTGGTGAAGTCAGCCTTTCGGAGCTCGAACAGGCGATCACAAATGGACTGGAAGGTAGTAGTAAAACTTCTCTAGACCTTATAAATTTTGATTCTTGCTTGATGGGAAATCTCAATGTGGTTCAATCCATGCAAGGAGAAGCCGAACATATCGTGGCTTCTGCGGAGATAGAGTCCGCTGTAGAAGACGCTGACGGGCAGAACATGCGCACCACCCTCAGTGCACTGTTTGATAATCCGGACCTGACTCCTGAAGAATACGCTGCTGTTTCTGTGCGGCTGGCAAGTGAAGGTCACAACGATGAAAGCGGAAACACCGACCTTGATTCCACGGGCACATATACCTTGGCGCACATTGCCGTTGAGCAGTATCCGCAGATGGAAGTTGCAATGGATGAGTTGGGCGCCGAGTTAACGCAATTAATCGCTGATCCGGCGCAGCGTCAGACCATCACTGAAATCATGGACGGAATAAGACCTTTTTCAGAGGGCGGAGCTATGTTGAGCGGCTCGTTCACTTTTGCAAATCGAGACTTAGGGCTGTTCTTGACCGCACTTGATGAGAAGGTTAGAGATGGCGAGCTGAGTGATCCCGATGGTTCACTTATACGCGGCCTTGAACAGACGCGTCAGGCTATTAGTGAACTAATACCTCAATATCATGGTGAAAATTTCGACCAGTATGATCAAATGTCCGGCCTTTCTCTGTTTCTTCCGGATGGCGAACATTTAGACGTGACATCGCTCATGCAGGAGGCTTCGCCGCTGGGTGACATGGTTTCGTCCCTGTCAAACAACAATGCGATATTTGATAATCGCGATAGATTGGTGAAGTCTCTGACGTTCAATCTAGAGACGATGAGCAGCTATGGTGATACGTCCGCCCTTGCCGCAGGCATTGGACGCATAGGCGTTGCTGAAGATGAAGCGCAAATGAAAGACGCGATTGCTTATTTGAAAGCCCTGTTGGAAAAAGAGCAGTCTGGGGTATTGGGCAATGCGTGGATGGCTGAAGAGAGACCGGAGTTCAACAATACGCGTGACGAGATTTTCGCAGAACAACTCGAACAGTTGTCGCCGAAATGGCGTGAGTTTTTAACCTCATTGCGATTGCAATAGTGTGATTGCGGTGATGTGATTGCTGTAATGCGTTTTTTAAAGTCCGTTCGAATTGTCGCTTCACAGCGCAGGTTCGCGCATCCGTCAAACGAATGTCATGCCCAACTGTTAGTATGAGCAGGCTGGTAAAAGTGTCCAGCGACCTGTGCAAACCCAGCCCCTATCAAATCCCCCTATTTTTACTAGCGCAATATTGCGTGTTTCGTCGCGCGTATTTGACGAGGAGTTTAAATGACTTACACCGCTCACCCCGAGGCCGTGCAGAGTTATGCAGAGCAGTTACCCCCAACGGAAGAAGAGCCGAATGTGCTGTTTGAGGCCGCGTACAACAGTTCTGATCTAAATTCTCCTACATCATTTGCACCTGATGGAGAACGTTATGCAGTTGCTAATGTTGATGCTGGCACCTACGGACTTCCGGCTGCCACAGAGGTTTTCGCTCAATCAGCCACCGAAATGGACGGCAGCGAAGGTGGAATTGGAAATGTGGTGGACAATGTTTTAGCTGGTGTGGGAGACGAATTCACTAATCATTTCGATAGAGTAACGTCGAGTGCCGTTGGCGGTGCGGCAATCGCTGGTGCGGTAGTGGTCGGCGCTATGCTTGCACCTGCGGTGACAACACTTGCGCTGGCTGGGGCTGGTATTTTTGCTGTGGTAAAAATTGCGGAGGCATTGCCCGGTCTTATCAATGACATTGGTGTTGCCTTTGATCCAAATTCCCATACCCAAGAAGAAGTACTGCAGTCCGAAGCAGACTTGCGTGGCTTTGGAGCGGAGGGGCTAAACTTGCTAGCCGGCTCTGTTGCCGCACCCATAGGTGGTATCGGTACAAAAATGTTCATGCAGAGCCTTAAGGGTGGCGCGCAAGCGGGTGTAGCGGCGAGCGAAGCGGTTGTTGCAGGCGAAACATCGGGCTTAGGCGTCATTCCTCAGAATAGAGCGCTGACTATCGTAAGTGATGAGGCATTAGCCGCTACCCGCGCAGCCGAAGCGGCGAACAAGTTGAAGCAGGCGGCCGCCGGCAGCGAAGGCAAGGGAACCATCTTTGTCGCGCCTGATGGCGGTGTGGCAGTACAAGCGTCCAATCTGCAGATGGCTAATCTTAAGACCGCGATCATTCCACTTGTTAAAGGCGCCAAAGACACTGTTAGTAGCATCACACCACAAGTTGCGAAGACGTTCGATACATATAAAACAGCATTGGTTGACGGTGTGACTTCCGGGTTCAAAAAGGTTTCCGATAGTGTCAGCGGCACCGTTTATTCGGAAGCGGCTAAGAAAACTGCTGACGATATGTTGAAAGGACTCAAGGATTCATACAACAGTGTGATGAGCGGAGTGCGTTCGGAAATCAATACGACGAAGCTTGCTCTAAATCCAATTGCTGAGCCGACTTCATCGACCTGGTTCCAAGGTTTGTCTGGAAAGGCCATGGATCGTGTCAACAAAACATTGACTGATGCCGGCAAAGAATTGAGAGCTGGAGCGACATTGGTTGGGAAAGGGTTGGACAAATTTCAAGAACACGTTACGCCGAAATTGGCTGAGTTTGTACAGACAGCGCCAGGAATGATGACTGTTGCAGGAGTTAGCTATGGCCTCGAGGGCAACAAAGCGCTAGTACGCGGAAGCATGACGGCTGAGCAAATTGCCGATTTCGAGCAAACCGCGACTGCTGCAGTTAACGATAAGGTTGGCGTTGCGGTGCTAGGACAAATAACAACATCAGATGGAAAGCCGCAAGCAGTGATATTCCAGGCTGTCGACGGCAAGAGTTATTATGCGATGGCTGGAGAAAACGGCTTGGTCGCGCGGCCCTGGCAGCCTGAAGATTGGCAAACCGATCCAACGAAAGTGCCGACAGAGTTAGCAAACTCCAGTGTTGAGTGGGTGCCCAATGACCAGATCAAGGTTTCTGAAGTACCAGCAGGACTAGAAGTAAGACTCGCCTGAGTCGTACAGCACTGCATGGCTAGCGATCGTCTTCCACTATTTTTTCAAAACTAGCGCTCTGTCAGCAGGCGGTGGACAATTCTGATTGCTTCCGGAATTCCTTGTTGGTAGCCGTCTATGAGCTTGTTCACCGTGGGATTTGTTTCCCCAAATTCCATCAATGACAAAGCTACTCTGTCATCAATTTGGTTGGGTTTCAGCTCAAGGTAACCCCATTCTTTTGTAGTGGCGGCGAGTAAGTCCTTGGCGGTTGCAGCGGACAGTCCAGCTTCCTCGAAGGGTTTCACAGGACGTTCGGTCGAACCGGTATTGCGGAATAAGAAATCTTCAGACTTGTGAGAGAGGTTGTTCCTTAGCGCTTGTTCAAGTGGTCCGGGCTTGTTGTCGACAACGCCGACCCGCCCTCCGTTTCGTATAGCAGCTTGGTCACGCATTAGGAATGCGCTGAATTCTTCAACAGTTCTTCCGGCTTTTTTCAAACGTTGAATTATTGAATTCTCCGGCTGCCATTGTTTGAGTCTTTCGACCGTAGCCCGGTGATCTTCTTTTGCCAGCTTTAGTTCTGCATTCAGCGACTGCAACTCTTCCCAGGTCTCTGACCTTTGCCGTTTCTCTTGAATCGATTCGACTACCGCTTCGCGCATCTTTATGTCGCTGCGGATACCCTCCACTGCTGTTTCTACCTGCTTTGCACGAGTAGAACTGAGCGGCAACATTTCTCTGCGGGCCTGCTCCAGAATCCCTTCCATCGAACCAATTTGAATTCGATCGCCATGCGACGAGCGGAATCGGAGCTCGTGATTGGAGGGCTCCAGTTTGTCGTGTTTGATATAGACATCGGTGTCGCCATGGTTTGCCGATGATGCGTCTTTCTTGCCGAGGAAGTGGTCGACAACTGTGTCCTTCGCCACATCGACAGCCGATCTGGTTACTTCTTTGTTGGGTGTTCCGTGCACCGTCCACTCAAGGTGGTCGAGTGTCGTCTCTTTGAGGAGTTTGGTGTACTGCTCCACTTCGCTCTTGTTGCCGCGGAAACTGGGGTCGCTGGGCAGGCGCTCGAGGTCGTGGACAAACATGCGCATTTCAGTCAATTGGTCGACTGAGCTTGCTTCTTTGATGCTGGGCAGTCGAATGTCCTTGAGGTTTAGAGTCGATTCCCCTGTTGCTTTCAGCAAGATTTGGCCGACTTCTTTAGGGAATGAACTCGGCATTTCCGGTCCGTTGCCACTGGCGCGGAACCACGCCTTCTGAATTTCTATGATGCCTAAATTCCTGATAGCGGGCGGGTTTTTCGACTGCTCGGTGCAATCGAGCATATACATTTGCCCGGTCTTCTCGTTATAGATGACAATGTCGGCGCCCACTCTGTCCATAAGCGAGCTCTTTTCAGTCACAGTCGATTGCCAGCCTTTCGCCTCCAGACCGGTTTCTCTGAGCTGCTGCCTGACGATGTCGTGGACGCTTGATTCCTCACCATGTGCGACTGCACGCCTATTCAGATTGACCATGTTGTCGTGGAAATTCTGTGCTCGATCACCGAGCGGAATCGGTTTGGATTCACCTTTTCTGACTTCTTGCGGTTCTGACGAAATGCGCAAGCGATCTTTGCCCGCTCGCAACGACACGTTTTCACCAGTGACTGCTGCTTTGCCCTGGAGGGCCGGATCGAGATTGCAAATCGCCAGTATGTCCGCCATGCGCGCGGCGTCGTAGTTGATGCCTTTGGTTGCATCGTTGTGCTGAACGAACAGGTTCTTTTCCGGACCATACTGCTGCATGCCGAGCAATCGTCGCCAGCCGCTGCCTTCTGCGAGATGTTCGCGCACTTTGACCATGGCGCCATCGCCATTTTTGACTTTGGCGATAGCTTCAGTGAGCGCCCTTTCGCCGCCAACGACCTTGAATTCGGCAGTGTTCTGCCCGTGCTCCATTGGTTCTTTGGCAGACCATTCGAAATTCTGCCGCCCGCTTTCAAAGCGGCCTCTGAACTGTTGATGCGCTCCAAATCCGGCTCCGATAACCCCCATCGTCACCATCGATTCGAAATTCTCTCGTCCGGTCGCCATTCTGCCGTCTTTGAAGAGGGTGTGCATATTTGCACTGACCAGACCTGCCGGTACTGCAGATACTACCCCTGCCGCGATTTCGCTCTTCAGCACGGGGGCAGCGAATTTTAGTTTGTCGGCGGACGACGCGAACATCTTGCTGACGGTGTTTTGCCCGACCGGAAACATCGCTGATCTTTCGACGCTCGCCATGGCGCCCAGCTGTTTCATCCCCACGCCCACACCCGCGAGAGTAAACATCGTTGCACCGCCGGTAACACCATTGGCGAGGCGTGCCGCAAAGTAATTTCTCGTGTCGCCTTCTTCGACTGGGCGGAATGCAAAGTCGTGCGCGAAGCCGGTCAAGGTTGCTTCTTTCATCGTCAGCCCAATTTGGCTCTGGCGTGAAAGCGTGTTGGCAAGCATTGCTTCTGTTTGCCCGGCGCGCGTGATTGCCTTGACGCCCTTTCCGGCTACCCAGAATGTGCCGAGCATGCCTATGGCACCGCCGCCCTGCTGCGCCCAGTAGTTGGCAGTGCCGAATTTTGCCGCTTCTGGCGCGTCGATGAATTGAACGTTGGGCAGAATGTTGGTGCCAAACGCGCGGTCTATCGGCTGAACAAGAGCATTGACTGGATTTTGCGCGACTGTGTGCACCAGCGAACGCCCGAAATCCTCAATGAGACTGGCTTGCTGCTTCGGCTTCTCCTGCCCATCTGCGGTCGTTTTTATCTCCGCCTGATTTGTCGCATCAGGCATGTCCGGTTGCGAAAAACGCGACACGTGCGGGCGAAACGACATTGGCTCGGAATTATCTGGGGGCATACTTTGCGTGAAGGTCAGGCGGCTTGCTCAAATATTTGGGCAAGCTTATAGTTTTTACCCAGATTTCTTGATTCTTGGACATTTAATGAGATCTCTTATGTTTAATTAGAGCCCGAGATTGTCATTTGGCGGACAAAAGAGGGGTTTTGTGGTTGTTGCTCAACCGCGAATCGCTGCCTGGGTCGACGCTCAGCTGCGTCTCGAGGTGTAGATGTGAAAAGAGCGCCCCGCTCGGGACGCTCTTTTCGGACACCAGGCTTCCGGTTAAAACT
>PNLN01000158.1 GCA_013823055.1 Cyanobacteria bacterium DS2.3.42
TTTTCTGGGTGAAAACCATTGAAACGGCGATGAGTCCTCAAAAATATAATAGTCACCTTGAATTTGCCCACAGAGAAAACAGGTATTTGCCCAGTGTTCCTCGCCGGTCACTTGCGAATGTCTTAGCTGAATGGTCTTTGGCACCGGCAGCGGTGGCATCAGGGGGTCCCACTTTTTGTGGTTAGGCCAATCAAGTACAAAAATGCGATTATGACAATTCCAGCAATCATGTAGCCTTATTGAATAGCTTCGCTCAAGAGGCACTATTCCAGACTGTTTTGCCAGCATCTTGATCTGGTCAGCTTGGCTGAATGACTTGACTTTTTTCGGAACTTTTTTGTCGGCAACCAATTGCAGATGAGATCGAACAACAATTTTGGGTTTGCCGGCTTTGGTAGATGAAAGCAAGTGTGACAACAAATCCTTAGTCGTTAGAACCTTTACCAACGCAGTATCCATTGAGGATAGCTGCAGTTCTGCGCGCGTAAAAACCAATACTGGATTTACAAACGGCAGCTTTCTTTCTGTTCTGATTTGAACTGCTTGCTGTTTCACTTTCGACAAAATGTCCTTTTCAAATGGAACACGCTTGCCTTTGACTTTGCGTGAGAGACGCACACCGTCATACACAACAGTTCCGGAATGAGCTTTGGCATCAAGCACAAAAATTGTGTTTTCCGGAGAGGTCACCAGAAAATCAATATCTCCGCCGCTCTCGACAGGAATATTTCTCTCAACCTTCCAAGCTGAAGGTAATTTCTGCAAAACGGCAGCAACATCATCTTCTCCTATAGCGCCAATCATCGCCAAGCTTGCCGACTCTGAAAAATGTTTGCCGATCTGGTAAAACACTCTCGCGCAAATCAACAGCACAAGCACACATTCCAATGGACGTATGGAAATGAGCGCCAGGGGACACCAGGCGACCATCATAAAAGCAACCAGTGAATAGATGCGAGAAAGAGATTGCCAGCGAACAAACAACGTTCCCGGACCGCGCCATTCGCCCATAATCAATCCCCTGCATGGAAAACTTGATTCTAGGTGAGGGCAAGTCTCAATTCACTGTTGAATTGTGCAAACTTCGCAACAGTTGCTTTCACTTCGCCGACAAACGGGAATGATTTTAATGCATGTAGATTTCGACACCTAGAATGACGAGATGAAGTCCTTCAATTCGTCTGGAGTCTCATCTTTTTTCACTTTATCGGCTTTGTAATTCCAAGCCGCTTTGTCGGTTTTAACTTCGCCGGCTGGACACTGTTCGTCGCCGATGTCGCCTGCATCTGTAACTTCCTCAAGACGCTCATGATCGGCCTGCGCTTTTCTATTTTTGTCGTCTTCTTTTCTCTTCTTAGCCATCAGGTTAACCTCTCATTTTCAAGCTGCGCCGATGGCGCATTTGTTGCAGTTCTTCCAGAGGTTTGACCGCGACAAGCGGGCTCAAGTTCCCCAAATGCATGGGTGCACAAGGTTCCCCAACCAAGTCGAAACCATTTACAAAACACAAATGACAAAACTCAAGCTGATGCAGCCTTTACAGGTTTCAGCGGTAATTCTCTAAATAAGTATTTCAAGCCTGGAATCGGCAGTTCGTGCTTCATCTCACCAACAACCTTGAATCCGGCTTTCTCATAAAGCGGTTGCGCAGCGCGCTCGCCCTTGTAAGTGCTGGTGTAGAGTCTCAAATAATCAACGTTTTGCTTCTTCGCTTCGTCAATCGAAAAATCAACCAATTTTTGCCCAACTCCCTTGCCGCGGAATGCCGGGCGTACGCTCATCCAACCCACCCAGAGGGCTTCACCCTGGTCTTTGGCGGTTTGATACAGGCCTGTTGTACCTAAAACCCGATTTTCCTTGTCTACAGCTAGAAAATAACGAGCATTCATCTCTCTTTGACCGGCATGCATTTTAGTCAACATAGGAGTCAAAGACGCCTTGAAGTCAGCTGCCGGATTGAGGAAGCCCATTCCATAGCGAAATCCGTCTTTGCCCGCCTCGATTGCCTTAGGCAGATTTTCAGCCGTGAGAGGAATGATTCGCACGTCCTCAGGATTTAATGTTTTGGCGGCGGCTGCTAAAGCGCGTTGGGTCATCGCGTATGGGATGTACCGGGAAGCTGCAAAAGCACCGGCACTGAGCACGCCAACAGTAGCAGCCGAGGCAATCGGGTGGTTTTCAACGAACTCATAAGCGTCTTGGAAGAAGGAATTCGAAGCTTCAGGCGCGTTGGCAACTGCCTCTGCCGGTTGAGGCACGTCAGTTTCAACAACTCTTCCCAAATGTCCCATCAAAGTCCCGCACAGTGTGGTTTACTTCGTCATCAACCACGAGATGTGATTGCCTCTTACGCAGCCGCGCGATTCTTTCCGTCAATCAAGAGATTGCCTTGCGGATTTGCACGTTGTCGCAGGAAGCTATCTCAATAATAGGAGGATTTCCAGCCTTGTGAATGGGGTAATTACCATGGGCGCAATAGCCCACGGGTTGGCTCTTTTGAAAGTTCACAGAGGCAATTTGGCTGTTATTTGGTGGTGCCGGACTGCGGCGATTTCGCAGCCGGAGCCTTTGAATCGGCAGCGTCAAAAGCATTTTGGAGAAACACGGAGAGCAAATACATTGCCACAAAACCAATCACGAAATAAGCAACGGTTATCCACTTCTGTTTCTGTTTGGCCCGATCGTGCGAAAGCATTTTTCTCTCAACACTAACGCCTTTTGTAAGCTTCTTCAGGTCAGCAATGACCTCATCCATTGTTTTGTAGCGATCTTTCGGCTCTTTCTCCATCGCCCTGAAGATGATTGCCGTCATGTCATCGGAAACTTTGACCAGAGATGGAAATGGCGGCGGTGGATTATTAACGTGCTTGTACATCACGTCCATGTAAGTGTCGCCCTCGAACGGCGGCACTCCTGATACGGTGAAATACATCAAACATCCGAGTGAATAGACATCGGTAGCACCGTCGATTTTCAAGCCTTTGATTTGCTGCGGGCTCATGTACAGAGGAGTGCCGATGACCATACCGTCCATGGTCAATCCTTCTTTGGGAGCCGGTGCGCTTTCATCGTGAATGAGCTTGGCGATTCCAAAATCGACGATGCGCACATCGTCAGCATCGTGAGCTTCATCCTTGCAGAGCACTACATGCTCCGGTTTCAGATCGCGGTGAACCACCCGGGCCTTATGAGCGCTGCCGATAGCAGCTGCAATTTGAATGAAAATCGCAATGGCTTCACGCTCAGACATTGGTCCTTTCGTTTCCACCCGCTCATGTAATGTGACTCCGTCGAGCCAGTCCATGACGAGAAAGGGCATTCTGCTTTTAGTGATGCCGAAGTCGCGCACCTGGCAAATACCCGTGTGTTTGAGTGCACTTGCCGCCTTCGCCTCTGTGATGAAACGCTGACGCATGTCCTCATCGGCAGCATACTTCGGCAGCAAAATCTTGATAGCAAAGTTGGCGCCGGTGTAGCGATTCTTCGCGCGGTAAATCGCTCCCATGCCGCCTTCCCGCACTTTCATCATGAGGTCGTACTGCTCAGGTAATTCGGACAGAAGAGGATCAATTTGCGCTGAGGCGACCGCTGCATCCCACTGACTGCTTGTCGAGTCTGTCATATTCCTCGATCCTACTTCGACACGGTCTTTTCTGATCCCGCAGCTTCTGCCGGTGCATTGCTTGCGGGGTCGGAAACTGACTGAGTCGGTGCAGTTGGAGAGTCTGAACTAGAAGGATTGGACGAGGGTGGAGGGGTATTGGAAACGGCTTGAGAAGCGGCAGGAGAAGCAGATGGTGCATCGGATGCAGGGGAAACAACTGGTGTCTCTACGGGAGGCGCGCTGGGTTGAGACACGATTTTCCCATCAGAATCCATTACCGGCCAGTCCGCCGTCGGTGGTGGCAATAACGCACCAGGCGGGTTTGGAGGTGCTGCATCAGGTTGCGCTGCAGGCGCCGTAGAAGCAACTGGTGCTTCGGGTTGTGCAGCAGATGCAGAAGTCTTTGGCTCACCTGTCGTTATCGAAGTCGCCGGATCAGTCGCTGAAGAAGCGGCGGTACCGCTACTGAGTGCAGCAGGAGAAGTTGCTGAAACAGGCATGCTTGCCGAAACAGGTGCACTTTCTACTGGCACCGCTGGCGATGCCACTGAAACTGCCGAGGTAACTTGTGCAGGATTCGCGGTTGTTGCGCCGCCGGTTGGTGCGCCTGGTGCTGTGGCGGTAGTGGCGTTAGTTTCCGCTTGTGATGCCAGTTCTGCATCAATTGAGTCAGCCTCCGCATCCTTATTCAGTTTTCTCAGCACTTCACCATAGACTCGCAGCGTCGTGGAATAGGTCTTAGAACTGACGGAGCGATCATGGCGAACAATATCAGCCGACTGTTTCAAAACACCTTCGGCGTTCGCGTACTGACCTTTGTCTATGTACATGCTCCCCAGATCGGTCTGCGCTTGAACTGCCGCCGCCGGATTCTGCGCTTTGGCAACATTGGCGAATGCGACTACGGTTTTTTGATAGCCGATTGCTTCGTCCAGTTTGTTCTGATTCTTTGTGACTTTTGCCAGATGTGCAAGCACAGGGGCACTCTTCTGACTGCCGGGGCCATCTCGTTTGGCAATCATCTTCAGCGCATCCTGGAAATATTGCTCGGCATTTGCCCACTGCTTTTTGGCTTCGAGTTGAACGCCGGTGGCAACATACTGTTCAATTTGTTTTGTCTGCGCCACCATCACCTGTTGAGCTTGAAGCATCGACTCATAAGTGCGCCGGACAACCTTGCCTTTGCCCATACTGCCAGCCAGGCCGGCGCCCATGCCGGCGCCCAGACCTCTGACGAAAGTACCTTCCATCATTCCTTGAGATTGAGCCGGAGAAATGCAACCAATAGAAACCAACAGCAACGCCAAAGCTCGAGCCTTTTGCATGATTATTTTGTCCTGGTAAGAAAAGGATTGAAAGTGATTTGGAAAAAATTTGGAGCGAGATTAGGTAGATATTCCTTACCCGCGATCGCAAAAAGACAAACCGGAGAGAAGCTTACATTCCTGTAATCAAACGACCGTTCAACGAATTCTAAAGCGTGAAAAAACTCTCAAAACGCTTATCGGGCAATCATTCACTGCCCTTGTGTGTAACGCGCCCGGGGAGCTGCGGCGTGTGCATTTAAGCCTTCGAGATTGGCAAATGCTTCTGTTTCTTGATGCAATTCGTCTGCATTGGCACGAACGCGAATCCAAGTTTGCGCCCTTAAAAAAGTAAGCGGATTAAGTGCACCGGCAAAACGCGCCGAACGATTTGTAGGTAGCGTGTGATTCGGCCCGGCGACATAATCGCCATTTGGAACTGTGGCATTGTAGCCAATAAAGAGTGCGCCGTAATTGACCAAATGCGGCTGCAGGTCCTCCGGCTTTGCCACGTGCAACTGCAAGTGCTCAGGCGCGATGCTGTTAGCAGCCGCGATGCAAGAAAAAATATCCGGCAAGACAAGAATGACACTCTTGCTCAAACTTTCATCAATGAAGTCCGGTAGAGCAATCTCAGAGCGCACTTTTGGCAGCTCAGCTAGAACCTGAGTGGCGACTCCTTCATCATCAGTGAGAAGAAAAGCCCGCGCATCGGGATCATGCTCCGCTTGCGAAAGCAGGTCGAGAGCCAGCCAGTAAGGATTGCTCCCGTGGTCGGCGATGATGCAAATTTCGCTGGGACCGGCGAGCATATCAATGCCGATACGTCCCTGCAATTGCCGTTTCGCCTCTGTCACGTAAGCATTGCCTGGTCCGACAATCATGTCGGCAGCTTTGATCGTTTTGGTTCCAAACGTGGCTGCAGCAACAGCCTGCGCACCACCAATCTGGTGAAATTCAGTGACACCAGCAACGGTGCCGGCGTAAAGAATCTCATCGGTGAGATTAGGAGATAGGATAAAAACTTCGGAGACTCCAGCCACTTTCGCAGTGATCGCTGTCATGAGCGCAGTGGAAGTAAGAGGAAACCGACCGGAAGGAACATAGCAGGCAACGCGCGAAACAGGGCGGAAATTCAAACCTGTGTCAAAACGCTCGTAAGAAACGTGAATAGGACGAATAGCGGCCAGCGTCGCTTCGGCAAAAGCTCGGATGCGCGCAGCTGCAAGATTTATAGTTCTGACAGTGTCCTTCGGAAGCTGCGCGGGCAGTGCTTCAATTCCTTCTTGTTCCATGAACAAAGGTGGTGCAATAGTGTCGCCAAAGCGATTTGCTAATTGAGTAATCGCTGCATCACCGTCGCGACGAACGTGATTGATAATCTGCTCGACTTCTTGCTGAATATTCAGAGCACCAAACGTACCGCTCCCTTTGTTGCTCGCCATCGGCGGGCCGCTGGAAGACGCCCCAGTCAGAGGAGGCGGCGCTGGTATGGATTCGCTATCGGAGCCTGCGCCACTGGCCATTTTTTTCAGCCAGGCAATGGCATCGGCACCCTTGTAAAGCGGAATCATTTTCTGCGTCCCCCAAGCTCAAGCTCGATTTCTTTCCAATCAAGACCTTCATCGACAGCCAGCAAGCTAACAAAGTAGAGCAAGTCGGCAATTTCCCAACGAAGATTTTCGCGAGACTTAAACGATACCACCTCAAATGCCTCTTCCATAAGCTTTTTGGTCAGTTTATCGCGGTCTTTAAACAGTGTTGCCGAGTAGGAACCTTCAGGTGCGTTATCCCTGCGCTGGCGCAGGGTTTCGAAGAGATCTCCAATGGCAAAACCACGATGTGCGGCAGCGCTTCCAAAACAGCTGTAAGAACCTGTATGGCAGGCGCCCTGCGTCTGTTTCACAGTGAAAAGAACCGAATCTCTGTCGCAATCAAGCCGACAGGCAATCAATTCCTGAACGCTTCCGGATGTCAATCCTTTCTCCCAGATTTCCTGGCGAGAGCGGCTGTAATAAATTCCTTTGCCTTCGGTCAGCGCGCGCTTCAATGACTCTTGATTGCCGTATGCCAGCATGAGCACTTTTCCGCTGACATCCTGCACCACAATCGGCACCAGACCATTGCCGTCGAACTTCACTGCGCCGACAACGCTCTGCGCTAAGTCGATCCGACCGGTATAGAGCGCCATTCCAACTTGCACGTCGAGACCAAGCTTGGAAATCTCAACAACCTCATCAGTTGCAGCTATGCCACCAGCTACGGTGACGGGCCTCTTCAATCTTTCCTTAGCTTCGCGAACTGCTTGCATATCGATGCCGCCCAATCCACCTTCGTTCTCTACAAAGGTAGTGAGAAAGGATCCGCAGTAGGGCGTCAACCGTTCGGCGCGCTCCCAGACGGTCTCTCCCGTGCTACTGGTCCAACCTTTGTCGACAACCTTGCCGCCCCTTTGATCCAATGCCACCATTACTCTCTCGCAGGGAAACTCGCTCAAAATCTCCGGCACAGCCGCCGTTCCAAAAATCAGTGCTTTAGCACCTGCCTTCAAGTATTCTCTTCCCGTCTCGGCATCGCGAATGCCACCACCCACTCGAGCGTCAGCAACTTTGCAGATGTCTCTAATCAGAGCGCGGTTGTCCCCCTTTCCCATAGCTGCATCCAGATCGATTACGGCAATTTCGCCAAAGCGATTAAACTCGCGCGCCAGCTCAAGTGGCGATCGCTCACTTTCCAACACAAGGTCTTTGCCTTGCTTTAGCTGGACTGCTTTTCCGTTCATGATATCGATGCTGGGTATGATCATTTTTCACCAGGTTTGGTAACTAGTCGATTGCGTACGCTCTGACTTTTTGACTCTAACTCGTTCAATCTCTAACGCTAATTCCTGCGCTTTTCACCGCTTCCTTGACGTCAGCGATGCTGTACAACTTGTCGTGGAAGATGCTTGCTGCCAGTGCAGCATCGGCACCAGCTTTTTGAAACACTTCAACGAAACTCTCCGGATTTGCCGCCCCACCGGAAGCAATTACAGGAATGGGCAACGATTCGGAAAATGCTTTTACCATCTCCAGGTCAAATCCGTTTTGCATCCCATCGCGATTCCAGGAAGTCAAAAGGATTTCGCCGGCACCGCGTTTGGCACACTCTTCAGCCCAGGCAAGGGCGTCCAAACCAGTGGTTTCACGTCCACCTTTGATCAAGACTTCCCAACCGTCGCCGGTATCCTTTTTTCTAGCATCAATTGCCACGACGCAACATTGGGAGCCGAATTGGGTCGAAACTTCGTTGATAAGCTCAGGTCTATTGACCGCCGCTGTATTCATTGATACTTTGTCGGCGCCAGCGTTCAATAAGTCAGTAACATTCTCTCGGGAACTGACCCCACCGCCGACGGTAAAGGGTATTGAAAGCGTGTCGGCGACGCGTTCAACAAACTCCAACATTGCCGCGCGTCCTTCAACAGAAGCGGTGATATCGAGGAACATAAGCTCATCGGCGCCCTGACTTTCATACATCAGTCCAAGTTCGACCGGGCAACCCATATCTCTCAGATTCGTGAAATTGACACCTTTTACGGTGCGCCCGTCTCTAACATCCAGGCAGGGAATGATTCGTTTGGTCAACATTTTCCACCACCTGAAAGGCGAGCGACCCGACCGTCTTCGTCGCTCTTCTTCAAATTGTTTGCCCCACCAACTGACACACTTTCCAGCCAACGCGTCAAAAGAGTTTGACCAAATGGACCACTTTTCTCCGGGTGAAATTGAAAAGCACAAATGTTTCCGCGGCGGACCGCTGCGCAAAAATTTCCGAAATAATCAGCGACGTAGAGAATGTCTTGACTGTTGTCCGGCTGCGCAACATAAGAGTTGACGAAGTAAACATAACCCGCCGGCCATGGCTTACTTGTAGTTTGCTGCGCGTCAGCGCATTCGATCCGATTCCAACCTATCTGTGGAATTTTTCCTTGCGTGAATTTCACAACTTTTCCGGAGAGAAGTCCTAGCCCTGCGCTATCCGACTCTTCACCCCAGTCGAATAGAATCTGCATGCCGACACAGATTCCCAAATAAGGAGTACCACCGGCAACAAGATTTTTCACTAGTCTGTCAAAACCATCCTTCTGCAAATTCTCCATGACCGCACCAAAATTTCCCACGCCCGGCAAAATGATCGGTCGCGTTCCATCCGGTGGATTGCTGGGATTGACCAGATTGTACGGGACCGCCAGCCGGTCGAGACAGCGTCTGACACTGCCCAGATTTCCACCAGCCACGTCGACCAGGTCGACTTCAGTTTTCATCAAGGACTCCTTTGGTGCTCAAATATTCATTGCCGGGCAAAGGCGTGATTGCCTGCCGCAAAGCGCGAGCCAGCGCTTTGAACGACGCCTCGATCACGTGGTGGTCGTTGTCGCTTTCCAGCATTTTCACATGTAGCGTGGAGCGCAGTCCATCGACGAAGCCTTTGTAGAACTCGCGGAAAAGATTCGGATCGAGATGACCGACCTGGAAGTTGCCGAACTGCAATTTCCAGCTCAAATTGCGGCGCCCGCATATATCGATTGCAACCAGCACCAGGCTGCCGTCCATAGGATAGGTGAAACATCCGGCCCGCTCAATGCCTTTGAAACCGCCAAGCGCCTTGAAAATGGTCTCGCCAAGAACGATGCCAGTATCTTCGATCAGGTGATGCGGATCGACTTCAATATCGCCTGTCGCATCGACGACGAGGCTAAACCTGCCATGCACTGCAAATGCCTCAAGCATATGCGAAAAGAACGGCAGCGAGGTTTTGATGGAAACTTCACCGGGAGTATCGAGGTCGATACGAATGGAAATATCAGTCTCCTTAGTCTTGCGTGTAACAGATGCCGTGCGCTTTCTGGCGTTGGCACCGTCTGCGTCATCAACATTCTGCTCGTTTTGTACAGCGCTTTTCATATTTGAAACACCTTTTCTAGTTCGCTCATATTGTTGATTATCAATTGGGCACCAGCTTCCTTTAGTGCGGCATCGGAAGCTGAAGTTGTTATTGCGATGCGGTCGATGCCCGCCGCAAGCGCCGCTTGCATGTCATCTACAGAATTTCCTACATAAACTCCATACTTCAAATCAAAATCTTTGAGATTGCGACTTATGTAATCGGGCGATGGTTTCGCCCCCAATCCGGCAATATCATCTAGGCAGTAAACACGCTTAAATAATGGATTCAGACGCTCCGCCCAAACAGGATCATATTCTCCGCGTGTTCGCCCGGTGACAATAAAAATGGGGAAACGTGTCGCAAATTTTTCCAGTGCTTCAACTTGCATCATCAACGTCTCAGTTTTTGGTGCAAGGCTCAGATAGAGTTTTGTCGCTTCA
>PNLN01000218.1 GCA_013823055.1 Cyanobacteria bacterium DS2.3.42
GTTTCTGGCGGCCTGTAGGTTGGAAAAAGCAGTAATTGCATGCTGGCCAACTTATCGATCACAGCTTCCTGTGCTTGAAATTCGACAATTTGCTGCGCCGCCGACATTGAACAATCGACTGAAATTTCTTCGGTTGTCTGAAATTCCGAAAGATGGTTTATTGCAGTCTCTAACTCGGGTTCTGCTTCGCAAGTCAAATTGCTCGTTGATTCAGCGATCGCTATATCTTCCGAGCAACTCAAGATTTCAGGCTGAAAACATAACTGCGACTCGGCTTCAAGCGCTGATTCAATTTGTTGTGGACAGACAGCTGAATTCTCCAAATCGCGAAGGAACATAGCGATTGCCGCCGGCAACGATATTTCTTCCCTCCGCACTTTCGGAGCAATTGATTCATTCATCCATGCGAAGCCTGGCTGGAGAGGCAGTGCAAAAGGTCTTTCGCAGGAGTGAAGGACAATCGCGTCACTTTCTTGTTCAAAGCCGCAATTATCGAGAAAGTCTGAAATTTTTCTGCTCATTTCCTCGGTTTTCACAGGCGCGGAAAAAGCTATGTAGATCTGTACGTCTTCAGAGTCGGGCGCCCTATAGAGTCTAGGTATCATCCCAATCCTTGAGAGATTTCCGAGGAGGGGAATTAGCTTTTCTGAAGCACGGAAAGGTGAGGCTGACGGGACTGTAAGCACCAGGTATGTTGAGCGCTTATCCAAAAGACATGCGCGCAAAGTCTTTGCTTCCACAGAAATTGATTCTGCAATTTCATTATCATTGAGACGGTGAAATTGGCTCATTGAGCGCCAATTAGAGGCGCCTGGCCTACGAATTGCCGAGCCGAATCTCTGCGAAAAAAGAGACAGAAAGCGCTTGTTCAGCTCCACACTATCAAAGTGATCTTGTGCCGGAGCGGGCTCCTTTGCACAATCTATAAAAGTAGTAATTTTCGCGCTCTCTTTCTAGGAGATTTGACTTGATTGGAACGGGTCGAATTGTTATCAGCTGCTTTGAACTTTACTTCGGGCGAATGGGCTCCAATATTCGATCGACATATCTTTAGACATATTGCCAAGAAGCGATCGTTGACACTATATAAGGTGCTAATTGAAGGATCAACTCTTTAGATCCTGAGATCCTGTATTTAAAGGGCTCTCGGGTATCGCGGAAATTTCCGGGGTTTCGGCAAGGGAGCGGTATTGAGGTACAGTTGGCGATGTACGGGTAGTAGTGATCTATTTTTGATCTATTACTTTTCCGAGCTGCGGAATGATTTCCGAATCGCGGCAAAATATATTGAATGGTGCTTCTGATAAACGCGGAAATTGAATTTGGACTAACTTCCGGGCTCTTATTGCTGACAGATTGCAAGTTTCGGACTTTCTAGCTGAATACTTAGTGGCACCACTAACGATATCAGAATAATATATTTCCGCAACCCGGAAATTGATATTTCTTGGGCAAAGAAATCGAATCTCTGAATTTCCGGGGACAAAACTTCAAGCCCGGAAATGCGCAAACTGCCAATCAGCTTAGATTAGCGGGCTTGCCACCATTGTCCCCAGTTTATCGCCAGCGCCTCAGCGCGGAATTTGCCCGGAAATGATTTTCCGCACTTCCGCAGTATTGCCGAAGGTAGGTAAAGGTAGCTCGGAACCTTTTCCGCGCCCGAATTGGTGTCAGGAGCCGAGATTTTTGGAGGAAAAAAAGAGGATAAGGAAACTAGGAGGAGCAAAATTAGTCGTGGTCTTAGAATGTCGTCTGATAAATCATGCAACCAAGTACGCCACCACTAGGAATCGGCTAGTCCCCGGCCGTGGTGGCAGCGCGGATCTGGTACTGCGGAAACGAAGAAACGCCGTAACCTGCGCCAATTAGGGCTTTTGCTGGGCCGAGGAAACGACGCGCGGAAATTTTGCCGCACTTTTTAGTGCAATAAAATGGTATTTCTGCTTATAATGATACTGATTTTCCTCGCCGATATATGCGCCAGAGCGCTACTAGATATGGAGTCAACTCATGCGAACCGTCTCTGTCAAAGAAGCCGCCAAGGCACTCGGGATAGGCGACAGGGCCATCATCTCTCGACTGCACAATGGCACTCTCAATGGTGTTCAAAAGCCCAATCCATATGGCGTGAATGAGTGGCGTATCTATCCAACCAAAGAAATAAGTCAGAATCTAAAGCTAAAAGATGTCGATAGCGAAGATGAAGTAGGCGAAGAGGCTAGGGATAAAACCGGCTCACAGACGGAACAAATTGACTTTGGACCATTAGAAGAAGCGATCGACGCAGAAGCTGTCTTCGAAGAAAAATCCGAAGAAGACATGCGCCGTGAGTGGATTGAAGCCGAGCGCAGCCGCATGCGCGTCATCGCAGAAGAAATGATGAAGCCGCTGGCCGAGCAACTCAAGGCCAGAGATGAGGCGTTGAATGAAAAGGAAAAACAACTCCAAGCGGCGAATTGGCGGCTCGGATATACCGAGGGCAAGTTGCAGGACCAGCAAGAGCAGATAAAGCTATTGCCGGACTTTCAAGCGCGGGCCGAAAAGGCGGAGTTGCTGGAAGCAGAAGCAACGGCGGCCAAGCTGCGCGCCGAGGAGTTGGAACAGGCTCTAGCCGATGCAGAGCGCCAGGCCAAAGAAGAAATCGAGGCTTTGAAGAATGAAAAGGAAGCCCTCACCCAGACCGTTTCCGACCTAAAAAAACCCTGGTACAAGAAGTGGTTTAGCGCCCCGACTGAATAATCCGGGACGTTAAGGAGCTTTTTCCTTCAGCCTACGGAGCCACCAACGTCGCACTGCGACAATGGACCAAATAGCTTCTACCATTCCAAAAGGCCACGCGCCTTGCAGAAATCCATACGCCGATGCCATCACGCACGATACCGCAAAGAGCAAAACAAAGAGAGCTGCTCGTGCCTCTAATGCGTAAAACAGAAGCATCAATGAGACAGACGCCAAGCCGTAAAGAGTTAGAATATCCATAATCAGACGAACCATTCCTTCAACGTTTGAACTTGCTCTGGTGTTCCGCTGACAATCAGCCGAATCATTTCATTTTTTGATTCTAGTTTCCAGGAAAGTTGCTGACAGCAATTTCTTTCCGCGTCAGCAAACGCTTGCACGACATCTTGTCCGGCACTATCAAACCAAATGATCAGAGCGTTCGTATCCTGTTCCATTTGTCGAAAGAACGGCATTAAGTCGCTTATTCCTGGGGCCTTCTGTGCTCTGGAATTGATGTCGCATGCAAGTATCTTCAAAGAAGCGTCGCTGAGACCGAGAGAACTGGACTCGCTAACTGTCTTACTTTCGGACATCACCCTCTTTGCTTTTTTCATTAGCATTGCCCTCCGATTCTGTTCGAGGGTAATTGTTCAAGTGCTTCCTCTCTGTCTGAATGTGTGGCCAGGCTATATCTCATCGTCGTTTCCAATTTTTTATGTCCACCGATTTGCGCCACAAGAACCACGTCGGCGCCGTGACGTATTAAATTGGTCAGACACGTATGTCGTAGCGTGTGACTTGAAACGCCTTGAAGACCGGCGCTCTCGGCTATTCTTCGGACGGTATGGTCTATGCCGTCTGTTGATAGCCGGCTGCCGCGATTCGACAAAAAGAAAGCGTCGTCTCTCGACTTTGGAAACTTAGATTTGCGCTCAATAAGCCACTCTTGCAAAGCGCACCGAGAAGCCGAGTTTAGAGGGACTTCTCTGTAGGCTGCGCCTTTGCCGTTTCTAATTTTTAAAAGTCCCTTACGCTCAGTGAAAAGAACATCGTCCAGATTCAAGTCTTTGCATTCACTGATGCGCAAGGCGGTATTCAAAAGCAATGTTGCTATTGCTCGATCGCGTGGGCGTTTACAGCGCTCGACGGCCCTCAGAAATTCCTTGTGCTCTTTTGCCGTCAGAGCCTGGGGAGCCAAGTTCGGAAGCTCTTCTCGGGTAGCTTTTGCTTTTCCGAGGCCCAGAAATGTGTAGAAAGAATCGATGGCGGTCAGATAGGCATTGACCGTTTGTGGACTGCTCTTAATCGAGACTTTCAAATATTGCTTGTAATCGCGAGCAACGTAGTCCCGGGCATGATTGTTGGTAAGCGCCTCCGGATACTCTTCTAAACGACTGCCCAGAAACCCCAGGAAGTGCTGCAATCGCGTTTCATAGGCTCTCCGGGTGTGAGGAGACAGCGGCTGTTTTTTGAGCGCCTTGCGGTAGGCTTCAAACTGCTCTAAGACCTTAAGCAATGCCTGAGCGTCGGGAAGTGTCGGCAGCGACAACCTCGCGTCATCATTTTCCTCAACAGACCCTTTTCTCATTGCCGAAACCTCGCTCCTAATATCAGGCATATTTTAGCTGCTTAAACCATGGGCAGCCCTCCCAATATCAGGCATATTTAAAACAAGAATGCCCGATACTGGACAGTATCAGGCAAATTAACGGGCTGGCGCCCGCTCGCCCATCGAGCGCAACTGGGGTCCGCCGGAGCAACCGTAAGGCAAGCCTAGACCAGCTTTCAGCATTAATTTTCAAGAGATAATGAGCGCCAAGCAGCAACCCTTTCTATAATTGTTCTCTGGGAATTCGGCATATGTAGATTTAAAATCGGTCAGTCCGGCTGAAGTATCCGCTCGCAAAAGATGCCCCAACGGCACTTCGAGGCAATGTCAGATATTTGATTGACAAATCCAACTTTGTCAGGTTATGATGCTATCAACCTGACAAACGGAGTTTTGGAACGTGACGGACGGACCATTTAAAAACGCTGCCCTGACTGCCCGATGGAAAAAAGTTGGCAATGCCTTAGAGAACGACGCGGTGAGCCCCGGCGAGCGGACCGAGCGAACCGAGCGCGCACTAAGCAAGGATTTGCCTAAAGAGTTTAGGGCTCTAGTCCATGACCTGGCCAGCCGTTTGAATAATTTACCGGAAGGAAGTCCTAGATCGGCAGTCGAAGATATTTTCGATAAACACCCGACTTCGCCTTTGGCCAATACTCTGCAGCTGTTTCTATCCTCCAATCTCTCTCGGCCCATGGATACCAACATGGCGTTCGAATGCGCCCTTGACAACACCATTAAGAAGGAGATGTACAGCGCACGAAATCGCATGTACGAAGAATCTTTGCTCGTTAGAGACCGAGGCGACCTTCCATCTGACAGGTTTGCGACAGTCATAACGAGACTCGATGAAACGATGAATAGCATTAGTGTTTCACGGTTACGTGATGATGTGCTAACCAACAAAACGGCTCCAAGAGCCGCTTTTGCCAAAAGAACCGGACTCGATGATGGGCCATCAATATGATTGCAGAAAAAACTAGATCGCACTTGCGCATACTCGAACCCAGGCAGACGGCAAGCGAAGACGGCTCCGTAGCAATCCACGTTGAAGAAGAAATTTGTTTTCGGACTGAGGTTCTAGACGCGCTAGCAGAAGGCGGTTGCCGCCCTGTGCACTACGACTTGCTCCTTCTCTGTGCAGCCGTCGAATACGCCGACAGGCACTGGAAGCGAACTTCTGACTGGCATCGGTATTTACATATCACCATGCCGGTAATCGAGCTTGAGAATTGGTTGTCGAATTCTGTGCAAAGAAGCCTTAAACGAGCTCTTAAGTTATTAACGGGTGACAGCTGGAGTTTCGATTTTGTTCAGGCAAACAACGTAGATGTTAGCCGGTGGCGCCAAATGCGCCTAGATGTGCGTGGTGTAAAAACCTTCGCTATCCCGTACAGCGAGGGGCTCGATTCGCGGGCGGTTGCGGCTCTATGTGGTGACCATAACGAAGCTCTCTGTATCAGAGTGGCCAACAAACGGCAAGAGCCCAGGCACGGAGAGAACCTTTTTGCGGAAATCCCGTTCACTGTGAAGAATGGTACGCCAAGAGAAAGCAGCTTTCGCTCACGTGGCTTCCAGTTCGCCGCAATGACCGCGATTGCCGCTGATATCAGGAACATCAACAGAATTGTGGTACCAGAAAGTGGTCAAGGCGCTTTGGGCCCAGCAATGCTCCCCCTGCATAGGCTGTATGCGGACTACAGAAATCATCCGAAGTATTTTCGCCTGATGGAGAAGTTTATAGAAAACCTTCTAGATCACCAAGTGAACTTTGAACAGCCACGCTTGTGGTCGACGAAAGGGCAGACGCTGTCAGCATTTCTGCAGCTACCAAACCGTAGCAAAGCAGATTTAATTGACACCAGGTCATGCTGGCAAACAAGGCACGTGGTCAATGTCGGTGGGTCCAGAAGGCAGTGTGGGTTATGCGCTGCCTGCCTGTTGCGACGCTTCAGTCTTCATACAGCGGGAGTAGTTGAGGCACACGGAACTTATGTCATCGAAAATTTGACGGCTTTTAATGTGTACGACGCGATGGCAAAAGTAGCCGACCCGGACGATCGCGACAATATGATTGAGTACGGAATTGCCGGCACTCGCCACTTCCAGCATATGGCAAGCATGGCGGATTGGTCGGACGAAGAGCTTCGGATATACGCCCTGGAAATTGCCGAAGCGCTTGGTGAGGCAGAGACAGAAACTCTCACTAAGTTGAGGACACTGTTGTCTCAGCACGCAATGGAATGGCAGACCTTTCTAGCTGCGCAAGGAAAACAGAGCTTCTTACACAATTGGACGGGTGGAGGAAACCATGGTTGATTTAAATGAAATCACTTCTCAGGAGCTAGGAAAGCGCTTAAAGCTAGCACGAGAGAATGCCAACATAAAGCAAGACGAAGCCGCGCAAATGATCGAGGTTTCGCGCCCAACGCTTGTATCAATTGAGCAAGGAGCGCGGCGTGTGCGCATCCAAGAATTGCAGGTACTAGCGCGGAAATATGGCACGTCGGTTAACGCTATATTGCGAAGAGACGCTGTGCACACGGATCTTCTGCCTCGGTTCCGCAAAATGCGCGAGAACGAAGATGCCTATACGCTTGAAGCAGCGCAGCTCTTGAATAATTTAGTGAAGGCAGATGTTGAGTTAGAAAACATTCTAGGGATAAAACGAGAGCGCAATTATTTTCCCGAACGTGGCATCTCGCAAGGCGATGTAGTCGCGCTTGCGGAGAAACACTCTCAAGAATTCCGGCAATTCTTAGGTTTGGGCCCGGGTCCTATTGTCGATATATTCTCGCTGATCGAAATCACTTTGGGCATCCGGCTGTATCAGCGTCGACTATCATCAAAGTCAAAAGTCGCAGGGCTATTCACTTTCGACGAAGAGGTTGGAGCTTGCATACTCATTAATGCTAATCACCCTTATCAAAGGAGAGTTCAGTCAGCAGCGCACGAACTAGGGCACTTTATTGGTACTCGGCAAAATCCAGAAGTCCTAGAGCTAGACGAGAAATTTCTATCGAGGGACGAAAAGTATGCAAACGCCTTCGGGAGAGCCTTCCTTACTCCTGCGGAAAGTTTCAAAAGAAGTTTTGAGATACTCAAGGCAGCTGCAGTACCAGGAAAGCTGCCAAGGCGCCTGGTGATTTTGCTTGCGAACCAGTACAGCATTTCGCGCGAAGCCTGTGTGCGCAGGCTTGAAGAACTGGGCTTAATCCCTAATGGCTCGTGGAATTATTTCCAGGAAAATGGTGGAATCACCGACAAGCAAGCTGAAGAAGTCTTAGGCGAAGCAGCACATAGAGCCGATCCGGCAAAACTTGATGCTGATCGACCACTTTCACATCGTATGAGTCTGATGGCTCACAATGCGTGGAAGCAGGACTTACTGTCCGAAGGACAATTGGCAGAACTCTTGCAATTGAACCGTATAGAGCTGCGCTCGGTGATTGACGAAATTGAGCTTGAGGATGAAGAAAGCAATGAACTTCTCAAGCATAATTAGTAACCAAGCGCTTCCCCTCGCGTTTGACACAAGCATCATAGTCAATTTGCAGGCGTGTACATTTGGCAAACAGATAGTTACTGCAGTGCCAAACCCAATCATTATTGCTCAGATAGCTGCTGACGAGCTAAAACCAGGCACTATTGAACGCGCATTTCTAGACGACCTCGTCACGTCCCATTTAGTCCAACTGAGCGAATTAACTGATCCAGAATACCTGGAATACGAATCTTTGATCACTACTCTCGATGACGGAGAATCGGCCACGATTGCATTGTCGATAACCCGCCAGTTTTTTCCATTTATTGATGAAAGAAAGGGTAGGGCAAAGGCGACCGAACGCCAAGCTATGCTCGAACCTGGCTGGTCGTTAGATTTACTTCGCCACCCAAAGGCGGTGATGGCGCTCGGTAGTCCAAGCGATGCAGATGCGATATACCTTGCGCTCAAAGAAGGTCGCATGCGAATTCCTGAATCGCGTGTGAGCGATGTCATCTCATTGATAGGAACGCAACGGGCAACGGAATGCGTCTCGTTGCCTAACTACAAGAAACTATTTCCGAAGTAAACACTGTGAAATTTTTGATTTTAGGAGCTGCAAATCTTGATGAACTGTCGTAAATGGTGGAGGGTTGCTGGTGCCAATCACGCACATTGATTTTTCCGAGCTATCCGAAAGAGAAGAAACTAAGGGTCTCGGGCTACAGCATCTTGTCTGCGCCATTGGCAGAGGTCTCAAATATAGGGTAGAACAAGGCGGATCAGGCGCAGATCAAGGGCGTGATCTGTTTTTCACCACCTCAAACGAAATCGCGCACGGTCTTCACTTAGATTCGAAAATACTTGTCAGTTGCAAGGATAAAGCGAAGAGTGGTAAACAGCTTAAATTCGGCGACTTAGATAATTTTTCAAATCGCGCCAAACAGCATGGCTGCAACGCCTATCTGCTGGTGACAACGGTACAGCCTACTGACGATCTCGTAACTTCGGTTCGCGAGATTGCGGCCAGAGAAGGCTTAGTAGCCAACGTTTGGCAGCCTGATGATCTGCGAGAAATTTTGCTAAATGGCCAGGACGATGTTTTCAAATTCACCATTGCTCGATTTTTCCCCAAAAGCGCCGAGCGAAGCGATGCAGCAGAACAAATCCTGGAGTGCTTTCTGGAGAGTTTGAATCTGATGGATAGCGACGATAGCTTGGAGTTGTCGTTGAGATTTTTGAAATCTACCACCGATCCATTGGTCATGTGGAAGTGCCTGGAAAAGCTTTTGCACTCTGAATCGGTAGATATCGAAAGCGAATTGCCAGAGCATATTTTCACGGCTGTCAGTTTAGGAAATTATGAGCTTACAGTTTCAATCGGCGAGACAGAGCCTCTCCTGGAAGCGGTGCGTTCATGGGCTAGTGTTGAAGACTTGCCATGGGACACGGTAGACGTTCATGGAATTAAACTCGACGAAGACGGCGAGTTAGTGATCGAAATTGAAAGCAATCAATATGAATACACTATGGGTACTCAATTTGAGTCCATCAACAATGGCACCATAAGGTGGACAACTGACGGCTTCGAAGTTAAAGAGTGTACAAATGACTGGGAAGAGGCGCGCCGAATCGACGCCGAGTGTGATGCTGAGTCCGACGTATAGCTTGTCCAAGGAAGGATTTTGAATAACTCTGAAAAAATGAGACTGTGCCTCCGGTTGGCAGAGCACCTTCAAGCAAATGTGAAAGCATATGACCTACCTGAGTTTTGTGTGTCTCTGGGATTGGAAACCGGTGATGCAAGCGACGCTCACAGCAGCAAAAAAATGTATGTCCGTAAACGAATAGAGAATCAGCCAGAGGCAAGGCTACTTGCTTTGGCGACTGAGATTGAAGAAAGGTTTCCCAATTTCGAACTTTTAGAATTCATCCGAAAATTGAAGGACCAAAACGGCCTTCAAATCTCAGATCTAACTCGGCGAGCGCTGGTAAATATATTGGATAACTACGCTCTTTTCGGCGATTTGCATTTGGTTGAAGAATTGAACAAACTTTGGCCGCTAGCGAGCTTGCCTAGTCCGTATCCGATGCGAACCCTGGAAGAATCAGTCTATCAGCACTGCATCAGGAATCCAGAAGATTGGTCCACTTCTTATTTGCTCGACCAATTAGACATCATTGGTTGCTCTCGAACGCTGTTCTTTCTTTTCTTGGAAGCGACAGTATCCCCGAATGCTAGAAGGGATGAACCACAAAAGGAATTAGTAGCAGCGCTGAATCAGCACCTGAAAACGGATGGTTACCACTTCCAAATGACAGGCACTGTCTCTGGTTACCCGGTCTTCAAAATTTTGCCTGTATCAGGTGGTGTCACTGGAGCCCC
>PNLN01000042.1 GCA_013823055.1 Cyanobacteria bacterium DS2.3.42
CTGCGCTCTTTTCAGCAGGGCAGAAATGCGCAATGGCAGCAGGCGACGAGACTGCTGCTCCATCGAAATCGGCGGCTCGCTCGAGCGAGCATCAGATGATTCTCAGACGCAGGACTGTTGACGATAAGCAGCAGCTCTTGCCCGAAGAGATGCTTACCGATTTGAGAGATACTCGCCTGAGCATCGGTCAGGTAAAACAGCAGGCCGTCAATCTGTTTTTAGAAGCGACCAGGGTGGTTGTGAAACCGGGCGATCAGGCACTGCATGTGTCGCCGACAACAATCAATGCTGAAATGCTCAAAGAGAAAAAAGCCTACATGCCGCCCAGAAAAGATTGGCTCATCTTTTATATGAATACGCTGGAGCCGATTATTCAGCTTCTCACCGATGATATTAATGACGTCGACACGAACGGCAGAGCAGTGCCACCAGATATAGAGGCAAAAATCAATCCGCTCTGGAAGACCTGGCAAGCAGATGTGCGAGCGATAAACAAATCGCTGGATGAAATGCAAGAGTTGATCGGTCCGGATTCAGGCACCAACATTCCGCTTGCAAAGACGGCCCTGGCAATTTACAACAAAGCTGTAGAGCTGGAAAAGGTACGCTACAACGCATATGAACTGATGAGCAAAGAATACGTTAGTATGGAACAGCACAAAGCCAGTGGTCATCAACAAGCGAGATAGCGAAACTTTATGGGCGAGCAAGGTACAGCGGATCTGGGCTATTTGAGAGGGCAGGAACTTTTTCAAATTGCTTTTGGCCGAGACGAACTGGTATTCACGTTAAATCCGGACTTCATTTCAGTTCACTGTCCGGTTGAGTACGCCTCTGGAAGCGCCCAACCGTTCGAGATCTGGAGTCCGGGGCATGTCTTACAAGATCCGGCAATTTTCAGACTTTTGCACACGCAGATTATGTCTTTTCAAATGAATCAAAACGAAGATTTGAAATTAGATTTTACCAACGGTGACTTTCTTGTCTTTCGCAAACAACCTGAATCGCAGGGGTCATACCAGATGAGTTGCGGCTCCGAAGTAATTATTGTTTGAGATACGCCTTTGAAAGTTTCTTTTGCGACCGCATCAATTATGCTCCTGCTGCTAATTGCCCCACAGGCTTTTGCGGCGCCGCCAGTCAAACAAAAGACACCTTTTAACAAGGCGTCTGCGACGAAGCCTGCAGCTGATCCAGTTGATGCATACATCAAATTAGTCAGTCCGAAAATCCAACAAGCCTGGAAAGCGCCGGAAAAAACAACTGCTGAAAAAGTGGTTGTTTCGCTGACAATTTCTGCCGACGGAAAAATCTCGAGCGTGGTCATAAAAGAGCCATCAGGAGATCAAGCTTTTGATGATTCCACAGTGGAATCGATGAAGGAGATTGGGCAGCTGCCTGCGATGCCTCCTGCGTCCAAGGACGGCATGACGCTCAATTTCACCTTTCATGCAGGCAATCGCAATCAAACTCGAAAAGCTGACAATGAAGCATACATTAATGCCTTCAGCCGCAAGGTCAACAGCAGCTGGCGCAATCCTAAGGTTGATAGAAATTACCAGGTGACAGTGGCAATCACAGTTGATAAAACCGGCAAGCTTATGAAAGCCGATATTACAAAGCCATCCGGAAATAAACTTGTTGACGATGCCGGAGTACGAGCAGCCACTTTGGCGCAACCGTATCCGCCCATTCCCGAGACTTTAAGTGACAAGATGACTGTCTCTTACACATTTCAAGCCGGACCAGACAAAGATGTCGTCAACAAAATGCAGTTCAACGGTGTGCCTTTGCCTAAAGGGGACTATCAAATTTCATCCGGAGGCGCTCAATTGCGACCACTGGATGTCGACACCGCCATCAACCGCAAATTGCAAGAGCGGGAAGCACAGGCTCAAGATAAGATGTTGATGCTGAAGAGTAAACTCGCCCAGGAAGAAAGCAAATATGGTGCGCAAAGCATTCAGGCAGCAAAAGCACAGCATGCAGTCGCTAATTGCGCAGTCGAATTGCACGATTACAAAGAGGCCGAAGCTGCATTCAAAGCCGCTTTGCCGCCGATAGAAGGTGATCCGGCTCAGGCGGCGGAATTGCATTTACTCCTTGCCGATTTCGCTTCGATGTATGCAACCACAGCACGGTTAAAAGAAGCTGATCCGCTTTTGAGTCGCGCCTGCGAACTCGGAAAAAATTCAGCGGCAATTGCTCCTTTGAAACAACGCAAAGTGATGGAAGACTACGCGCGTCTTCTCTATAAATTAAACAGGACACAAGAAGCTGATGAACTGTACAAACGGCTTAAAGCGAAGCCTTAAAGGACCACTTTTACCGACAAAGGTGTCACGTAACCCGTCAATTGTTCGTAGCTTTTTCGGGCGGACCGCCCACAGAGCTCAAGCAAAGACTCGAATTGCCACCTCTTTCGATCGATAAAACACCAGTAGCGAGCCAGATAACGCTGCAGATATTTTCTGCTTACTCTATGAAAGGTCTTATACACGAATTGAAAGAAGATTTTTGCCTCTTTATTGTTAGTACTGATTGGAAAACTCGGTTGTTGAATTGAATTCGAAACGTCCTTTCTCAAAATCTCAAAACGATTGCCAGATAGAGCTTTTACAAAACCGGACAATTCCAGCATCGTCAAAGCAGCCAACAGCTCAGATTGCGGCAGTTTGAAATGTTTGCAAAGAGCATCAAATTGAGTTGGCTGCGCAGAAAGCAGTTCATAGATTTGCTTCTCAATTTCATTTTCCGGAATCGCGCTTTTGCTTTGAGTTGATTCACTCATTCGTTGCAAAAGGTCTTGCGGACTTGCGCTCGATGCAGCCTTGCTGCGCTCTGCTGCTCGTTTCTCGGCATCCGCTTGTTCGGCTTTTGGATGTTCTCGGGCAGGGGTTTCTTTGCTGCGCTTTCCTACCGGCTCGCATAGAATGGCAGAAAGCATTTCCACCTCGTCATTCATGACGTTGACGATTGCAGCGGAAACTTCGTGAAGAATGACAGAGCCACTAGATGTAGCTACTTTCACTCGCTTCGAAAAGTCATTTGCGCTAATCGCTAAGCCTTCTCCAATCACAAATATCGCACAACAGTGTGCAGTCGCCTTTTTGACACCGTGAAAGAAAGTATCTGCTGTGGCAGACACCTTTTTCCTACAAGAGTGACATCGGGCGGTGCGTTCTCCATATTTTCTGTTCGTGACTAGAGAGCCGCACTTACACTTTATGCCGTTGGGCGATGCAGCCCGACAGATGACTTCCAGACGATCTGCATCGTTGGGAAAACGTTCATAGAAACGCGCGAAGAAGAGATCTTTCTCCTCTACGGAGGAAGTAATTTTCAAATTTTCTGATGTTTGCTCACCAGGCATTTTTGAATCTCCCCAACTTCTGCGTATCTATAAATGAGTACGTAAAGTCGAAGGAAAAAGTTCAAATATAACGCTGAAAAAATACGCCCACCGCCTGACATCAGGGCTCAAGCCACACACATTCAAAAGAGAAGCGAACCGTTAACGGTTCGCCTTCAGAAATCTATGGGTAGAATTTTGGAAAAATTTTCTGGGAAAAATTACCACTTCAACAAGTTGAAACGTTCCATATCGACTGTGGAGGTGTTGCGGTAGATGGAAAGAACGATTGCCAATCCGACGGCGGCTTCTGCGGCGGCGACGGTAATAACGAAGATGGCAAAAAGCTGTCCTTTTACTTGGACTGGGTCGACATAGCGAGCAAAGGCAACAAGATTGATGTTGACGGCATTGAGCATCAATTCAATGGACATCAGTACTCTGACGGCATTCCTGGAAACGACCATCCCGTAGAGGCCGATTGAAAACAGAACTGCTGCGAGGGTCAAGTACTGAATTAAAGGATGTTGGTTGAGTGTTAGTGCAAAGAAGCTACCTACTGTTCCTACCGCCATAATGATCGATGTTGTTCCACCAAGAAGTGCAACGGTAGAGCCGAGCAAGACGATCAAAATGAATGCGAGAAGTTCTGTGTAGTCTTTGAGAGCCCATGACTCAAGTACGGGTGCAAGTCCTACCATCTGTACGAAGTTATCGAGATTACCCGTAGCGTATGCGCTGACTACAAAGAAAACAGCGATTGCGTAAGCTAATGTGTAAGACATTGCTTGCGCAGGGGTTTGTGTGTTGGTCGCGGTGGAGCTTGTCATTCTAGTTACCTCTTAGAAGCGGCAGGCTCTCTGTCATGCCTTGCATCGTCGGAGATGGGTCCATCTTCGACTACTGAGTATTCATAATCGTCTTCACCTGGTTTTGGCGGTTTTTCTGCTTTGGCAAGCATGATTGAGCCAATCAAGGCGGCCAGCAGGAGGACGGAAGCAAATTCAAAAGGCAGCGAATAATCCGTTGTCAGTGCACGACCGAGAACTTCAACGTTATTTACATCGAGCGGCTCGCTGCTCAGCGTCCAATTCTCCGGTCGCACTGACAAATAGATAGTCATGAAAAGACCGACAGCAACCATAAATGCGCCCAGCTGATTGGCTGGAGTAGCGTTGCTGAGCTGACTCTTTTCCATGCGTGGGTTAGTCAACATCAAAGCAATAACAATAACCAGCGTGATTCCAACTGCGTAAATCATCAGTTGTGCAAGAGCAAGAAATTGCGCTTGCAATAAAAGAAATAGGCCACAAATAGAGCCAAAAACTCCAATCAAAATAAAACCGCTGCGGATAATGGTTTTGTCCAAAATCACACCATACGCAAGAGGAATGGCAAGGGTGGCGAGAATGTAGAACATTGTCGTCTCAACATTTGTTTCAGCCCACGCTTTGAGCATTTCAAACTGATCCATATTTCCTTGGTCCTCTCTCCTCTGCAAACAATGCAGGTTGTTCAAGCGTTACTGCAATTACTCTTTAGGCTTGTCTTCGCCATCTTTCTTTTCCGGCCCTTTCTGCGCTTCGGAAGATTCAGTTTTCTTCTCCGGAGCGTCAGCCTTCTTCTCTTCTTTGGCTTCAGCAGACTTTGCATCGGCAGGCTTTACATCGGCTGCTTTTGCTTCGCCGTCTGTCTTAGCTTCGGCTGGTTTGGCCGCAGCCGGTTTAGCCTCGCCACCTTCTGCAGGTTTAGCAGCAGCCTCTGCAGGTTTAGCAGCGGCTGCACCTTCTGCGGGTTTGGCAGCGGCAGGCTTCGCTGCTCCTGCGGCAGGAGCAGCGGCGGCGCCCGCGGCGGCCGGAGCAGCCTTGGCTGGTTTGGGTTTCGGCAAAGGAATCTCTTTGCGATCGAAGTAATAACCTGACTCTTCTTGACTCATCGTCAATTTACGAATGTCATAAACAAGCGCTTCTCGACTGTATTCCGACATCTCAAAATCGTTTGTATTGATGATGCAACTGGTCGGGCAAACTTCAGTGCACAGTCCGCAGAACATACAGAGACCATGATCGATTTTGAAATCGATCAATTCAAGTTTGTTGGTTTCCGGACTCTTGTGCGCCGTAATTTCAATACATTTGTCCGGGCAAACGCGTTCGCACTGACGGCAGGAAATGCAAAGGTGCTCGCCCGTTTCCGGATTTACCGTAAGTGCCAGCCTACCTCTTATATGAGTGTCCGGCATCTTGTCCGGATAAACCTGTGTGATCGGCTCGCGGAATGTGTGCATAGCCACTGTCTTCAAACCACGGCAGATTTGATAGAGGCTGTCTTTGGCGCGTGTAACTAAATCAAGACCCAACATGAACGTTTACGAACTCCCTTGCAAAGACAACCAAAACGAAAACAATAAGCGATAGAGGGATCAAGCGTTTCCAGCCAAAATCCATCAGCTGGTCAATACGAAAACGTGGCAATGTTCCTCGAATCAATACTGCAAAAAATACAATTCCATAGACCTTGAGAATTACCCAGATAGCAGCAAAGAGTGTGGGCGGATCGACCAGCTTAATCTGGATAAGAGGTGTCAGAGCTTGATTGATCATGCTTTCTATAACCGGTCCACCAAGCATCGTTCCCAACCAGGCCGGCACAGGGCAGTCACCGCCGCCAAGGAACATGACAGCTGCAATTGAAGCAACGATAAATAGGTTGGTGAACTCAGCCAGGAAGAAAATGGCGAATTTGATACCGCTGTATTCAGTGTTGTAACCGCTTACCAGTTCGCTTTCCGCTTCCGGTAAGTCGAATGGAATGCGGTTGATTTCTGCGCAGGCGCCGGTCATATACAGACCGTAGGCAATTAGAATCGAACCGATAAGAATTACCACTGCAAAAGCAGCGATTATTCCAGCCAGACCTTCTTGCCCGGCACCCAAGCCAATAGCCTGCATAGTCGGCTCGACATATGAGCTTTTTAGAACTTGATCGAAGGATTTCTGCGAAAGCTCCTGCAGGGCTGGCGGCTGATTTGAAAACTTAAGAGCAAGCGCAGTATCTAAGCCGCGCAGAGCACCGCCGCCGAAAATATTCCAGTTGAGAATACCGCCAGCTTGTTGTTTGGCAATTTGAACCACATCGAGAGTGCCGGCCATCAGGCAGACAGTGACAAGCGAAAGCACCAGCGGAATCTCATAGCTGATTGCTTGCGCAGCCGATCGAAGTCCACCCACGAGCGAGTACTTGTTGTTGCTGGCCCAGCCGCCCATAACGATTCCGACAACCGGAACAGATGACGCAGCCAATATGAAGAAGATCCCGGTGGGCAGATTTACTATCTGGAAAAGTTCGTGATAGTTAGTGACCGCCGCCAAAAGAGGCATTGCGCCAAAGATGGAAGGAGCAAAGAAGACGATCGGTGCCAGAGTAAACATGAAAGCATCAGCTCCGCGCGGAGTGATGTCTTCTTTGAAAAGAAGTTTTACGGCATCGGCTGCAGTTTGCAGATAGCCGTCCGGTCCGACGCGATTGGGTCCGAGGCGCACAGTGAAAATAGCTAGACCGCGGCGCTCGAACAGAACCATAAACATCGCATTAATAGGAATAAAAACCAGGACCGAAAGAATCGGAGTAAGGGCCCGGCAAGTTTCGGCAGTCATGCGTGCGGCGTCACTTTCGTAGGAAGAGAGCGCCATCGGAATCAAGATACCGACGATATAGCAAGCTGCCCATACCGCACCGAATATGATGCACCACCAGACCAGGGTGAGCGTTCCCAATTTCAAAATTTCGGCGCCGTTTCTCATGATTCTAAAAGCTGTCCTTGTTCTAAGGAGATGGGTTGTGTCACTTACGGTTTAATTTTTATCTGTCTACATCAGGCAAAATTACATCGATAGAACCAAATATTGCCATTACGTCGGCAATCGGATGGTTTTTCAGAAGCTCCGGAAGAATGGAAAGATTGCAGAAGGAAGGATTGCGCCATTTGATTCTGTAAGCGCGATCTGAGCCATTCGAGATGATGTAACAACCAAGAGTTCCACGCGGTGATTCAACGGCAGCAAAACCTTCGCCAGCTTTGACGCGCAAGCCGGCAATTTGTTTTTTGCCGGAAATTTCGCCCTGGGGCAGCATATCGAGACACTGTTTGATGATCTCGTTGGATTCGCGCATTTCACGAATACGGAAGATATAGCGATCAAAAGTATCGCCGTCGCGATCGTTTACCGGCACATCAAATTTCAATTTGGGATAAACGGAATACGGTTTGGTGCGGCGCAGGTCGATATTGACACCGGAGGCTCTAATTGATGGACCGGTAATTCCGTAGTCCATACCCAATTCCTTGCGGAGAATTCCGACGCCTTTAGTGCGCTTTAAGAAGATCGGGTTTTCGGTAACAATCGCCTCGTATTCATCTACGCGATCCGGAAATTCTTCAGTAAATCTCTTCAATTTGGAAAGCCAGGCATCTTTCGGATTGCGCATGACGCCTCCGATTCTGATGTAGTTGAACATCATGCGCTGGCCGGCAATTTCTTCGAAAAGCTCGAGCAGCTTTTCTCTTTCTCGAAACGGATAGAAAGGAAATCCGAACATCGCCCCCAAGTCGATCAAGTAGGTTCCCAACCACAACAGGTGAGAGGTAATGCGGTTCATCTCTGAAACCATGACGCGCAGCCATTCGGCGCGTTCAGGCACTTCACAACCATCCACCACTTCACAGGCTCTCGCCATTGCCCAGGATGTAAACATGCCGGAGAGATAGTCGACTCTGTCAATCAAAGCCTGATACTGAAACCAGGTACGGTTCTGCCCTTGCCACTCCTGGGCTCTGTGCAGGTGTCCGAGAATAGGCTCGGTATGGCGAACAATTTCTCCATCCAGTGTCAAGATCAAACGCAGCACACCGTGAGTAGCCGGATGCTGAGGGCCCATGTTGATGAGCATCTCGTCTGTCTTTAACCTTGGTGTCAGATCGACTTCTGTATCCGTTGCCATTTGATCCTTAGCCTCTGTCCTTTCTCTAACGTTTTAAAAATCTCGTCCTCAACGCATGCTGCCGGGAGCCTTATCGTTGAGCGCGTCTACTAGTTGTTTGTAGTCGCGACGCAATGGATGGCCGTCCCAATCCCAAACATTGAGAATCCGCCTTAAATAAGGATGACCGTAATAACGAATGCCGACCAGGTCGAAGGTTTCCCGCTCATGCCAATTAGCCGCACTCCAAAAACGAGCCAGCGACGGGACTAAAGGCAATTGCCCTTCAACCACATCAGTTTTCTTGACTCTTACTTTTACGATTAGCTCGTTGTTGTTCGTGTACGACCAGAGTTGGTATACAGAATCAAAAGTGTCGGCACTATCTACGCCACTCACGGCGACAAGATAGTCCAGCTTGATCTCAGATGAACCTCTCAAAAGCTTCATTGCAGCTTCAAGGTGAGCACCATCAATTTCAATGGTTTCAACATTGCACGAATCAGGCAAGCGCGTTGTAGCAATGCCGTGATCTTTCAAAAACTGCCCGCACAACCCCGGGCCTTTTGGCTCCTCTGGTGGTTTTGCTGCTGGTGTCTCTGACATTTCAAGGTCCTTTGTAAGTTACGTGTAGCTTTTGCGTGCTTTTGTTTACGACTTCTCTTGCAAACTCTTAAGAGGATCAAGAGCCAAAGATGTTTCGTATTTGGCTTCATCAATCAGGTCTTCAAGCGGACGGCCTGTGTCGTAATCGACATAGCGCACGGCATTTTGCCTGTACTTCTTCTTTTTACGCTCTGCATAAGACTCAGTACGAATCTTTTGCTGCAATTTAAGCAGCGCATCGAGAATGCCCTCCGGACGCGGAGGGCAGCCTGGCAAATAAATGTCCACGGGAATGATCCGGTCTACGCCCTGGACTACCGAATAACTATCATTGAACATGCCACCAGTCACAGTGCAAGCGCCCATGGCGATTACATATTTCGGTTCGGGCATTTGTTCGTAAAGCGTAATTAGGGCAGGCGCCATTTTTCGTGTGATTGTGCCGGCAGTAATGATCATGTCTGCTTGCCTGGGCGTGGCGCGAAACACTTCAGAACCGAAACGCGATATATCGTATTTCGACATACCAACCGACATCATCTCGATTGCGCAACACGAAGTTCCGAAAGTCAAAGGCCAAACCGAATTAGAGCGGGCAGCATTGGCAATCGGGCTGACGATAGGCGACAACAACTCACCCATCGCTTCAATCATTTTTTCAAGCGAGGTGAGCGTAACTGTATCTTTCAGCTCATCGGGCAATTCGTTAACGCTTTGGGCGTTACCTTCGGTCATCTGTCATTACTCCCACTCAAGAGCGCCTTTTTTCCAGGCATAAGCCAGCCCAACCACAAGAATAAAAAGAAATATCGACATTTCGATAGGTCCAAACATTTTGAAATTAAGCGCCTTGCCAACCTGGTCGGTTGCCAGGGCCCAGGGAATGATGAATACGATTTCGATATCAAAAAGAATAAAGAGAAGCGCATAAAGGTAGTAGCGAATATCAAACTGCACATGCGCTTCCTGCAACGGCTTCATGCCGCATTCGTAAGGCTGGTTTTTGGTTTTGGACGGTCTGTGATAACCGAACATAAGCTGCAAAACCCAAGCAAGCAGGATCATTCCAAGCGCCGGAAGGGCAAAGCCCATCAGTACAAACAAGAAAATCTGCGCCAACTGAAGTTGATACATCGCTATCCCCGAGCCGAAAATTCTGGCAATCGGCGGTCACTTTCACCGCCGCGTAAAGCATATCAGGCCTGACTTAACGCCGCACAGTTACTAGATTATAGGCAGGTAAGAAGAGAGCTGAAATTAGC
>PNLN01000007.1 GCA_013823055.1 Cyanobacteria bacterium DS2.3.42
CGCGTCCGTCATCTTCCTTTGTTGAACGCTCGCGGTTTCGACAGAAACGTCCAGGTTTCTCTCAAAATGTTTTTGGATTTCGTCATCAATTTTGAAACTTAGTTCAATGGCCTTGCGTTTTTGCAATTCCACTTGCATCATTGCAAGCTCGTACATGCTTGATGTCTTCGGCATCTTGCCATTGTCAGCGAGCCAGCGTGTGCGTGCCATTACGGCTTCAATTTGATCATCGGTAAAATGAGAACTGAAAAGCGCCGCTCGTCCGTCGGGGGTATCGTGTTTTTTTAGAAATGCTTTCAGGTGCGCGACCGTTTCGTTGCTAATGGGATGGTCTGCGAATGCTCTTATCAAATCATTATTGAGGGCGTAGTCATGCGTTAGGACAGGCAGTGGAACATCGCTAAAGCCTTTGTCTATGTCAATATTGTTAAATCTGGGCCGGCCATTGGGATAGTCGATCGTGAAATTCCGGGTGTGCATTTCCACATCACCGAGGACCATTCTTTCCACGAGAGCTTGTTCAACTTGTCGCTTAAACTGCGGCTCTGCCTCCAACAGCTCCTTGACCGACAACTTTCGTCCCAGCTCTTTCTCCTTTGCATCTTTGAGAACATAAAGTTCTTCAGAAATATCGACGCCGCGTTTTTCCTGGATTCGAACTTTTGTTTCGACGCCTTCGATGATTGCAGTTCTGCTTTCAGTGATGGGAGCATTGTTGAAGCCCAGTTCTTTGTCGATCCTTTTCGCCTGAATTTCGTAAGCAAGGCGCCTTTCTCCTTCGGTACCTTTGATTGCATCGACTACTACATCCATATCGCCCTGTTTCGTCTTGATTTTAGCTTCCAGAACATAAGCACTCGTACTCGAGCCCGCACTCCGATTACTGACTGTCAGCTCGCCGTCCCTTAGTAGCGCCGCGGTTGCTTCGTCCGAATTTAAGGCATTGGGCGGTATTTCCGTGTTGTTTGCACGGAGACTTGGAATCAACTCTTCGCTGACGCCCTTCATAGCTGTGCTCATTCCACCGCCCATGATTCCGCCGATTAAGGCTGAAGTAAGTCCGGCTTTGGCGATCATCTCCAGATTTTCGGAAAGTGATTTGCTTGAGTCGAAATTCGTCGAGGCATAGAGAGTGCCGCTGCTGCCGCCGGCAACCGCGCCGTTGGCTGCATTGAATGTAGCATTGGTGACGTAGCGCTGAAGCGTACTCTGGCTGAGTTTTACTTCTTCAATCAGTGATTCTTTCATGACCAATGCAATTTTTGCTGCAGCTTCATCGGTGGCTTTTTGGGAAGCTTGCGTGGCTGCGATTTTTGTTCCGCCCGTGGCAATAGCTTTCTCATATGCTTCTTTTGCGACCTTTTGGTCAACCAGTCGTAACGACGCTTTTTGTATTGCGCGGTCGTCCAACTTTTGTGCGCCGGAAGTCATGGCGTTTCTGATAATCGAATTGACTTCCTTTAGCACTTTATTGTCGGCTTGTCCCGAGCCATTTTCCAGAGCTACAGTGACAAGTTTGGAACCCTTTTTCACAGTCTGTTCTGTGCCTTCTTCGAGTCCTGTGGTGACAGCGGTTTTAATCAGTCCTTTCTCAAGCAGTTTTTCGGTAATCTTGACGGCGCTGCGCGCTGACGTTTGCTTGCCGACACTGAGAAGTGCGCTGATATGACCAGGTCCCATGGCATTGATCGCAGCGTCGGTAAAGCCTGTGGCCAGGTCGGCATACATCATTTCCGAGCTGTAGTTGTTGCCCATGATCGCTTGTTTGATAGCGACCTTGAGCGCGGCACCACTTAAACCCAAAACTCCGGCGAAACTTGTGAATGCCAGAAGTCCCATTGCTTCCGGTTGACCGAAGCCAGTGGCTACAACCGCTACGGCAATGATTACCACATCGGCGACCAAGTTTCCCAGCGCTTCTTTCGACTCGACAAGATTGTCGATGCGTTCGGCAAGTCTCTCCAGCTGCTCGCGTCTTTCGGACTCCGGCATCTCGGTGCCGAGGCGGTAAGCGTTTGAAATTTCTGCGGCAAAATCGTTGAACTCTTTGTCGGTTTGATCTGCGGTGCCGTCCCAGGCATTGCGGACAAATTCAGCACCAAAACCGCGCGAGTTCGAGTATTCATCTAATGCATAAACGAAGTCTTCTTGCTGTGACGTGCCATGCGGGCGTATTTTTCTCAAAGCATTTGCCAGAACTGGACCGCCGAGCTCTGATACCAATCCGCCGGGCAGGGATACATTGTATTTTGCCGACAAATCGTTGAGTACTTGAGGTATCCTTTCGGGCGGTACTTTTGCCAGGGCTTTTTGCAATCTATCTTCGTCTGTACCGGCTCCAAGCATAGAGGCATAAATATCATCTTCAGGGCGCATCTCGCCGGAAAACAGTTTTTCAATTTCTTGCTTTTGATGTTCGAGTCTTTTCTTTAGCGCCTCTTTCTCTTGTTCGTCGGTAGTGTTTTCGAACTTTTGCTGAGTAACGGAAATTTCTGCCTGCTGTCTGTCTCTTTCCTTGAGGTTGTTAACCGCGACTTTTCTCTCCTCTTCACTCATGAACCACATAACATTGTCGCGGTAGGATTTGTCATTGAGAAGCTTAGAGGTCTCTTCCTTGTCGGCGTAGAGAATGCTCTTGTAGGCGCCGTACTCATCGTCGTCAAAATCTCCTCGGTTGAGATATTGGGATCGGAACATTTCCAAATGCCCGGTCTCGACCAATTGTTTTCCGAATATTTCGTAGTCGGCGTCATACCAGCCGCCAAGCGCTTTCGGCATGATTGCTTTGAAGTCTTCAGCGTATTGCTTTTCTTCGGGCGTTGCGGGATTTTTGATCTTTTCGAACAGAGTTGGATCTTTTCGGAAAGCTTCTTGCACACGTCTAATTACTTCGGCTTCGTTGACGCTGTTTTCTGAAGCGTAAGTATATAGATCAAGTAGCACATCATCTGTTGACTGCTTATTTTTGATTCTTTCCAGTGTTTTTAGCGCTGCATCGTATTCGATGTCGTCATTCAGCCCGCGACCGAAGACTTTCACTGCTTCATCCAATCTGGCGCGAAATTCCGGATCGTTGCGGTACTTCTCTTTTTCTTCCGGAGTCATCTTTTGCAGCGCTTTAAGACCGCTTGTTTCATCGTCGTCCAGATAACCTTTGGATTGGTCCAATGCCGTGAATATGTCACGCCTGCCTGATTCTTCTGCCGCTTTAAAGGTTTCGGTGTTGATCTTCTTGTCGAGAATGTCGGTCAGTGCTTTTACCTTTTCAGTATTGCTGGAGTCAAACTCATAAGAGTTGTACGCGGCAATAATCTGATCTCGAAGTACCGTCTTGCCTTCTTTTTTTTCGTCATGAAGACGTTTCCACACAGCCTCTGGCATTTCCTCAACTGTTTTAGAGATGTCCTGCATGTCGGAATTGTAGACGCAGCCGCGATGCGCGTAGAGCGAATCTATGAATGCGGAGACGTCTTTGGAATTGGTAATTTTGGATTCCCAGCGATTTACTTCGTATGGGTAGCCAGCTGCGTTGAGGGCGCTGTTTATGTCTTTGTAGGTAAATAGCGCTGCCTTGTCTGCATCAGACATAGTGCTCGCATCACCACCGGAAGTTGCCAGCTGTTTGCCCTTTTGGTAATCAATGCGCTCCTTTTCGGACATTTGCATCAGCGCAGTGTCTATTGCTTTTTCGTTGTCACCGCCGGCGCTTGTATTCAGCTTGATTTCAGTGGCGACGCTGAGTCTGCCGGACTTCAAATAATCAGTGGCGATAGCAACTTTGTTGTTGTCGACGTGGTAGCCACCATGTTCGTCAGGAATAGAGAACGCTTTTTCAAGCCGCTCTTTCAAGGTCGGATCGGCAGCCAATGCCTGACGAGCTTTTTCAGAGGCTGTGCGCATGGTCTCTTGAAGCAGATCTATGTTTCCGCCCTTGAGAGCGAGGTTGACCAGATTGATTGTGTCTTCGTCCGTGCGCTTGTCTTGGCCTTTTATCAGTATGGACATCGCATCTTTGGTCGTTTGAGAAACATTCGGATTGTCTTGAACGGACTTCAGAATGCCTGTGCCGTGCTTGTCCTGAAACTCCTTGTCGTACTGTTCAATTGATTTTGAATCGAGAGTGCCCACAAGTTCGCGAATGTTTTTCTCATACGTTGGAGAATCGAGATCCGGCCAAACTTCACCGAGTGCAGTCAACGCTGTTGTGACTCGACCGGTGACGTCTTCTTTGCCATCCTTTTTATTGAGCTTTGATCTCAATTCTTCCAGTTCAGAACCTGATGTTTCATCGACAAACTCTTCATCAAGCGTGGCGTAGTCAAAATTTGACTCGCTCTTTTTGTGCATTTCCGTCCAGAGGCGCTTCAACTCTTCGCGCGCAGGTTCGCTCAATTTGTCGAGTTCTGCTTTCATGGTGACTCGATCCGTGCCCGCGCCGATACCGCCATTCATGGCATATGCAATGTTTCTTGCAGCTGTTTCCAGTGCGTGCCTGCTGGTCAGAAGTTTTGGTTGCTGTCCTGCCGCTGTCATGGACATCACGTCGCCGTTAGCCGAGACATACGTGATCTTGCCCGAGTCGGTCACAGATACGTTTCGCATCGTGCTGCCATCCGCGCCAGAGAAATTTACACTGTCTGTAGATGAGTATGCCTTTCCATCAGACAAAGTGATTGTTTTCACCTTCCCGTTTTCATATGTGATTTTTGTGCGTTTTGATTCATCGCCATTGCTGGTTTCGATGACTTTTCCGTCTTTGTCCTTGAGGACCGTGCCGGCATTTGTGCGAATCAATTCCTTTCCGTCGACCATTTTCATCGACAAACGTGCCGCTTCGCCCACGGTCAGAGTGCCGTCGTTTTGATTGACAGATACTCTCATGGAGCGGGGCGGCTCGCCCTCGCTCTGGTATGTTTTGCCGTCTGCAGATGTCCAGGTTTTTCCTTCAGCATCAGTAAACGTTGTCACTTCGCCCTTATCGTTGTATGCAAATTGGCGAGTTACACCATTGACGTCGGTGCCTGAAGCGATGCGATTGTTAGCGTCCCTTTGCGTGTTGAGAAGCGACTCGTTTTTTTGCGTGTTTTCAACTACGGCAAGCGAACCATCTTGAGCATTGACCACCACTTTCATGGTGCGGTCTTTTTCGCCCTCGCTCGTCCAGTTTGTCCCGTCTTTGGAAGCCCACTGCTTACCCTTGTCGTCTGTAAATGACGTGAGATTTTCGCCTTCCCAGGAGAATTTGCGCACCAGTCCGTTTTCATCTTTCGTTTCTGTGACTTTGCCTTTCTCGTCGCGCGCCACATGTGAGCCGTTTTCTCCCTCTGTGACGATGGAGGGTACAGTGGACGTCAGTTTTTCGTTGCTGCGCTCTTGAGCAATTCTTTGCTCTTCGATCAGCTTTTGCTCGTAGGCTTCCTGGCGCTTTTTCTCAAGTGCTTCTTCGAGCCGTTTTTTTTCAATCTGACGCTGCTTTTCCAGCTCAGCTTCTTTGCTGTTCGGGTCTTTGGTTTTGTCAGTTTTTAAATCGTTGCCCATGAAACAGGATGCATTTGACGTAGTAAGGAAATTTTTGACACGCAGAGAACTTATGTATTATCTACATGGTTTGTTGTTGAGTTGCTAAACAACTGCCCCTATTGCAATGTACCCGGGCATAGAAAGTTCGCGCCTGTATATTAGTTTGCGCGCCTGCGCGGAAGGAAAGGTTAAAGAAGCAATGCCTCACCTTTCGATGGGGCACGCCTCTTCTTCCCTGAACCTTTGTATTTTTTCTACTATTTCAATCGATCATTAATGACGCTGAGTGACGCGTGCAGGGCGGGCAAGCCGGGAAATACGACAAATTCGAGGGCGGTCGTTAGCGGCTTGCGTGCTGTGTTTTCCGCCATTCTTTCCATCGAGCGCATAGGCAGCATGTTTACTTCCATCGAGAAGCGCTGACAGGCATCAATCACGGGATCCAGTTCTTTTTTGTTTTCTCTATACACACCCCAGCCGAGAACACTGCCGCACAAAAATGCTTCCAGATCATGTGAATTAGAAACCGGCTCAGAGACCGCCGCATCTATTGATGCTGAGAAATTAGTAACTGGTGTTTGAGCTGTGTCGCTTTTGGGGCCGCCTATTTGAGTTGCTTCCAGCAAATTTTGACCGGCTTGCACCGCTTGTACTTCGAGCTCTATAGCAGGCGTTCTTATATCCGCGCTAATTTCCTGTCTTTGGTTGACTGACATGAATGCTCCTCCACGTGTAATTGCAAAAGTTTGCAACGAGGCCGTGGGGTAACGACTCGGCAGGATACAAGATCAAATTGGTGGGTGTTTCCAATCTCGCGTCTGTATTTGTGCCTAATTTAGCGATTGGATGTTTTGAAGTTGTTAATTGGGTCGCTGAATTTGCAGCACCTCAGAAAACATAATCTGCATTAACCTTTGGTGACTTGGGTTCCGCATCGAAGTGCAGGTGATAGGAAGTTTTTCTCAATTCATCAAGTTCTTGTTTAGAGTACTGTTTTGCCAGTTTTGGTGTTGTTAACCACAGGGTTTTACTCTTGCTGAAGTTTCGAATAGCGCGCGCGCTAACGCTGGTTCCTCTGAGATTAATCACTTGCAGATTCTTCAAAGGTTTGATCAACTCGAGCCCCTTATCATCAACCTCCGCATTGAATGAAACATCAAGGTGAGTTAGATTAGGACAAGCCGCAATGTGCTGCATCCCAACTGCGTTGACTTTTGCGCGGTTTACAACAAGTTTTCGCAAACTAGCTAAATCGTGCAGATAACGCAGGGACGCATTGTTGATTTCGGTTGAGCCTATTTTTAAAAATTTCAGTTTCGGAAAAGTAGCAAAGCTCTTAATGCAAGTGCCTGTTATACCCGTTCCCATCGCTGACAATGCCTGCAAATTTGGCAGGTCTTTCAGTTTTTCTGCTCCGGCGTCTGTCGTGTCTGACTTATCGAAGTCGATTCCCACCAATCCTTTCAGGTGATTGAGGTATGGGACTGCCCGGTCGCTCAGTGGGTATTCTTTCTCATCCATGCTGGTAAATTGCATTTTGATGAACTGAATGGAATCGGGCGCAAGCTTGAACAATATCTGCGGATTTTGGAAGAAACGCGGGCCGGGCTCGTACAAGACTATTGTTTTGGCAGCAATTCGTACCTTGGCGCGCGCCTGCCCGAGCGGAACTTTCTCAACCCGAATTTCCAGCGGAATAATTTTGGTGACCTTGCTCAAAGTCCCGTAATAAGGCTGATCTGGAAATTCCAGAATTTTTGTTTGCGCAGATGTTTTAGCTGCAAACGACCGTTCCATGAAGATCGGGCTGCAACCGAGCAAAATGAGAGCCAAAGTCAGGGCAGGTGACAGTGGCATTTTGAAAGTGTTCTCTACTTTGGACCGTTGCAGGTTTATATCCTCGAAATCAGCAAAATCCGCAGAGTATTTAATCAGTACCCGCTTTTCGGTTGAATTAGCTCCGTTTCTGTAGGTTTATAGCTGCAAGTGGGCAAGTTGAAGTGGGAGACGAGCAACTTCAGTAAATTCAGGTTTAGATGCTCAAGAAGGTAGACAACGCTAAAGCTACGGCCCTTGCTCAGGACGGCATCTCGCTGTACAAAGCCGGGCGCTTTTCTGATGCGCAGCGAACCTTTCAGACCGCGGTTCGGTATGGCCGCGAAGAGGCTTTGTCGCGCCAGCAGATGTGCGAGTTGCTCAATAACCTGGCAATTGTTCATGTCAGTCTTTCAAAGTATTTAGATGCGCAAAGCAATTTGAAGGAGGCTTTTGCGCTTTTGGATCACCCGGATGCAAAGTCTGAGCCGGGCATTAAACTGACGCGTGCCCTGTGTTTGAATACGTTGATCAATCTCTGGTACGTGCACAATCAATACGCCAAGATGGAGGAAGGACTCAACGAGGCGGTTCAGCTACTCGAAGACGAGAAGAAGCTGATTTACGCAGGCGAAATGGTCTGGCAGATTGCCGTGCTCCGTCACGAAAAGGCTCTTTTGGAGGAAGGCACGGAAGCCGTCCATCGTCTGGAGCGGATGTACAAGGATTTCGCCAGGACAGAGCCCGCGTCGACTATACGCGCTTATCGCGATGAAGCGTGCTGTGGCTGGCCTAGATTCGGGTCCGGCTGGGATGAGAAGTGCTATTTCGATAGCGTTGAAAAAGAGTCGGCGGTGAAAATAGCGATGCTGCGTGCCGGCTTTTCGCAGGCGCTATCCGAGGCTAAAGAGCATTGCCAGAAGGGATTGGATCTTTGTGCAGAACTCGACGAAGAGCCGGCTTTCTATCTGGCTCGCCTTCTGGCGATCAAAAGTGACCTGGCGCGCGACTCGGATGAACGAACGAAAGCGTATGAATTAGCAAACGAGGCTCTGGAAGTCGCTCAGAAATTGTACGGTCGAGAACATCCGGCAGTGGCCGGTTATATGCTCAAAACTTGCGCCGCTCGTGTGTTCTTGGAGCAACGTTCGCAGTATGAGCCAATGGTGGCTCGCGCCCTGGAAATAATGACAAACGGTTTTGGAGAGCGCCATTACAGCACTGCCCGGGCCCTCATAATGTCATCGGATTTTATGGCTCTGCAAGGCTTGAACGAGAACATTCTTTCTGAGCGCGAGGTCTTGATAAAACGCGGTCTTGACACACTTGCCGATCTACTCGACGAAGCGCATCCTGACCTCGTCAAAGCGGAAGTGTCGTTGGCCGAGGTGTATCGCGCCACCGGACGTTTGGACGAGGCTGAGGAGATAATCAAAAGTGCTATTGGAAAGCTGCATGGACAGCCTGAATCCGTACAATTGCTTTTGAATATCCGCAACACTCTGATCAATTTCTATTTGCGACTTGGTCGTGACGACGAATTGTTCGATTGCTTGACGGAGCAAAAGAGCCTGATTGCGAGCCTGCCTATGACCAAGCCTCAGCGAGTAGGGCGCATGATGGAATTAGCGCATGACTACAGCTCGATCGGCAAATATGATGAAGCGGAAGAGCTGTTGAAAGGAGGAATGAATCTTAGCGCTGAAGGTGATGAATGGTACAAAGCCTTTGTCATGAAACTGGCGCAGCTCTATGCCGATTCCGACCGTGAGAAGGAAGCCAGGCAAATTTTGTCGACCATCACGCTTGCCGAAGGCAACTCATCAAATGCGCTTCAGGAGCATTTCAAGGTCGCCAGTATATTGTGTGTGTTCGATCCTGAGGAAGCGATGAAGCGCGCGCAAGTGGTTTTCGACACTGCTTGCGAAAACCTGCCTGAATGCGCTCAGCCCTTTGGATTTGCCGCCGCACTTTTGATTGAGGAATTTTTGCGCACCGATAGATTGGATGATGCGCACCGAATCAGCAATGTTCTCATGACGCACAAAAATTCTATGGGGCTGATGGGCATCACCTCCATCCCTCTGTTCTTGCGCGGCATCGCCTCTGCTTTTGCTGAAAAGCGCGACAAGCGTGCGGAAGCAATCTATGAAAAAGCTGTGCTGGCCGCCCAGGATGTTGCTGGATTTGAACCCGAGGTTCTGGAATACACTCTGGGCGATTGTGCTGAGTTTTACGTCAATATCAACCAGGCTGACAAAGCGGAGAAAGTGCTCAGACGATTGGCTTCGATGCGCCTTGATCTTTATGGCGAGAAAAACTTGGAGTATGCCGGAACATTGCTTGGCTTGTCGGCCATTTTGCACGAACAAAGAAAAATCGCTGAAGCAGATGCGATGAGCGGCAAGGCGGTGGCAATTTTGGAAGAGCTGGACGCAGAGGCAGACCTGCTCATCAAAGCGTTAGAACTTCGCGTGGCGATCCTGCGACAGCAGAATCGCCACCTGGATGCCAGCGCAGCCGAAGACCGAAAGAAAGCATTGCTCAAGGAGCAACAAGAGAACTCGTCTGCACGAAAACAAAGCTAGCCGGTTTAGACCGAGTACCCAAAGAGATAAACACATGCCGCCGGATGACTTGCGGAATGCGTGAATATTGCCGAGGTTGAAAAATATGGGCCATCGTGGACTCGAACCACGGACCTCACCCTTATCAGGGGTGCGCTCTAACCACCTGAGCTAATAGCCCTCAGCATTGACATACTAACACCCATGGCATTGGTAAGCCAAGCCTGGGCGCATCAACACGTAAACAAAGCCTTTTTAACAAATGGTTCGAGGGG
>PNLN01000249.1 GCA_013823055.1 Cyanobacteria bacterium DS2.3.42
TTTCAGTGCACTCAGAAGAAGGCTGGCCGGAGGTCAAGCAGCAAAGTGACCTCGACATACCGATAAAAGAAATTGAGAAAGATCAATATCTTTCAAAAACTGAGGCAGGATTAAAACTCGCCCTCTCTAAATTTGCACCGGATATGGTGATTTATGTCGGCGGCAGCGATCCTTACGAAAAGGATGTATTGCCCGGCACAAGCTTCTTTCGCTTACCTCTCTCGGTTATGAAAGCACGAGACGAATTAGTCATTGATACCTTCGCCGACCGAGGAATTTCTCTCTCAACTTGCTTTGCAGGTGGTTACGGACCTGACGTTTGGGAGGTACACTATTTAGCAACACGCAGATTACTAGAAAGAAGTGGCTTGAGTTTTGGCAAAACCTATTCCTGCTGTTAGCGCAGCTACGGCGCGCAAGCTGGCTAATACGAATCGGGTGATTTATCCGGTTGCCTCCCCGATCGTGAAATGGGCAGGCGGCAAGACGCAATTGCTCAAACATTACACACGGCTGTTTCCGGCTGAGTTCAACCGATATTTCGAGCCGTTTCTTGGAGGCGGCGCCGTATTCTTTCACATGGTGGCAAAAAACCCGAATTTGCGCGCTGTTTTATCCGACTCGAATGTCGAGCTGATCAATTGCTACAACATGGTGAAAAACGACCTGGCTTCGGTTGTTCGGCATTTGAAAAAACACCGCAACGACAAGCACCACTTCTACAAGGTGCGGGCCATGGATGTGAACGATCTGACTCCGGCCGAACGGGCAGCTAGATTGCTATTTTTGAACAAAACCTGTTTCAACGGACTCTACAGAGTCAATCGCAAAGGGCAATTCAATGTGCCTTTCGGGCGTTATGAAAATCCCAAAATCTGCGACGAAATAAATTTGCGGGCGGCAGAGCGAGCTTTGTGCAATGCAAAAATCATCACTGCCAACTTCGAGGCGGTAGTCGCGCAAGCAAAAAAAGGGGACTTTGTCTATCTAGATCCGCCCTATCAGCCCCTCAGCACCACTTCCAGCTTCACCGGCTACACACGAAATTCGTTCGGATGCGACGATCAAGTGCGCCTTGTCGAGGTATTTCAAAAGCTGACGGATAAGGGCTGTTTTGCCATGCTCAGCAATTCGGATACTCCCTATATTCGCGAACTCTATGACGGGTTTCAGATTGAGACGGTCTATGCAAATCGCGCCATCAACAGCAAAGGCGACAAAAGAGGAAGAGTAGCCGAGGTGGCAATCCTCAACTACTCTCCGGATGATTTGACCTAAACCTGCACTTGCAGCAGATCACTAACGACCTACGTGGAGCACTACAGGCGCGGGCACACTTGAGGCCTCAAGCAAAGCATCCTCGTAAACCTTTATCGGACCGCCTTTGCGCGTGTCTTTACCTCGAGGAAACGGTTCAGACGGAGTAATTACTTTCTCGCCCACGGCCTTGAGTTTGTTCATTACCTCTGTCTTCTCATTATCAAATGCATTCTGGCGGCGTGTCTCAGTAATGTTCTTCAACGCTTCTTCTGCCGGCACTGTCTGAGGTGTGCCACCTGGAGCAACGTTTGTCTTTGCCGTCATATTGCCGTGTTGGTCGAAGCGAATCATTGAAGCATACTCGCCTTGCGATTCGTTTCTGATTTCCAACCCTCTTTGTCCAATATTGATGTTGACACCGTAGTCTTTTTGCAGCTGCTCACTGAGCGCACGGAACCGCTGAGCCGCTTCGCCACTGGGATCCTCGGCAAATTCTTTGGCGGCGCGCTGGGCTAGATCTCTAATTTGATTGACATCAAGATCACCTGTTTGTGCCAATCTAAAGGCCTCCTGCATGAGTTCTTGCGAAGCTTGGAAAGTGTCAGGAAAGTCCTCAGCCATATCTTTCATTGCATCATCGAACCTGGCTCGTTTTTCGATTTCAGGTCGGTGTCTGTCCAAGGCGGAGGGTATCTCTGAAGTTTCTTTCGGATAATCTCTGACTTCTGATTTTGTAAGCTTGTTCCAGTCAAATAGAGTGCTGGCTATTTTTGAAATGTCTTCACCATCCAAATTTTGGATTGATTTAGCTAATTTGGTCACGGCGTTCATGACCATTTCTCCGGTCTGCTCCGCATCAACTGGCTTGGATACCGGCTCTGTGACGGGTGGACGCGAGGGAGCCGGTCCGGCATGACCGCCAATGGTATCACCTGCGGTTGCAGGCTTATTCAGATCAAGATTGATCTTGCCACCGGAATGGGTCGGACCTACGCCTTCTTCACCAGGAATACCGCCAAAACATCCGCCGTCCTCAGACGGATTGCGTGGCGGATTGGGTTTGCTTCCGCTGTGCTCCAATACAGGTCTGGTGAGCGCCGGTGTTTCCCTGCCACTACTCTCCGTTTCCGACCCTTGTAAATCGAGCGGAATCTTACCGCCAGTATGGCTAGGTCCTACACCTTCTTCAGCTGGGATGTCACCAAAACATCCGCCGCCTGCAGACGGATTGAAATCTATTACTGGTTTGCCTTGCTTTCCGCCATGCGGAGTCAGACCAGGATTCACTTCTCCTTCAGCACCAGTTGTAGTTCCTGCGGCTCCAACAATCTCAGGTGCGCCGAACAGCCTCGTAGCTGTATCGACTACGCCTGAGACTCCTTCTTTGACGGTGCTCAAGAATTCTTTGACATCCTCGATGGAAAATTGAACTTGTGGATGGGACTCTTTTACAGGAGTAACACTGTCATTAGCACGGGGCGGAGCATCACCATTAGCCATTGTCAAAAACCTCATCGTGGGGTTAGAATCGGGATACTGAGAGCTTACGGATGGTGTGTTGCCGGTAGGTTGCCTTTTTCGAATATTTTGAACATTGCGAAAAAGCCGGCTGAACAATGCATTCAATAAAGTGTGAGCAATAATTTCTCGCTCAAACGCTGTAAAACATCTTCCGTAGTAAGCGGCTCTGTGAGCGGACCTTCCGCTGCATCTTCGTAGGTCTCACCAGCCCACACGTGACCGTTTGCATCTATTTTGAGAAACGCATTGAAGTCTTGTACTGCTTGTCCTTCACCTAAGTGCAAACCTCTGGGACCAATCGACAGCTCTACTCCAAGATTGCTGAAAGCATATTCACGCACTGCCCATCTGGTCTCTGCAGCAATTACTTTCCTTCCGCCGGACAAATACATTGTTCTCAACTGCCTGGCAGCGCTGATTGTGAGAGCGCGGAGACTTCTTATATCGCCTTCACCGTTGATGATTGCCGTAAAAGATTCAGAAACAACTGCGCGAACAGCGCCTTCAGGAAGTTGAACTATCAATTCCGTGAGTGCACGCACCTTTTGTTTGGTGCAACTGCAAATTAAGTCAGCATGCTCTTCAACGTTGCTTTGCACCGATGTGCAAACGTGCTCAGACGTTACCGTATTTGTCTGTTGTGGCATTCTCTTTCGTTTGAAGGCACGATCTTCTCTGACGTACGGAACATACTGCACCGGACTAATTGTGAGACTCGGCTCACCAATCTGCGACTGGTTGGGGGTTTTCATGAATGGAGTGACCTCTAAAAACTACGCTGGTAAGCGGCGTCTTAACTCTAAGCGGCGCAAGGTTGCCCAAAGGTTGCCGTTGCCGAAGACGGCAAAAACAGCACCATTAGCCGCAATGAAGGGAAAACACCCACTCTGCAAAAAGCAATTAGACCAGCGCAAGCTGTACGAACCAGTAACACTGCTAGTCCTGTAACAAGCTATTGAGTTCAAAATAAGTTGTAATTAGGAAAACTTCTAATAGCTAGTTATTATTCAGATTCGACGGTTTACTTATATCTTTACATCAATGTTCAGATGCTTTAAATCAGCTCTTTCTAAAGAGTAGGTTCTAGGTCCACTACCCCATCCCCACTTTATCTTCTCGACACTAAAAACCAGGAATACTCTGCACGCACGCACTTCTGAGCAACTCGCATCCGCGAGCGGCTTGTCGTCGTCTGCAAGTAGAACCGCGCGATTCAGCTACCTGGTGGGCATGGGAAACTTTCGCGCCACTGACTTTTGTCAGTCGAACTTGAATTGGCGTGCTACTGGGCAGCAATGCTTGATGTGACGCGTCTAACGAAACCGATTCCGTTTTGTTTGCGAAAGGCGCAGCGCTTCTCACAGGAAGTGTTCGCGATTTTCGCAAGCACGGATGAAATTCAAGGAGACTGGGGCATGTGGCGAATAGCCTCCATAACCCTAGCGGCCGTTGTGCTTGCAATTGCAGGTGCGATGGCGCTTTTCTCGTCGACACCGGTCACGATGACCGGCGACGTTTTTCCTGATCGCACCGGTATCGGCATCGCTCTACCCGACGCGAAATACGCAGTCGAGCAGAGAGTCGTCGAATACTGGGACGATCGCCTGACGCCCAAGACGACCACCGTTCTTTTCAGCGATGACCAGATGGGCATCGATCACCACCGTCCAAATGGCACCATTGAAAGTCGCGAATTGTTCTATCCCCAAAGGGCAGACGGCACGCGGCAATTGAAGGCGCAGGCGACAATCGGAATCGATGGCGTTACCTACCTGAGCGACATTGCTTACTACCCGGATGGGAAGAAGCAGCGCGACGGCATCCTGCGCACGGACAAGTCCTATCAGATCATCAGCTTCTACGAGGATGGTCTTCACACGCGCACCACTCAGCTGGTCGGACCAAAGGGCGAGGCGCTTTTCGAAGCGATATTGCGCATCGATGGTTCTGTCGAGCAGATGGCGCAGCAGAATGAGAAATCGTTCGATGTGACGACCTACACCGCGGACAGCAAGGCGATTAAAACCGTCCGCAAGGCCACCTATTGGACTCGCGAAACGACGTATCACGCGGACGGCAAGACGCCGAAAACAGACTTCCTCATGGAGTCGTACAAGACGACCGCGTCGTACTACGCTCCCGACGGCAAGCCCCTGCAGGTGCGTGAGTTCACCAACTGGCAGATGATTGCGACGTTCTACAAGGACGGCGTACCGAGCTACAAACAGACCTGGCGTCTTCTCAACAAGGACGCCGCCAAACCGGAGCAGGTCCGCAACTACCGCCTGACCGGTGCCGCAGTGCTAGATGCCGAGGGCAGAGCAACCTGGCGAGTCATCCTCAACGAGGAAACCCAGCTGCCTACCATGATCGAAATCGGCGGGGGGCAAGCGTCCCACGACATGATTTCGACTGTGACACGCAAGTGGTACAGCAAGGACGGACATCTCGAACTTGTGCTCGTCAAGAAAGGCGAGTATGGGCCCGAGATCAGTCGTACTGAGTACACGGCGGCCGACGGCATTCCACCTGATGAGGTTCCTGCCTACTTGCGAGAACCGGTGCCGTTCGAGGTGCCACCAATACCGGTGCCACCCCAAGAGCCTTCGATGTACCACTGACGCAGACACGACAAGTGACTGTGACGAATGAACTGGCGAGCACCTGGCGCAAGCCCGGTGTTCGCTGAATGCAACTCTAGACTCGCAAGGAGTCTCGCATGAAAACGAAATCACTACTCACAATTGCCGCTCTGGCTCTGTTAGTCGCAGGTGCTGTTGCTGTTTCATGGCGCGGCAATGACACCACGGAAGACCTGCTTGCCGGGGCTTTTCCAGGACGTCTGCAGCACACCATAGGTTTGCCTGACAGCAAGGAGGGGATCAATCAGCGCGTGACGGAGCTTTCACCCGATCGTGTCTTCCCGAAAGACTCCACAGTCGACTTCAGCAACGGCGACACCGGACGCGAATACCATCGCGACGACGGCACGCTGGAGCGCATCGAAGTCTTCTATCAGACGCGTCCCGGATACACACATCAGCTCAATTGGCGTGCTGAATTCGGGTCCGACGGCTTAACCATCGTCGAAGATACCGCCTTCTGGGAGGACGGCACGCGCAAGCGCATCGGCCAACTTCTAGCCGATAGCACATATTCCATAGTCACCTACTTCAAGGGTGGCGCTGTGGAAAACACTCGCTCGCTGCTGCATGCCGATGGCTCAGCTCTCTATCACCGGATTCAGAGCGAAACCGGCACGCTGCTCTACATCGGCGAAAAGACCAAGGAGGGCATCGAGGAGAAAACCTTCGCGCCCAACGGCAACCCGGTGAAATACTCTCTGCGCAAAATGTTCGAGAGCCGCAAGATCGAGTACTACGGCGACACGGGCATCGCCAAGATGGACGTGACGATGGACTCGTACTTGCACACGGCGATCTACTACGCGCCTGATGGCAAGAAAACCGAGCGGCGCATGATCGGCTTTGCCGGCATGAAAGTCACCGTCTACGAAGGAGGCGTTGCGACGTACGAACAGTACTGGCAGCGCATGAATCCGTTTGACGTGCAGAAAGGCGCCGAAAGCGTCTGGCAGCTTTACAGCGTTGCTCGCATCAACGATGCCGAGCAGTCGCACTGGAAGCTCTGGTTCCGCACGGGTGACGACTACGTCGGCAAGCACACGCCGTATTTCATCTACGAGTCGAAGGACGGCAAGCCGACTTCGTCTTCGTCTCTGGTCGAGGTGACAAGCTTCAACGAGCAGGGCTGCATTTTCCACAAAGTTCTGCAAGACGCGCAGTATGGAAACGCCATCACGACGACGAAGTTTCCGACCGACAGAGGGTGCTCAACCATCACTCTGCCGCTCGACCTGATGGAGGAGCTGCCGTTTGCGCCCTTCACCAATAAAATTCCGGAACCGGAGCCGCACGCTCCGTAAATCCGACATCGGCAAAGATCGCCGTCCAAACGGACGGGCGATGGCACTTTCGCCGACCAACAATTTCCTGCGACAGCGCTCTTGCTGTCGCAGTCAGAGTTAGAAAATGAGGTACACCCTATGAAACTGAGAATCGTGCTGATGAGCGATACCCATCAACACCCGCTCTCAGAGTGGGTGATTCCGGATGGAGACGTATTCATCCACAGCGGCGACTTCATGAAAGGCAAAAAGCTGAAGGCGGTAACAGCCTTCAACAGCGAATTGTCGAAGCTTCCGCACAAACACAAACTGGTTGTCCCCGGCAATCACGACTGGCCTTTCGAGCGCCAGCGTGACGCGGCGATAGCCGAGTTGACAGCGGCGACTTACCTGGAAGACCAGGAAGTCGTAATCGACGGCGTCAAATTCTACGGCAGCCCCTGGCAGCCGGAGTATCGGAATTGGGCTTTCAACCTGCCTCGCGGCTCACTCGAGCTGCGTGCAAAGTGGAAGGCGATTCCCGATGACGTCGATGTGCTGATCACGCACACACCACCAAATACGGTGCGCGATATGGTCTGGCCGCGAGGCGAACAGGTCGGTTGCGCACAACTTCGCTGGCGGCTGGAAGAGATCTCACCGATCCTCCATACGTTCGGACACGTGCACGGCGGGCGCGGTGACGAGATGGTCAACTCCACTCTCTGCATCAACGCCGCCAGCACCGACGAAGGATACAAGGTGGTGCCAACGGTCATCGTTGTCGACATCGACACCGAGACCCGCACAGCCACGATCGTCCAGCAATAGCCTGGACGATCGCCATTTCACCATAGGAAGAGACCCACAAACATGCAAAACATGTCTCGACGAAGTTTGATTGCAGGCATCATTGCGCTGCCTGCAATCTTCGCATTGCCAGTGCTCTTCAGATCGAAGGGCGCCAGCGCAGCGACGCTCAAAGTGACGCCGACGCAAGTCGACGGTCCATACTTCCTGCCCAACGCGCCATTCACCAAGCGCTTCATCCCGCAAGGAATGGCAGGCCAGGAGATTCACGTCTCCGGCACCGTGGTCGACGTCAACGGAGCGGTCATCCCTGGTGCAACTGTGCACGTCTGGGTTGCCTCTCCGACGGGCGTCTACGACAACCAGGACGCCGCCGGACGTCCGATGAGGATACCTCCCGCTCAGCAAACTCTGCGCGGGCGAATCATCACCGACGCGCAGGGCGCCTACGCCTTCGAATGCCTGCGTCCGGGCAACTACGAGCTCGGCAACGGCATGATGAGACCGGCGCACATCCACGTGATGGTGGAAGCGCGAGGCTTCCAGACACTGATCACGCAGCTGTATTTCACCGACGATCAGTTCAACAAAAAGGACCTGCCTGGTCCTGGGTTCTTCACACCCGAACTGCTTGTTCCGCTGACTCCGGCTGCACCGGCGCCGAATCAGATTCAGTCCGGCACGTATCAAATCGTGCTGGCTCGCTGAACCGATCGGTAAGCAGGAGCAGAATCTGACCTTAGAGAACCTGGGCGCGAAAGCAATTTCCGCCCAGGTTCTTCTTTTTGTCGGTTATCTTTTATAGCATCTAGTAATAAATAAAAAGGTAAGTCGAAACGGAAACGAATTGCAGCGTGGCGCACGGGTCGCGTGAGGTTTTGTTGCAATTTTGTAGCCGTCAAGAGGAATCAAAGCTCCGTTTCTTCCACACGTCGACATCCGCAATCACGGCACAGAGCGACGGTTGCAGACACAGAAGAAAAACATGCAAAATCCTTTCTCGGCTTTGGGTTCTGTTTGACGCCAAGATCCTCACAATAGAACCCTTCTCAAACGCCCTATTTATAACGCTTCCAATTCAATCGAGCACTACACCGATTCAGCCTCACATCAAAAACACTAGCAAATCGCTTAGCGCTAACTTTTGATCCTGAGCGATTCTTCATGGCTTCACTTAGAGCTTTCCAAGTAATGGCGAGTGATTACCGAAAAACAGTTATGTAAGAATGAACCACCAATTGCATCTTCCCATATAAGGACACGACTTCTCACAGGCGCCTACAGACGGCATTCCAGTGCAATTCCACGTCTCCCCGCTCGCGGGGAAAATGAAAATCAGGGTGCAATCCAAAACACTCTTTCGTGGGAATGTCCGTCGCAGAATTAGCAAAAGCGCCCGCACACCTGATTTCACACCAACCATCACCACCTCAGGAAGGTCGAATTATGAAACCTTCAAAGCTTTTGTCGCTCGCAATCGTTTTGCTCACCGCTGGATGGGTCTCGCTGACGGCAGCAGAACCAATCACCGACGAGCTTCAGAAAGTAACTCCAGTTACGGTCACCTTTTCCTCCGATGCTCCGGTCAATGAAGTAAAGCCCGGGCAGACATTCGAAGTCACAGTCAACTTCAAGATCGAACCAGGCTGGCACATCTACGACTCACAGCCTGGCGAAGCCGGGCGACCAGCCACAATTGATCTGCAACTGCCGCCTGGTTTCCAGCATGACCCACCGCAGTGGTCGCCTGCTTCGGCGTTCGAAGAGGCTGGCACAAAATACAACGGCTACGAGGGCACAGCTACAGTTAAAGTGACTGTTCATGCGCCTCAGCAAATCGAAAAGACAAAGCCCGCCATACTGCTCACGCACGTCACCTGGCTGGCATGCAACGATCAGTGCATTCCCGGTGAAGCCGACAACTCGCTGGTCGTGCTCTTCGGACCGGCGACGGGCAATCAGTCAACCAATCAAATGGGCTTCCTTGCCTATCTGGCGTTCGCATTCATCGGCGGTATGCTGCTCAATTTGATGCCTTGCGTACTTCCAGTGCTGGCTTTCAAAATCATGCGATTTGTCAAAGAATCGAACGAGAGCCGCAGCAAAGTCTTCAAGCTCGGACTGGCATACGCATTCGGCACAATCGCCACTTGCATGTCACTGGCAGCCGTCGTTATCGTCGCTCAATTGCTGGGCGCCAGCGTTGGTTGGGGTTTCCAATTCCAGCAGCCGCTGTTTGTTCTGGGTCTTGCCACCCTGGTCACCGTTATGTCGCTCGGCATGTTCGGCGTCTTCATGGTTCAAGTTCCGGTCGGGCAAAACATAAGCAAGCTCTCCCAGAATGACGGTTATGCAGGCGCCTTCTTCACAGGTGTTCTCGCCACCGTTCTCTCCACGCCATGCACTGCGCCCTTCCTGGGAACAGCCGTGGGCTTCGCTTTTGCGGAAGCCTGGTGGGTGATTCTGCTCATCTTCTTCACGGTTGGACTAGGACTAGCGGCACCATATTTGGTGCTGACCTCCAATCCGGGCTGGATGAAATACATCCCGAAACCCGGCGCCTGGATGGAGCACATGAAAGAAGCGATGGCATTTACGCTCATGGGCAGCGTCATCTGGTTGCTCTTCATCATCGGACAGCAAACCGGCGCCGATGGATTGATCGCAACGCT
>PNLN01000167.1 GCA_013823055.1 Cyanobacteria bacterium DS2.3.42
TCTTTGCCAATTCCTGTTCCTACTATCTTTTGTCGTTTTTCACCCTAAAAAAGCAAGAGCGACCAAAACCTCCAGGCAAATAGCCGAGAAGAATCGATCGCTCCGCTTTCAGACTGATTGCTCAGCCTGTCGTGCCGTTAGCGCTTGTTGCTGAACAGCATGAAAATGACGGCGACCGCCACAATCACGAAAAGCCAGGACATAGCCTTGCTCCTTAACTTGGGGTTGATTGCAGCAACTGATGTCTCGATTGCTCAAGACTCGACTTGATCTCCCGAAGGAAGCGAGAGTCGGAAGTAGACCACGCTAATGAATCCGATCACGGAAGTCATCACTGCTACAACCGGGTCGGGCACCAGAGAGTACCAGGCCCAACCATGTGCGCAAGCGAGAACGAAAACCGTGACGTATTCAGCGATGCCTTTCATGGGAAAGCGACTGAATGACGCCGCCCAGAAAAACAACGCTTGAAGAACAAAGCCAGTGAGTGAGGAGCCGAGAATGAACGCGAACAGGTACAGAAGTGCCAATAGGGGAAGCATGTCTCAGCTCCTTTCACCGTGGCGTCTAACGCAGACGACTCAACAACTCGAAGCCGTAAAAGAGCCGCAAGGCTCTTCTACGAACTGTGAGGCGAACTGCCAGTCGAACTGCGCCGGCGCGTTACTTCTTCTTGTTCTTGCAGCAGTCCTTGGCGTCGGTCGTCGCATGGTCCTTGCAGGTGCCGGACTTCTTGGTGTCCTTGCAGCCGCAGCCCTTGTCGTCGTCCTTCTTGCCGTCCTTCTGCTTCATCTTCTCGATGGCTGCACGATCTTGCTCGCGAGCCCAACGATCCTCTTCGGCCTTACCGCGACCAGTGAGAGGGCCTTTGTCTGACATGGGGATATCCTTTCGTTTGCGATTTGCAGACTGTTTGTTTTCCACCCAAAACCCCTTGACTTCACCACTTCTTGCACCAAACCTTTGAAAGTTCAGTGTTCAAAACAAAACCTGCTTCAACATCAAAGTCGCTATGCGCGCCTAAGATGCAAAGGTCTCTCTGTGAGGGAGATTAGGTTTGGTTTTTGAGGAGAAGGAGTTTAGTTGAGAAGGTACGAGTGAAACATGATCACTCTACGAATAAAGCTCTCTGATTTAGAGAATGCGGTGCTAACTTTTGCAACTTTGCCTCCTGCAACACAAGTTCACGATCCAGCAAACACTCGTGTGGTGCTGGTTTCAGCTTCACGCATCAATTCTCGTCACCGTTCGCGCAGATAGAAAAGCACTTGATAACTAGCTTGCGATGAGCTTTCCAGAGACTTTCGACAGCCTTTCTAGAGAGTAAAAATTTTTGCGCAATCATTTCCTGTTGCGACTGCTTGATTTGAAAAATCTGCCAAACTGCCAATGAAAGCAGGCTTACATGAAGTCGAAAAAAATTGCACTAATCACGGGCGTCTCACGCGGCATTGGTCGTGCTATTGCTCTGCAATTACTTTCAGAAGACTTCCGCGTGGTCGGAACCTACAACAGCAACAGAGCTGAAGCTCAAACTTTGTTGGAAAAAACTACCGATCTGGAATTACTCCAGTGTGATTTTTCAAAGCGTTCTGAAACGTTTTCTTTGCTTGAAAAATTGTCCGAACGCAAATTCGATTTACTGGTAAATAATGCCGGAATTTTCTGCACTGAAAACCTCGATTCGTCCGACATAGACATTTGGGACAAAACCATCGAAGTAAATCTCACCGCGCCTATGTTACTGGCAAAAAAACTCATGCCACAGATGCCTGCCGGCTCCACAATCGTCAATATCTCCAGCACTGACAGTTTTACCGGATCATTCAACAGCATCGCCTACGCAGCCAGCAAAGCCGCTCTAAACAGCCTTACAAAAAGCCTTGCCAACATTGGAGGCAAGAATAATGTTCGTGTAGTAGCAATCGCGCCGGGATGGATCAACAATACCGGCATGAATAGCCCTGTCTCACAAGAGGCAGCTGCTTTGTCGTCGCTGGGAAGAAATGGAGAGCCGGCAGAAATTGCCGAGCTGGTCAGCTTCCTCGCATCTTCAAAAGCAGGCTTCATCACCGGCACAACAATCGTTGCAGACGGAGGATATACCAACGTCGACTACATCATGAAGAAAGAAGCAGAGGCATGAGAACGCATAGGAACCTAAATGCTTGAAGAACACTTCTTCCAATGTCCTTATTGTTGGGAAGAGATTTCAATGCTGCTTGACCTCACGTCTGGAGGACAAGAATATGTTGAAGACTGCGAGGTCTGCTGCAATCCGATTTCCATTTCTTATCAAGCCGAAGACGGCGCCATTACTGCCTTTTCCGCAGAACCTCTACAACAATAGTTCTGAAGGCAATAGTTCTCTCTAAAAAACAACTTCTTCAAACACATCCTGCCAAACAATCACTAAGAAAAAACATCACCACATGATCAAGCTGACTATCAAAGAAGTACCAATTCTCTTCATCAAGGCATTCACGTCAGAAGATGTGGAGACAATTATTGAGTTCGTGCGTGATGCTTTCAAGTTTCACTCTTCCAGCACAAACTCAATTTTGTTCATCGACACGCCAATTACAAACGGCACTGTTGAGGCGGTTGAACGCTTAAAACGAGAAGGCTTCGATGTAGTCTTTCGCGACCATCACGGCATTGATGGAGAACCTGAAAACGACCGCGAGTTGCGCGTTGTGAAAGCAACGCTCAAATTGCAGCAATTGCTGGGCGACAAATGCACCATTACTGTGCGGCGCCTGCATCCGGCTTGCAGCACTTTAGTTGAAGTTGGTGAGTTCGCCAAAGCTGTGGCAATCATCGCTGATCCTGATGCCGACGGTTTAACAGCCGCCATGAAAGCAGTCGGAATGAGCTATGAAGGGCTGGACGATGATGCAGCAAAGCTTGATGGAGAACCGCAGTTACAGGTAACAGGCACACCAATCAGCCAATTACTTGCTAAAGGCATTGCAGTCATTCCATCTTATGATGCAACGAAGCCCAAAGACAGAGAAATAGCTCATCAGAAACTATTTGCAGATTGGGTAAAAGCGGTATCCGGCAATGACGCGGCCAGAAAACGGCTGGAAGAGCAAGTCGCCACCTACGATCAAGCGGTCAATGTTTCTCACCAGCTGGCTAAATCAGCAGTCTCCGTGGCACCAGGGGTGGTACTGGTCGATGTGGTTAACAAACCATTATTCGATCCGGGGACTCTCAATGCATTGCTTGAAAAAATCCCTGAATGCAGCATCACCGTAATTCGCAAAAATCTTGGTCCTATTGCGGCTTTTCACGGAATTCAGTACAGCCTGGCAGTGGCAAAATCATTTCAAAGCACAATAAATTTGCACGATCTTGTTCCTACCGATGCAAAATCAAGTCCGGAAGCTGGAATCATTTCCAACGTTTCCTTTTTACTGCACACATCAGAAGATGTTTGGAACAGAGAAGTGCTACCCAGACTCATGCGTAAGAGTGGCGCATTGCATGCGCCTTAATTTGCTTTGCTTCCGCTTTAATTTACATCGCATCCGCTCTTGGCTTTGTCGAATGTGATTATGCAAAACGTCTAGTCCAGACCCATTTTTTTCATGGCTCGCTTGAGCACTTCGCCGGCGCGTTCGCCGATTGTATGGTCAGCCAGATAACGTGCTTGATATGAATCGATTTGCCCTTGCACTGCACCCGGCTTCTTCAATATGCCAGCCACAGAGATGTCTTTGTTCACCAGCGCACCAAACACTGAAGGTTTCAAACCTGCAGCAATAGCACCTTCTTTGAGCATTTCCGCGTTCATTGCCGGCTGAGAACTTATGCCGACACTGGCGACATGCTGGGCTGTGAGCCTTTCGACGACTTGCGCGCCTGTTACTTTACCGGCCAAATCTCCATCTACAAAAGCGGCATGAAAGCGCTCGAGATGAACTGGAACGGCTTGTCCATTCGGCGCAGTCACCATTCCAGCTTTTAAAGCCTTCACATCATCAGCGCCCGTCACCCAGGTAACTCTGTTGCCTTGCTGCTCTAGTGTTTCTTTTATTGCGGTTCCAAAGTACGGACTGTCTTCTACAAGAAGAACATCATTCTTTGCCGAGGGTAAGAGTTTCGCCAGCTTGCCGCGACTGGCAATCGCCGCACCCACTACCAACGCCGTTCCCCCAACCACCAGAGCTGTTTCGCCCGGATGTTCGTAAACAGACTTCCAGAAGCTATGCGACGCATCTGCGCCGCCTGCAGTGCTTGTCTCAACATTATCAGCACCTGCATCTGCAACCATTCGGTCAGAGAGCGATCCAGCGCTAAATGATTCGTTTGCCTGGTGAGTGCCAGCCACTGAGAACTCCAAATAAATTGACGGAGGAATGTAAAACCATAGTAGAGATGGCTCTCATTTAACGCACTGGGGAGACTACGAGGCGAAAGCTTAAAATTGAAACTAGTTGTGCATTTCCGGTTTCACGAGACTTTCAAAGACCAACCTCGCCGGGCACCCTCAACCGGTGACAACCAGGCGATTGTAAACAGACGGCCGCAAACGCCCGCCCGGCTGAATGCCCCTATATGCGTGTGCTATACTCAGATTCCCGGTGTAACGGCTGGCAGGTGATTTTCATTAGCCAATCGTCATTGTGGGATCGTAGCTCAGTTTGGTTAGAGCGCCTGCCTGTCACGTAGGAGGTCGCGGGTTCGAGTCCCGTCGGTCCCGTATTTTTTAAAACGGTTTCCCAGTCACAAACCGTTCCACATAAGACATAAAGCCGCTCACATGAAGGCACCTAGCTTACGTACAAAGCTAAATCGAGTGAGTGGTGTTCTTGTCACATCGGTGACATTAGCTTCGCTCTCAGGAACGCTTGGAGCGTTTTTCGCTGCGCCTGTTTCTTTTGTCAGCGCTGAACCCAACAATATGATGGGTCGCTGGGCTCCTGACGAACGCTGGTCGAAGTGGCAGGAAGATGTCGACCGCGGTCTGAGCGCCTACAATCGCAAAGATTATGTCCTTGCCAGCAAGATCTATTTAAAGGCTGTCGAGAAAGCAAAAAAATACGGCGACAATCCATCGAAATTGGTCGAAGTTTTGGCGAAGCTAATCGTCGCCATGATCGATCATGGCGAAGTCGAGCGCGCAGAGCCTTACTACAAAGAAGTGCTTGCTCTGGCGACGAAATTGAACAAGCAAAACTCGCTCGACGAGCTCGCCGGCATTTGCATGGAAGACCTCAGCACCACTTATGAAGAATGCAGCGGGCTCATAAAAGGCGGCATACCAAACTCAGCGAAGGGCAAAGCCAGAGCCCGGTTATTCCTGAATCATGCCATAGAAATTAGAGCGAATGTTTTCACAAAAATGCATCCAAAGATAATCATGACGCGAAGCCTGCTTTCCAATGTTTGCATTACTGAAGGCGACTACAACGGTGCAAGAATCGAACTCGAAAAAATTGAAGAAGCGATGAAACGTATGAGCGAACAGGGTTGGCTGCACTCATCGAAATACGTTATTTACCTGGGCTGCGTCTACGAAAAACTAGGCAGAAAGGCTGATGCGGCAAGAACCTTTGCAATTCTCCAGCAGCATTACTCCAAGAACAGCGGAGAAATAGAAAAGTATCGAGGCAATTTCTATCGACTGACTGGTGAAATCGATATTGCCGAATCCTGGTATCGCAAAGAGCTGGCGCTTGCTGTGAAAACCGACAGCAAGTACCCCGAAATAGTCAGCACTCGCAATATTGGCTATTGTTATGAAGACAGGAATAAACCAGCCGAAGCAGAGAAGTACTTCAGACGCGCGTTGGAACTAGCGAAGAAAAACTTGAAATATGACCCGCACTACAAGTTTACGGAAATGATCAATGAAGTCGAGCGAAGCTTGCGTGCTCAAAAAAAATACAAAGAAGCTGATCGATTCCACCTTCAAGAAGCAGCCTTTCTGCGCGTTAGAAATCCTTTGTTTAAGTCGTCAACGGAGCTCTACAAAGAAGAGATTGAAGTCTTTAAAGAAATAGACTCCATCTCGGGCAAAACCCGAAAGGAATTGCGCAAAGAATAGACTTTTCCTCGTTGCTTGCTCTTCGGTCTAGAAAGGAAACGCTGACACGAAAACTTGTTGAGACTGGATTTAGCGGTGCTTAACGCGCTTGAACCGGCATCAGCAAGTAGCGATATTTATCATCGGCACCGGTTTTAATGATGATCGGTTTCAACGGTCCGGTCATCTCCATGCGGATCTGAGCACCGGATAAGCGCTGCAAAACATCGATCAAGTATCTGACGTTAACTGCGATATCGAGAACTTGTCCTTCAAAAGTGACTTGGGTTTCGTCCTGGGCTTGACCAACATCTGGTGTATTTGCAGAAACTTGCAGAGTATCGGCTTCGAAATGCAGTTTCACCAGGTGGGTGCGATCGTCGGACATAACGGCAACGCGCTCGATGGATGAAACAAAATCATCAGCGTTCAGTTGGCCCAAATACTTGTAGTCAGTCGGGAAAAGTTCCTGGTAGCGTGGGTATTCACCACCAATCAAACGCGATGAGAGATAGTGTGATTCTGTTTCAAAAACAATTTGTCCGCTCACCATTGCAATGCGCACTTCTTTCATGGCTGCTGTTGAGCCATCCTTAGCTGCGCCCTTTTCGCTTTCTTGAGCATCAAGCAATTTCACCAACTCGGTGCATGCTCGTGCCGGCACAATGGCTTTCAAATACATAGGTTTGTCGAGCGTTGCGGTCGCGGATTTCTGTCCTTCTTCCGTTTCCTTATCGCCTTCCACACGACGTGATGCGCGAGCGCTGACACTCAACTCTTCTTTTCTGTGTGCCAATCTGCTTCCATCAGTTGCGGTGCATTCGAATACGCCTTCGTTGATGACGAGATAAACGCCGCCGAGAACACTGGAGGCATCGTAGTTGGCTGCAGCAAAGCTTGTTTGTTGAATAGAGCGGCGGAGTACTTCCGAAGGCATCAAGACGCCGTCAACGTTGCCGCTGTCTACGAGTTTCGGGAAATCGTCGGAGGGTAGTCCGGTCAAATTGAATTTGGAGCGTTCGCAGGTGACTGTCGTTTCCAATGTTTCCGGATTGACTTTGAAGCGAACTGTTTTGTTGGGAAGTTTGCTAACTACTTCCAAAAGTTTTTTCCCAGGTAGCGTAACCGAGCCTTTTTCTTCAATCATCCCTGGCACTTTCGTCTCGATGGTTATATCGAGGTCTGTGCCCTGAAATCTGATTGTGCTGTTCTCTCTTGTCTCAATGAGAACGTTGCTCAAGATTGGTTGAACTACACGGGTTGCGACAGCACTTGTGACATCTCTCAGTGCTTTAACGAGCACGTCCTTTTGGACATCGAACTGCATATATACAACCTCGCACGTGTGCTACTAGGAACGTAAAGAGTAACTTCCTGACAGGTTGTAGATCAAGCGATTTTCGGTGTGTTTTTGAGTCTGTGTGCCAATTCTCAAAAAACAGCTGGTTTTTCCTGATCGACATAGCGATCGATATTGATCGATAGCGATCCGGATCCAATACCGCTTGGTGACTCGATTTCACCCCTTCCTCTGGTTGTTGCTGTTACGTCTTTGTTCTTAAAATTAAAGATCTAGAAGTAGTAGGGCCGGGCGTTTTCTGTAGATAACCCCGGAAACACAAACAGGCAAAACTTCTCGCATGTAGGAAACCTGTAGAGGGGGTGTGTAAAACCCGATCGATCAAAAACCCGCCGTGTAGCGTAATACACAGCTCGTCTACAAGAAACCGACAGATTACTTACAGGTTATCTACAGGCTCTCAAACGCCCAGCTTGTTACGGATTCTGCGGATCGCATCAGAAAGATCGACGTCGGATTCAATCTCCTCGCGGATCTTCTTGATCGCATATATGGCAGATGTGTGTTTGCGGTTGCCAAATGCAGTTCCGATGCGGGGAAAGCTCATTTGACACAACTCATGTGCGAGGTACATTGCGATATGCCTTGGCAATGCTAGGTCCTGAGATCGTTTCGCAGAGCGCAATTCGGAAGGTTCGACTCGGTAAGCTTCCGCTACTGTATCTAGTATTAGTTCGAGAGTGATTTGTGGTTTTGGCTGTGTGGCTGCTTCCGGCTTGAGCAAGGCGATCAAATCGCGAGAGTTTAATTCCGCTCCGGTCAGGCTGGCATACGCGTGAGTGCGTATCAGAGCGCCTTCCAGCTCTCTTATGTTGTGGGTGAACATCGACGCGATCAATTCAATCAATTCATTCTTGACTGTAATGCCGTCCAGGTCGCACTTCTTACGCAGGATGGCCATGCGAGTTTCCAAATCAGGAACTTGCACGTCTGTAGTTAAACCCCATTCGAAGCGGCTCTTCAAGCGTTCTTCTAATGTTGCCATCGCTTTGGGAGCGCGGTCAGAGGAAAGCACAATCTGCCTTCCGCCATCTCTCAATGCGTTGAAAGTGTGGAAAAACTCTTCCTGAGTGGATTCTTTGCCGGCGATAAACTGGATGTCGTCCATCAAAAGCACATCCACCTGGCGATAGCGCTTTCGGAAGTCCTGCATGCGGTCATCTCTAATTGAATTGATCAATTCATTAGTGAATCTCTCGCAAGTTATGTACTTGACGTTTGTGTTCGGTGAATTACGCAAAACCTCATGCCCGATAGCCTGCATGAGATGGGTTTTGCCCAGCCCTACGCCCCCATACACAAAGAGTGGATTGTAGGACTGGCCAGGTTTTTGCGCTACAGCTAGAGCGGCGGAATGGCAAAAGCGGCTATTAGAGCCGACCACGAAAGTGTCGAAGGTGTACTTAGGGTTGAGACCGGCTTTGGTAGCGGCAGATTGATTAATGGGTTGGGTGGAAAACGCTTGGTTAGGTGAAAGAGAATATTTTCCTGGCGATCTCGAATCGTTGGTGGAAGCGGGGGAATCGGCTGTGGCAGCGAACAAAGCGTTGGAAAGATCGATAGCTTCTTGAGCTTCACTCTGAGGAATCACAGTGATGTTGGCTATTGAGGGTTCGTAGCGACCGGAAGCAACTGAGGGATCGACAACCACTTTGACTTTGATTTTGGCGTGTGTAGCCTGTTCAAACGCGTCTTCCAGCTGTTTTTGATGATGGTTGCTGATGAAATTGCGGCCGAATTCGTTGGCCAGAGCGATGATTGCCTGGTCGTCTTCTACGGATTGCAGTACGGCCTGACGAAACCAAGTGTTGAAGGAAGCTTCCTTCACCTGGGGTTTGATGATGTCCATGACGTCAGCCCAAATTTCAGCGGTTGATTTCATGAGGCGAACATCGTCCCGCTCTTTGGTCATCATGAAATAGCTCCGTGCTGGTCGGTTGTAAGGCTGCCGTCGTTACAAAACGCGGCCAAACCGGAAGATTTTGACTCGATATTTATGAGGATTCCCTAATTCAGTTGCGCGCCTACCGAAACAAGTACTGCAGCGGTGGCGACCACTGAAAATTAGCTGCCTGTCTCGGTTTCAACGTGCTGGGCGAAGACGGTTGATTGAGTCAGCAAGCAGACTAAAAAATATAGCCGGAGATTTGGTTTACCGATCTCGGCTATTTCGTGAATTTTTTTACTCAGTCCTGGCTTGGGACCGGCTAAAAACATATGCAGGAGATGATAGCATAGACAACTATTCGTTTTTAGCTAAGTATGCTAGCCAAGAATTTTTTCAAGTTTTGCCAAACAAAACCTGAAGTAGTTGGTCCCAGGAGTTACACCAATGAAGAGAACATTGCGCGGATCTTTTATCAAAGTTAAAAGAGGTTCCGGCTTCCTTAAGAGAATGTCCACCAAGAACGGACAAAAAGTAATCAAGGCACGTCGAGCAAAAGGTCGCTACCGGCTCTCCGTCTAGGATTTCGCTCTTGCTTCCGGCAAATGAAAGGCTGAGAAAATCCAGCGTTTTCCAGAGGGCTTACACAGGACGGAAGAGCGTAAACACGCGTCTCGTCACCTTGTATGTCGTGCCTCGTGCCAAGAGCGAGAGAAAAGCGCCGAGCTCGTCCAGAGTGACGAGATTGCCCTTTGTAGGTTTTGTAGCGGCGAAGAAAGTGCTGAAAAGCGCGGTGTCGCGCAATCGGGTTAAACGACGTGTCAGAGAAGCTTATAGGCTCCTGACACGTTCTTTGCGAGAAAGCCC
>PNLN01000170.1 GCA_013823055.1 Cyanobacteria bacterium DS2.3.42
GCGGCGCTTTTTGCGGAGAGTTTTGCCCGACAGGAAGGGCGCCCGGCTCGGCTTCGGACGCGTGATGATTGCCGAAGCCGCTTAAATAGTGCAAGCTATTTTCCGGCGTCACTGTTTTTTCAGCGACCTCATTTTTATGGGCAGCCTTTCCTGTCGTGGACAAGTTTTTTCTCCAGTTTGTTGTTTCTTACTTGGCGAAAATGGCACGTGCTTTGGCGTCCATCTTGTCTGCTTCCGGTCCGCGCCCGGCTGCGCGTAGCATTTTTGCGTAGTTGTCGTAAATCGGAACCAATTCCTGGCAGGTCGGTCCTTTGATGCGGCTCATTGTATCAACAGCCTTCTTGTACATCGGCTCTGCATCTGCATATTTGCCTTGCTGTCTATAGGCATTAGCCAGAGCGCTCATGCTCTGGGCAATTTTGGGCTCGTTAGGCCCCATGGATTCCGCTTCCTGAATTGCCAATTTGAACTGTGTTTCCGCGTCCAACGGTTTACCCGCGGACAATGCTTGCTGTCCGGCGATGTTGTAGCGTTCCCATGACGACATAAGCTGTCCTCCTGAATTGCGGGCAGAGCTCCTGGGAAACTAAATCCCAGCCAGAGGAACGCATTCCATGCGCTCCAAGCAAAAAAAGTACTCCCTTCGCCAATATAAGGCAAGCGCTCCAGTCAATAATTTCTGGCTATTTCTCGGTTTAATTCATGACATGTCGGCTTTTCAGCTACTTGATTATTGAGCAGTGATACGGGCTCTCTTATATTTGTGTTTCCGAACGGATGTTTTGCCGGCAGATTAGATAGACTCATTGGAGTTTAAGTTTGGGTTTTTGGTTATGGCGTTTGGACAGGTGTCGAAGTGGTTTTGAATGCAAAGCAAAGACGGGCGCTTCTAATTGGCGTTGTTGGTTTTATTGCCATTGGTGGCTTTCCGCCCTGGAAAGACACCAGCCCGCCCCCTTCAGGCTCGCCGTTGCCGTTTTCCCCGATATCTATGCCTCCGGTTGTCGACGGGCATTCAATTGAAATTGACGTGACGCGCCTTGCCATCATGTGGATTCTCATGGTTGTGGTCACAGGCGCCTCCATCTGGATGGGAAAAGATAGCGAAGGTGCTGACGATACGAAAGGCAAATTCCTTGAAAAACCGGATTCCGGCTTGCCAGAACGCGCCTCGTCCGCTAAATCCTCAGGCGCTCAGATTCTGGACTCGATCACATCGGAAGCAAAGGCGTCCTCCTCTAAATCTCAAAGCAACGTCATCAAGCTGAAGTTTCCCGAAGTTAAGGTGGGCGAATTACTTACAGAAGCCGATGACGATCCTGAATACTGGACACTTGTTTGCGACGCCCGAGGACGAGTGGAAGTGCCGCACGGCAAACGCTTTCAGTTGGAAATCTCCAAGGATGGAAGCGGTTCGCTCGATTTCTTATCGAGCATGGGTAACAAGGAAGCACGCTCTGCCATTGTTTCGCTTGATTTAAGTGAGTCTGGAGTCAAAAGAGAGTCGCTCAGTCATTTGCGCTGGCTGCCGGGTTTGGAAGAACTGGATCTATCAGGAACTGAAATCGGAGACGATGATATCGATGAAATTGCCAGCCTTGTACAATTGAAAAAACTCTGGCTCGACGATACGAAAACGTCCAAACTGGGCGCAGAAAAGCTTTCAGGGCTGACCAATTTGAAAAAACTGTCGCTCAGCCACTTGAACGCCGACGAATTTGAAATTAATTCCCTCAAGTTGCGCATCCCATCGTGTGAGGTTGTTGTCAGAGAGGGCAAGTCTTAAATGACAGCATGCATTTGATTTCTTGTTGGGCAATTAAATTTGGTTGCGGACAAAAATAACGAACCGATTGATGTGGAAGCGGCTGACGCGTCCTCCTCGTCAGAGAGCAAGTCAGAACAGAAAAATTCCCCGCCTCCTGCAGTAACAGATACAGAACCGAAAAAATCCCAGCCGCCTGCCGCCATCGAAAAATCACCAGCAGTGAAAGACGAGCCTTCCTCTGCAAACAAGTCGATGAAAGACGAGATGGAAGATACACTCGTAGGTACGACCATAGTCGGCCGTTACGATGTGCAGCAGTGTTTGAGCAAACAGCCCTCCAGCTCGCTTTATAAAGCACGCCACTTATTGATGGACCGGGCAGTGACGATTCGCCTTTTGACTGCCACCGACATTCAAAGCGTGAAGCGTTTTCAGGTTGAAGCAAAAGTGGCAAGCAGCCTCAATCATCCCAACATCATTACTGTGCTTGATTTCGGCGTATCGAACGGACGACCTTATCTAGTCACTGACTATCTTCAAGGAAAAACACTTGCGGAGCTGCTCAGGCAGCACGGACAACTGTCTGTTTCCCGAACTCTCGATATTTTTTCTCAAGTTTGCGACGCTGTCACTTACGCTCACAAACAGGATCTGCTCATACGCTGTCTGAAGCCATCGCAAATTTTTGTCTTCGACACGCCCGATTTGAAAGACTTCGTCAAGGTTGTTGAATTTGGAATTTCCGAAAGGCTGCTCGAAGACGGCGAAGAAGTGAAGAATCTCGCCAATAAAGGCGTGGTTAACGGAGATCCGCGTTATCTCAGCCCCGAGTCAGTTCTTGCCGTTAAGCTCGATGCGAAAAGCGACGTGTTTACTGTCGGTTGCCTGATGTATGAAACACTAGTCGGCAGAACGCCCTGTGACGGAAAGACCGCGCATGAGGTTATGCACCGCCAATTGACAAAGGTACCACAGGCGGTGCGCGAGGCGTCGGGCAACAAAAATATTTCTGAGGCTGTAGAGCGCATCGTCATGCGCGCTATTGAAAAGGATCCGGATCAACGCTATCCATCAATGGAGGCGATGTGGACTGATATCGAGGTCTGCAAACACGGTGCCAACCAATTGCGTCTCAGCCAAAAGAAAAAGCCTGCGCCTAAAACAGATCCTGCTCTAAAGAGAAAGAGAGTTATGCGCGTTCTCGGGCTTTCGCTTTCTTTGTTTCTCGGAGTTGCCCTTGGCATAGCCATCGAGCCTTTCAAAGAATCTGTGTTGAACCCACAACAAAAGAAAGGCCCTGACCGAACTTCCTGGCAAGACTTGAATCACCGCGGCGAAGAGGCATTTCATCGTGGCGAATATAAGGAAGCCGAATCTTTGTTTGGCCAGGCACTGGCAAAGTCTGGTGGCTTTGAACCTGATGATCCGCGTATCGCCGAGACTTTGAACAACCTCGGCAATCTGTATTTCAATCTTGATCTCTATACTGAAGCAGAAAATGCCATTAAGCGAGCACTGGCAATACGTGAAAAAGTGCAAGGTCCAAACGGTGAATTGGTTGCCGACAGTCTTAACGATCTCGGCATGATCTATTTGACTGAAGGCAAAACGTCGGAGGCTAAGTCCCTAATCGAGCGGGCTCTGGCGATCCGTCAAAAAATACTCAAGCCCGATGATGAAGACATTGCCTCAAGCCTGCAATCAATGGCATCTGTGAATCACAAGGAAGGCAAACTCAAAGATTCGATGGCCGCACTCAAGCGCGCATTGTATATCCGCAAACGTGCTCTCGGTGCGCAACATCTGGATGTGGCCACGACCTACAACAGTCTTGGAGTTCAGCACCAAATGGCCGGTCAGAAAGGCGAGGCAAAAATTTGCTATGAGCATGCCAGGGATATCATCGCTAAGCTGTACGGTGACAATCACCCAGCTATGGCTGATTGTTTGGTCGGTATTGCTACCCTGGAGTTTGTCGACAATAATTTTAGTAAGTCTGAAGAAGACTTCAACAAAGCTCTCGAAATCCGAGAAGCCGCACTTGGTGAGGATAGCTTTCGGGTTGCCGAGGTGCTGTCTTGTCTGGCGATACTGAAAGAACAAACAGGCAAATCGAAAGATGCCGAAGATTTGCTCCGCAGGGCAATCGCTATTGATGAGCAGGCGGTTGGCGCAAGCAATCCGGAAACTTTGCGGGCTAGCAATAATTTGCTTCGCATATTGAAAAAGACCGGACAGCGAGATGAAGCAAAACAGTTAGAGCGAAACATTGGCCAAATGAAGAAATCTGGACAAACAGAAACTATTCGCAGACATCAAAGCAAGCCTAATGCCGGTTAGTGGGCAATTTGGCCAACCTAGCTATCAGAAACGAACATGTATCCCTGCTTATGCAAGGTTCGGATGGGACATTCCGCGCCGTCAATCTCCAGCTTGCGGCGTAAGTTGGCCATGTGCGCACGTACCGTATCCGGCGAAGATTCAGACAGAGAGGACCAGGCGCGCTCTACAAGAGCTTCCGAATTGAAAACTTGATTTTTATGACGCATGAGAAATTCCAAAAGCAAAAATTCCTGTTTCGTCAATTTGATCTCGACGGAATTTCGAAACACCCGACGCGAGAGTTGGTCGAGCACGATGTCGTTTATTACCAATTCCGCACTTTCGACTTTATGGGGACGACGAAGAAGTGCCCTCACTCTGGAAAGCAATTCTTTGCTGTTGAAAGGCTTGGTCAAGTAATCGTCGGCACCTCTATCGAGTCCGGAAGTTTTATCATCAATCGAATCTCGCCCGGTCAGCATCAACACAGGAGTGTCTATGCCTCGCTGACGAATCTCGACCAGAAAATCGATGCCGGCAATTCCAGGCATCTCCCAATCCAGAATGATCAGCTCATAAGGCGAAGCGGATAACATTGATTCGGCTGCCTTTGCCGACTGGGCTCCGTCCGCTACATAGCCTGCTGCCTTCAGAGCTTCACCTACCGATTGAGTTAGCCAGACATCATCATCAATTAAAAGAATTCTTGACATGTGCGATTTCTGACTACCTCGCATTGTGGTCCGCAAATTTATGGACGTCCCTATAATAATAACGGCCAACGAGCAGAAGGGCATGCACCTGCGAAAATTTGAAACTACCATGCGTAAGCTCAAAACTTCGGCGGTTTTGGTTGTCGCATGCTTGATTCCGGTTCATCTGCTTGCCTGCCAACCGTCTGCTTTTGCCGTTCAGAGCAAGTGGCGAAAATTGAGTAGGCATGCCCGTATCCTTGTCGATGATAATGACTATCGCAATGCAGTTGAGTACTACGGTAAAGCCATTACAGAGCTGCAAAATACTGAACCACATTCAGAATGTCTATACGACCTCGTGCTCAATCTTGCCGAGACGTATATTCTGGCGCGCGCTTACTACAGAGCGGGGAGAGTCCTGGACAGAATAGAACCTGAAATAACCTCGAAAGTCTTTTCTGATCCACTTCTTCCTGTCCGATTTTGGAGGCGCAAGTCAGAACTCTATTATCAGCAACGTGATTTGCCACGGTCGATCGAGTGCTCTATCACAGCGTTCAACATATTCGGGAATAATTTCGTGCATTCAGACGAGCTCTATCAGGGACAGTTGCGAAAGCTGATACTGATGCTGTGTGAAAGTGGAAACTGGAAGCAAGTGGCATCATACGCGCACATGTTGAAAATGACCGAAATGACGCAAGGACCAGAATATCAAAAGAATTTCTATTTACCTCTTAGAAATTCTTCCCTGACAGCAATGCTAGCAGGAGATCTGGAAAGCTCCAGGCAGATACTGGGCGCGCTGAGCTATATAAACCCACAAGATAAAGAGTTGGTCACTCTAAAGAATCAGTGGTCCGCGCTTGACTCAAAGATCAAAAACGTACCTGAACTTCGAGAAAAGGCGTTGCCCAAACAAGCACCTGGCAGGAGCAAACAATGAAGTTACGGCACCAGATTCTCATACTTCTCGGACTTCCCGTGGCCTGCCAGATTGTCAGCGTCTGTGTGCTGGGATACTCGGTCGCTAAAGTCGACGAAGCCGCAAACAAGGAGAGGAAGGCAAAGAAAGTCATGTTTGTAATTCAACAAACTGGCGGTCTGCTGGGACAGCGAATCATCGACATCACCAGCCGAGCTTTCTCCTCTCACAAATACACAGAAGGCGAGAACGCTCCGATTCTAGCTTCGCTTGATGAAATGAAAGAGCTCGTGAAAAGCGATCCTGAACCAGAGAAAATTGTCGCGCATTTGCGCACCAATCTAGTACGTTTTTTAGACACATGGGAGGACATTTCCAAAAGCTATGTCCCCGGCAAATTCAAAATGTATCTTTCTCAATTCTTCGACACTCAGGATTCTCTTGAAGCACTGGACGTGATGTATCGACTCATAGAGAAAGATATCGAGCGCCTCAAGGAAATTTATGGTCCGATTGCCGAGGAATTTCAGCCCAGAGCCATTGAAGCCAGAATGGCTTTAAGAAGCGCAGTGATGGGCGCAATTACAGTTGATGTTTTGCTTTTGATTGTTTTGGTGATACTAGTAAACAAAAACACTCTGCGCCGGTTGCAGATCTTGATGAATAACATTCGTGCATTCTCGCAGCCTAAAGCTCAGCTTCAACAACTTTCTGGAAATGACGAATTGGCTGAATTGGATAAGGCATTTCGAGAAATGGCTGAAGAAAAGGCAAGATTGGATGAGATTAGAAAATCGTTGATGGCTATGGCCAGCCATGATTTGAGGACCCCATTGACTTCGATATCTTTGACTTTGGAAGTTATTCTCGATACGGAGATGGCATCACTTTCCCCTGAGCTGCTAAAGAAAATTAGACGTACTTCCTCTGAAGCAAATCGACTGGTCAGACTGGCCAGCACTTTCCTTGACATTGAAAAAATTGAGTCCGGCAATCTGCAAGTAGAAATGAAAAAAACCAGTCTGGCAGATATTGTAGAACCTTCAATCGCGGCGGTTAGATCGCTTGCCGAAGCCGGAAATATAGAGCTGGTTCAATCCTATAACAGAACATGGAATTTATCTTGCGATGAAGAACGCACGATTCAAGTGCTTGTAAATCTGCTTTCTAACGCCATCAAATTCTCACCGACAAATGGGTCTGTTATAGTAAGGGCGGTGCCTGGCGACAATGAACTTTTGAGAGTGGAGGTCGCTGACAGCGGCAGTGGCGTACCGGAATCAGAAAGCAAACTTCTGTTCAATAAGTTCAGCCAGTTAGAACAGAATGCCGAGATCAAAAAATCCGGAAGCGGGCTGGGTCTGTACATCTGTAAAATGCTCATAGTCGCTCAGGGTGGGGAAATTGGTTTTTGCCCGAATGAGCAAGGCGGCAGCTGCTTCTGGTTCCAATTGCCGGCACTGAGCAAATTGTCCTGACCTACAAATCGAAGAAGGGGTTTGCCTGAATTCAGGCAAACCCTTCCCCTTCGGCTGTACGCTTTTCCTTCAAAGCCGGCGCTTCTAGCTATGCAAGTCTGTAACTGGAGACTTGCTATTGCTATTGTTGCTTGCTTTTACGAGTAATATGTTCGTGGACCTTAGTCATGACACCGTCGGCGGTGCTAGACTTGACAATGTTTCCAGCATAACCTTCGGTAAAAACAATTTTTGCCTCAGGTTTGTCGGTGAGCCCCACACGAATTTGTGCGTTATCTTGATGTGCTCCATTTGCTTCTTTGATTGTCAGACTACCTGGCATAACCTGCTCGCCTTTGCCAAGCCAACCGATCTCTACATCCAAGCCATAATCCTTTTGAAGACCTTCTCTGAGCTGTCTAAATTTTGCTGATAGACCATCAAGGTCATCTGCAGGGAGCTTGATGTCTTTAAGAACCTTTTGAAGAGCTTCCGGATCTAACTTTCCGGATGCGAGTTGCTTACCGAGCTCAGATACCAGAGGCTCAAGCGGTGTTTTCTCGAGTGCTTTGCTGGATTTCGTCCACGCTTCATTGAAGGCTTTGATTTCGGGAGATTCGCTTTCCTTCTCACCACAATCGATGAATTGCGGGAGGAATTTTTCGTCTGATGCCTGTTTTACGTACTTCTTATAGTCTGCCAATAGATCTAGAGCCTGGTAGTTCTCTGTGTTGGTCGAAATGCCAGTGTGGTTTGACTCTACTCTTGCTTCGCTAGGAACGTGATTAGAATACATGTGAAACCTCCAAGAAGGGGAGTGGGTGGTCTTTGCCGAAGGGGGCAACCGGTTCATGCCAGCAATCATATGGATTTTTTGCAAAGACGTTGCAAAGGAATGCCGGCTGTTCCAAAAGAGCGATCCGGTCAGCCACCAAGGAGGAAGTTCCTAGTTATGTATGTTCTTCTCTTACGGTCAGGTTAACAACGATTGCTTTGCTTGCAGTGACAAGATTTTCAGGCGTGATGAGAATCTCCTTGCCCCACTTGCCGGTGCCGACACCGAGCATTGGCTCGTCCATTAGCGCTTTGTCGAGAAAAGTCTTCACTCCATCCTTTTGCCAGTGAAATGGTGGAATTGAGCCGATTACATAGCCTGTCAATTCAATTACTTTTTCCGGTTTTGCCAAAGAAATATCGCGAGAGCCAAGCGCTTTTTTCAACAATCCCGAAATTGCATTTTGATCTCCACCGACCATAACAAGAGAACAATCACCTTGTTTTGTTTCAAAGATCAAGGTCTTAATCATCTGACGCTCGCGAAAACCGAGAGCGTGGGCGACATTAGCAGCACCCTTTTCGGTGCTTTCTGGAAACGTGCGCATCTCATAGTCGATGTTGTGTTCGTCCAGAAAAAGGTGCGCAGGTAATTTCTCGGTCATATGATCCACCACAACTAAATGAGTTCGTCAGCCATCAGTTGTATCACTTCTGCGTCGGAAAGTAGATGCGCCGCACGCCATTTTATGTAATCGGGCATCTTTACTTTCTCAAAGAGTTGTTGGAGTGTTGCCGCATTTTCCAATGTCCCGACCAGCGCTCTCATGCCATTTTTTTCTTCTTCGGTAAGGTCCGTTCGTTTCTGGAAGAGTTTTTCCATTTGCTCCGGTGCATTCACTGCAATAATGCAATCTTCCAGGCGCAGCATCCGTTTTGCTACGACCATGTGATCTTCCGCTACTGCAGCGTCCATCAAACAACGCTCCAGCGAGAGCGGTGTTTTTTCTTTGATTATTACTTGCGTTCCGCGAGAGAATCCGCGCTCGACAAATTGGAATTTGCCTTCTTTGTACGAGATCAAGAAATCTACCAGCGCCTCTTTGCCGCTCAATTCTCCAAATGACACCTCAAGCGGTTTTCCATCCTGGAAGAGGACTCTGAGTGAAGATTGCCCTTCCTGACTCACACTCAATTCGCCTGTTTTGTTGCTGACTGCAAGTGATTGCAGTAGACCAAATCCTCCCAGCACCCCGAGCTCACCTTTGATGATGGCTTTCGAGTCCTTCTTGTAACCGGAAGGTACTTGGCCGGCGGTCTTGATTGTACCGGCTCCAAATTCCCTTTCGGAGAACATCAAAGCAGAGAAAGCGCTTGCCAAAAGGGAGGGTAAATTTTCACCTTCTATCGGATAGGAAGAGATTCCAACGCATGGTTTCATCTTTTCATCCAAACCTTGAGCAGCCATGTACTGTGGAAACGACGCAACAATACGCCCAGCTACTTGTTTTGCATTCCCCTGATCGGCCCAGCCGAGCACTACTAGCATGCAGTTTGAAGTGTATCTGACTGCATAGTCCGTGTATCTGGAAAATTTGTTGACCAGCAATTCTTCGGTGCGGACCGAGGCAGAGACTGCGTTTGCAAGAGCTTTTATCTTGCGGTCGCGCTGTCCGTGATCTTCATTGTCATTGACTTTGATACTGATCAATAGAACCGAATACGGGTCTTCGTTGGCAGAACCGTTGACTTTGGTATCAAATGTAGGAACCAAATGCTCACTTACGAAAGAGACCGAAAGAAGCCCCGTGAGAGGATCGCGCAAGCGTGCTTCTTCGTCAATTTCACCGCCACCGTGAGTAGTGCTCGATCTGCTTGTGTTGCTGCCCGATCTGTTGCCGGTGCGCCTGCCATCCACCTTCTTGACGTGCAGAGCCGGTGTTCTGTCACTCGCGCCGTCTTGCAATTGTTGATCGATAGTGTTTATTCGTAGTAGACGGCGATTGTCGAGCAACAATTCTTTGATGGCAACGGACAATTCTTTCAACTCAAGTATCTCGTAGTCAAAACCGGAAATCTTCTCGTCGAGATTTCCCGCTCTGTGACCTTGCATAAGCGCGCGCAGTCGGTAAGAGACTCTTTTGAGCGGCTGGACAAGCCAGAAGTA
>PNLN01000247.1 GCA_013823055.1 Cyanobacteria bacterium DS2.3.42
GACGAGTTCGTCGAGATGACTCTCGACTCGCTCGCCGCCCACCAGCGCGATTTGGAGCGCCACAAACTGAGGCGGCGTGCCGCTCTGGATGTGGACCGGAATCTCGAGCCCGAGCGTATCGACCAGCTTGGTCAATTCGCCTGTGGGCTCTAAGACGCCGTCGCGGTGCGCGAAGGAAAGGATTCGTTTCTGGAGGTCCAGTGTATGCATCTATGTCTTCTCCTTCGTGTTAGGCAGCAGGTTTGTCGCTTTTGCCTTCGGCTTCGATTTTGCCTTCGGCGATTGCGGCAGTCAGGACCTGCATTCCGTGTTTGTAACCCGCCTCGTACATACCCTTGCAGCGCTTCACGTTCAGGTTGAACGCGAGACCGCAAATGTCGTCGGCCTGATGCTCGACGACAACATGACGCTCGTGATCCACTTCGACCGGCTGTTTGACGACCGGAGCGTACACTTCGCGCCATTGGTAATAAAACGAGATCGGATCCTGCGGCTCGAGGCTGAGCCGTGTTGCGAAGCCGAGCGCCGAGATGATGGCGGTCGTTTCGCAGAACTCATCGGGGTTGCGGTGATAAGCCGCGCCGTCGATGAGCAGCTGCTCTCCGTGGTGCACCGGCAGAAAGACGCCGGGCAAAGCGCCGGAAGCGCTCAGGGCAGCATGCAGCTTGTAGCCGCGGCCCTCGAAGAGAACAGGCTTTTTGGTGCGCGCGTCGCAAGCGACAATGCGCAGCCGTTCGTTGGGCGTCAAGCCGAGACGCTCAACGGTTTCTTCCCACGGCTTCTCGAGGCTCAGAAAGCTCATTCCGACCAGGAAGCTCCGCATGTCCGGCACCGTGACGGCGCTGGCAAGCAAGAGCGGGTTACCTGATTTTTCATGAGCTTCCAGGAAGAGCTTGAGAATCAAGTCCGACGACATGCCGTTCGTGTAGAAAGCCGCGATAATCGCGCCCACACTAACGCCAGTCACTTTGCCGACCTTGATGCCGAGTTCTTCTACAGCTTTGAGCAGACCGATGTGGAAGTAGCCCTTGACGCCGCCGGCGCCAAGAACCAGTTCGACAGTTTTGGTCATGACATAGCTCCTGTACATGTCCTCCGCAATTGTTTGCGCAATCGCGAAGAACGGGGTTGCATTCGGCATCATCCGGAGGAAACCGGAATCACCGTTCGAATTTCCTCCTGGGAGTGCATTGCGCATTCCCTGCAAAACGCCTGCTCTTACGAGCTTGCGCTATGCAATCGACCAAATGAATCAGCTCCCGAACAGATCCCCACAACGTGAGTTGCTGTTTTTTCTCTCTGAATTGAAGGAGGAAGCTAAGTTTTGGTCTGTTTTTGATGTTTTAGATAAAGGGGAAGTAGAGAGTATCTTTGTGGTACTAAAGTTGTGAGATAAAAGCCTATAAAGTCATGTAAAGTCGCCCTCTTTACATGTCATTACAAGCTCGTCAGGGCTACCGTTCCTCCACTCTTCACGCCCGCCCACGCCCGAGATCAACTTGCGTCCTTATTGGGGCGTTTTTCACAACCGATTTTGCCGCGATTTTTGGCGTTAAATCTGCCGAACTCCGACTTCGCTCCAGTGCGCTAGTGTCTAATCTTTGCGGCAGGTTGTGGCGGCACGTTTGATGCCGTATCGAAGCGATTTAATCTGCCTGCACAGTTTCGCTACAAGTTCGCTACCGATTGCACACGCTTGCACAGCGATAGTGCATTCGTGGTCGCTCACAACTGCAGCGGCAACGCCTGAATCTCCCTTTGCACGAGGATCTCTTACTATGACCACCGAACGTGCCGATATCATCACGGACAAATTTAATGCGCGTGACAATGAAGGCGCAGTCAGAGCCATACAGGACGCTCAATCCAAGGATCCAGGTTTTTGGCAAAATAATCGCGACAGAATCAATCAGGATGTGGACTTTAAAGCACTCGGCTTTCCATCTGACTTTATAATTGAAGGTGTCAATTCGCGCGGACAGCTGGTTACTACAGACGGCGACAGGTTGCAGCATCGCACTGGTGTAGATCTGCGCGTCGTTCATCAGTCACAGGCATCTCCTCCTGGCGAGAGAATCGGCACTGATGGTCGCACAGTTCAAACCGATGATCAGGGAAAGACCACATACACTATCAAGCAAGGTGATGCGCTCGATTGGGTCGCTCGCGACCTTGTTAGAGAAAAAACAGGGCGAGAGGCAACACCTCAAGAAATCGTCGCGGCGCGGCAAGCAATAGCGAAGGAGAACAACCTTCGTGATGTAAATAGAATTCCGGTCGGCACTAAGTTGAAAATTCCAGATAGTTTGCGCAACGAGGCCGAACCAAAGGATACGACCAATCCTCCACCGCGTCCTGGGCAACCTCCACGAGCGCGTGGAATTACATTGGATGAGTCTCGTAAGTCAACAGATGACGGCGAATACAAATCGTTTGCACCTCCTGGTACTACGGACAAACCAGGTGCTCTAGGAATCGCTCAGGGATCTCTTTGGCAGAGAGATAGAGTAAATGAGCGCAGAGAGGCAGGTCCAAACGGACGAGATATCAACAAGTATGAGACAAAAATTGGTTTGTTCGATCCTGTCGATGTCAGCGTGAGCGAGCAGGTAAATCCAAGAACCGGAGTTTTGGAAAGCAGAAGAGTTGATTACAAAGCAGGGGTCACTTTTACAATCAAGACTTCAGATGCTGGCGGAACCATTGAACTTAAGGACGTTAAGAGCGCAGACACCAAGCGCAATGCAAATGGAGATTACGTCACTGTCTATAAAACGGCTGACGGAAAAACCTACACGGCAACTGCCAAGCCGGACGGCACTCCACGTTATTTCCAAATGCGATGATCAAGAAAGCAGATTTGAACCAGAAAGCAAGGGAGGGAGGAGCCGGGAAACCGGCTCTTTCCAATTTTTTCGCGGGAGCGGTTGATGTTGGTACTGTCTATGGTGCATCGTGATTTGCTATACCTCGTGCACTCCGGCTGGATTCAGTCCAGCACTTGCTAGAGAATCCAGCACGGGCTGCCGCTTTTCGTTCTCCAGGAGTTCAAGCGACATACCGCAAATGGCGCTTCCCAAGCCGGGAGGGGTAGGGGTAGCGCGGACGGAGTTTTTGATATCCTCCGTATTTCTCAAAGTCTTCTCGGCTGCCAGAACCTGATGCAAAGTGGAAAAGGTCAGAATGGTGCGCATTAGAACAGATTTGTTGTCTTTGTGTAAAACCGGAACATTTACCCCTAAAAATACGTTTCTAAGAGTTAGGTAAGAGGAAAGTAAAAAATAGGGAAAGAGTAAAGACCCAACCCGGATCAGCCATTTCGCCTAAATTTACTCTGTTATACTCGAATTAGAGAGAGGGGTCTGCAAAATGCTTTATTACTTGTGTTCTCGTTGTCAATTTAGAATTCAGGCAAACAAGCACATTTGCCCCACTTGCGGCTACAAAGTTTCGGTCCAGAAAGCCGAGCAATCCGACGAGCAGTCTGCTCCGCGCGCGAATGCTTGGTTGAAGATGCTTGGTTTGGGCGAGAAGAAAGAAGCCTCGCACGAAAAGCCTGCCCTGGCAGAATAGTCTTTTAGTTGTAAGCGGTTCGAATGTTTCAGTAAGTCTGAGCACTTGTGCCGCTTTTTTATTGGCAAGAAAATCACTGTAGGGGCGACGCCATGCGTCGCCCTGTTTGCGGTGTTCGACGCCATGCGTCGCCCCACAAATTCGGTGGGTCTATTTTCCGTAGAGCGCTTGGTAATTCCAGTAGCTGCCGAAGACTTTGCGCACGTAGTCTCTTGTCTCGCGGTAGGGTATGTTCTCGACGAAGAGGTCGAAGTCTCCGGACCCAGAGGAGGAATGCCTTCTCATCCAGCCGCTCACCGCTCCCGGTCCACCGTTGTAGCTGGCGACGCCCAGCATGGCGTTGCCGCCAAAGCGTTGGATTGCGTAGGAAAGATAATATGTGCCGAGCTTGATATTGACCTCTGGGCGCGTGATGTCACTCTCTCCAGAGAGACTGATGCCGACCTTTTTGGCCGAACCATATGCGGTGCCAACCAGCAGTTGCATCAAGCCGAGAGCGTGAGATCTACTCACAGCCGAGGGCTTATATCGAGATTCCTCTCTGATCAAGGCATGCACGAGAAGTGGGTCCACACCTCGCAACGATGCGTTTTCAGAGACATACTGCCCGAATTCCAGCGGATAAGATTCTTGCCAAATATCGTTCTTGGCAGGCTTACCATCAGCAAGTTTGCTTGCTGCTCCGATGGCGTCCATGTTCAATCCTTGCTTGGCTAAAAGCGCAGATTTCAGCGATCTGGGCGCCGTTGACGGTAGCACTTCCAGGCATTCATCCCATTGATTCAAGCGAAATAGCGCCATGAACGTAGGATCGAAAGGTGCTTCGGCACCGGCTTTGGGAGCTGGCAACTCAGGCTCGGGCCAGCGCCAATTTGGTTGTGGATGCTGGCGTGTCGTCTTGGTAGACCAGCCTGCGTCGTGCCCTCCCACCTTCAATGCAGCTAGGCGATGTCTGGCTCGATATCCATAATAGTTGCTGGGAAAACGTTCAAAAGCCGCTGTGTATGCATTGATTGCCATACCTCTTTGTCCGAGGCGTTCTTGTAATTTGCCGATCCAGAAAAGTAATCTGGCCGCTTGTCTGGTTTCCGGATACTGGCGTGCTGCCTGGGTTCCAAGTTGAATCGCTGCTGGATATCGTTTTTTATCTCCTGATTTTGCATCGTGCCAAAAGAGCCACCATGAGGATTCCGCTGCAAATTCAGATGTGGGAAACTTTTTGATTATCTCTCGATAGTAGGGAATTCCGTCAGCACCATTTGCGCGCAGAGCGACATTCCATAGCGCTGCATCTGCCTGAACAGGCCCAGCTGCCAGGCAAGCCTTCCACAAATCACTGGCTTGCTCTCGTGTCAGCGGATTGCTCAAAAGCGTTCCGGCTGCCGCATATGAGCGGCTAGTTGGAGCATTTTTTATAGCCGAGATCAGAGTTGCACGAGCATCATCATGGCGATTGACGTGCATGAGCGCAATCGAGCGCTGGAATAGGTTCTTGCTGGAATCGTCTCTGTCCCAGGCTTTCAGTGCACTAGACCAATTGCCGAAATTGTAATAGGCTTTCGCCAGGACACCATAGTCGGCTGGTGAAAGTTGTATTGTTCCAGCCTGCGCCAGTGCTTCCAGGCGTCCGGCGATCTCAGGTGCAAAACGACCATCGGGGGCGTTTTTCAAATAGTCCTTGAAGAGTGCGATCGCTTGATCTGCTGCTTCCTGCGTTGGCGCCGGAGTGGCCTTCAAAATTTGGTCGGCTATATAGTATGAAGCTCCGTAAGAGTATTTACTTGTCGGTGCTTCTGTTTTCACCAACTGAAAAAGCTGCAAAGCGGCGTCATATTCGCCGGCTTTTAGCACTGTCTGGGCGAGCGTATAGTCGGCATAAGCCTTGTCTTCCGGCGTCTTTGCCGTTGTTTTTAGAACCCGCAAGCATTCGCGTATTTGCGCATCATCAGTTGCTTTCGTTGCGATGTCGAGCAAATGTTTGCTGGCGCGCGCGCTCAAAGGCCCGAATTTAGCGGCGTTCTTAAAAAGCCCCACCATGGTCGTATAAGTTTCATCTGACTGCCCAATGATGCCAACCGGACTCCAGTCTTTTTTCAGCAGTTTGCCGAGAACGTAGCTCGCTTCTTGCTTCGTCTGCTGGTTGATTCCCGGATGATCGATCAGCTCTTTGAGATTTTCTTTCGATGTTTGCGCCGGCTCGCTGTTTAGTTTTTCAACGATCTGATCGAGCGACGGCGCTCCAGTCATTGCGGCAAAAGCGCTAAACCAGCCGTTTTCACCTGCGCCGCCACTGCCGGGTCCGCCTGCAGCACAGCCGGATGCCAGGTACGCCAAAAGAATTATGCTTAGCGCGCGGAATTTTCGCCGTGAAGCTATGGCATTTGTGAGGCTATGAGATCGCAGGCGTCGCATTCTTGCCTCTCGCTTGTCAATTCGACCGATCTGAATCTTCAAACCCGGTGCCTTGGGTCAATCTAGAAATGCTAGCATGACAGTTCTTCACCTTGCTTTGTCGAAAGATGAACCTCGAAGGCGCAAAACCCGAGCTTATCTACATGGATAACGCCGCCACCAGCTATCCGAAGCCGGAGGGGGTATATACCGCTGCCGACCATTATTTTCGCCAGGCGGCTAACCCGGGGCGCGGCGCGCACAAGTTGGCGATGAATTCGGCGCGTGAGGTTTTCAGTACAAGGGAAAAAGTTGCCCGCTTCTTAAAAGTTAGAGATTCGGAGAGATTGATCTTTACTCCCGGATGCACTTACTCGTTGAATATGGTCCTGCGCGGGCTGACAAAGCCGAATGCGGCATCGGGGCAACAGGCAATTCTGTCGAAAGGCGCTACCGTCCTTATTTCTGCACTCGAACACAATGCATTGATGCGTCCTCTTAAGGCTTTGGAAGCGGAACTTGGATTGAAGATTGTCCAGCTGCCTTACGAGCCAGGCAAGATTTTTTCAGTTTCTGAGTTGCGCCGGCTGCTTGAAGAAGCTCGCCCCAGCCTGGTTGCGACGGTTCACGCCAGTAATGTCACCGGCGAAGCAATTGATATTGGCTCTGTTGCGGCTAGCTGCCACGTGGCTCGTACACCGCTTTTGATTGATGCGGCTCAAACGGCCGGACTGGAAAAACAACATTTGATTCACCCGGGCATCTCCTTTTGGTGCGCTTCTACGCACAAAGGATTGTTTGGGCAACCCGGCCTGGGGTTGCTGCATGTATCTAAGGAATACGATCTGGAGCCATTAATTGCAGGCGGAACCGGCTCTGCTTCAGAAGAATTGCAGATGCCATTTGTCTATCCTGATCGTCTGGAACCAGGTACATCAGCTGGTCCGGCTATTGCCGCATTGGGAGCCGGTGTTGATTTTATTGAGAGCGTCGGCGCCGACATGATCCTCCAACACGAAATCAGGCTCAGTGATGCCTTCATTTCATTCTTGAATGCTTCAAACAATGTTCGCGTCTATTCCCCTGGGGCGACCAACAATAGTGGCTCGATAATCCCGCGCGTGGGCAATGTTTCCTTCTCCGTTCCAGGCATGACTGCCGACCGTGTTGTTGATGCGCTGGACCGAGAATACGGAATTGCTGCACGCGGAGGTCTGCACTGTGCGGCACTTGCGCATGAAACTTTAGGAACGACAAAAGAAGGTTTGGTCAGGCTGAGTTTCGGTTATTACAATACCGAGACTGAGGTAAACGAGCTTGCACGAGCCGTTCATGAGATAAGCCAGCGCGCTGCAGCCACTGCATAATTGGTTCGCAATGACGTATTGCATGTTGCCTTGCGTAGAGTGGCGCATTGCATGCGCGTTTTTGATCGTAGGGGCGATGCCATGCATCGCCCGGCTTTGATTGCAAAGTGGCTTGTTTGCTAAGAAGTTCTCACAATTTGACCTAAAACGGGAACTTGGCGGTCCCGTGGGCGTCACTGGGTTGGTTGTCCCCTACTGGGCGTATATAGACTCTCTCGAAGTAGTTATCTACCGAGAATCATTTTATTGATTGCGCCGTAGCGCCAAGGAAGTGCGTATGAAACGTAATACGTTAAAAACAACCGTCGCTAGTGCTTCTTGCATTCTGGCTTTGCAAGTGGCAGTTCCGGTTTTTGCTCAAACTACAATGTTGATGGGTTCGGCTAGCCACAATACTGCCGGCTCAACTGTTACGAAAACAACTACTACAAGTCGCGTCAGCCTCCGTCCTCAGCAACCCCGGTACGACTATCGTCCGATGCCTGCTGCCGCTCCGCGGACCGTCTATCAAACACGGACTGTATATGTAAAGGACGACAGAACTTATTTTCAAAGACATCCTAAGGTCAAAGCAGCCACGATTGGTGCCGGAGTCGGTGCTGGTGCGGGTGCTTTAACTGGTCTTGTGACCGGACGCGGCGTGTTGCGTGGTGGCGCTATTGGTGCCGGCACGGGAGCAGGCGTTGGTCTGGTTCGCTCGAGCACAACGATGAAACGCCATCCAATTATTCGTGACGTTGCAACGGGCACGCTCGTCGGTGGTGGACTCGGTTGGGCTGGTTCTCGCGGCGGCGGACGCACGATAGCAAAAACAGCCGGTGTAGGCGCTGCGATCGGACTGGGCGTTGGGCTCTTTAAGCATCTTCAATAACGGGGCGCAAAATATCTCATGTCAATAAAATTTCCTTCGACACTTGCTTTGATAGTCATCGGTGCAACTGCAATTGGCTTCACGGGCTGTGCGGAGCAAAAAGACGCTGTGTCGTTGCGAAATGAAGCGCAGCTTCTAGTTAATAAAGCTGAGTTTCCCCGGGCTGAGGAATTACTGAGAACTCAACTCGCTCACGACGAAAAAGCATATGGCGTTGAGTCGAAGGAAATCACTCCCAATCTGGATTTGCTAGGCGATCTCTATTTGCGTGAAGGTCGACTTGGCGAAGCAGAGACGATGTACAAACGTTCCGTTTCTATAAAAGAGAAAGCACTGAAGCCTCACATGATGGATCTTTCTGTGAGTCTAAATGGTCTTGGCCGCACGCTTACGGCGCGAGGGCACATGACCGCAGCCCAACCCGCATTGGAGCAAGCAATTTCTCTGCGGGAAGAAAATGACACTACCAATGGTGTAGCGATTGCAGACAGTGAGAACAGTTTGGCATCTTTCTATGTTGGCTCCGGAAGGTATGCTGAAGCTGAAGTCCTGTATAAGCAATCAATTGCTCACTACGAGAAAGCTGCCGGCAAAGGCAGTATGGAAGCTGCCAATGTCCGCAATAATCTAGCAAGTCTTTATTACGTGCAGCAGAAATACGACCTTGCTCAACCAATGTTCGAGTGGGTTCTCTCCACTTACGAAAGGAACCTCGGTGCTGCACATCCCGATGTAGCGAGCGTTCTAAACAACCTGGGTGAATTGCATCGCCATAAAAAAGAATATGGTCCTGCAGAATCTCAATACAAACAAGCAATTCAAATCTTTGAAAAACGCCCGGGTGCTGAGTTGAACCAATCCCTGGCTTGCACTTTGAACAATCTGGCACTCATGTACTCCGCCCAGAATCGCAATCTCGATGCTGAGCCTGTGGCAAGACGCGCTGTTTCCATCTACGAACGTGCGGCAGGCGCCTCGCCAGTCGCAATTGCAAATGCGTTACGCACCCATGCTGCAATTCTTTCTGCTTGCGGTCGCGCCGAAGAAGCGCGCAAAGTACAAGAGCAAGCATCCCGTCTAATGGCATCGAGCCGCTAGACACTTCTAGCCAGTTACTGATTTCTCCCCACCATCAATGAGCCGTGCAGCAATGCATGGCTTTTTGACTTAGGAGGAAACGCGTCAAGTTGTAAATGCTGTTCCAATTCTCTGTATGATCTAGTTCGCTCTAGCTCATTTCGTATTAGGGACAAAGACAAGGTGACTTTTCTGAATCGGATTCCGGCGTTCCTTTTTGCTTTCGCTGCTATACAGATCATTTCGTCGTCGCCAATTGAAGCGGCGCCTGCAAGCAATTCCTCCTCCTTCTCATCGGCGAAATCAGTAACTTCAACCAAAGCAGCTCCTGCAGCCAAGAGCGCTCTGTTAGTGAAGGGCGGGAAGATCAAATGCTGGTATTTCATGCAGACGAACAAAATCTTTGGCGACTGCGAAGTCTACGTTAGTCCACAAGCATTAAAGGTTACCTTCTCCAATGAGAAGTGGGCAAATTTAGCCAAGCCGCCCGATTGGGATCTGTTTGTTTTTAATCCAAGAGAAAAAGTGTATTGCAGAACACCACTCAAAGAATGGCGTGGCAGAAAGCTTGCCAACTCGTTTGTCAAAGGATTGAAACCTGTAAACCAGCCAGAAAAAATCGCTGGAATTCGCACCAAGGCTTACGATGCAGAGAGTATGGAGCCCGGAGCGCGAGCCATTTCTAGAATCTTCGTCGCTGAAGATTTTGGTTTGCCTCAACAGGTGAGTGCCATTCTTTGCGGAAATGCTGCCATTCCGCTAGTCAAAGGAATTCCACTTCGGGTGCAACATTCCGG
>PNLN01000171.1 GCA_013823055.1 Cyanobacteria bacterium DS2.3.42
CAGTGCCAACAGTCGACAAGATCTTGCGAAGCACGTAGGGTGACATATCGACTTCATCGTCGGCAACGATTTCACTAAGGTGTTGAAGATCTGCGTTCAGAACCATGTCAGGGAACTGTTCCGACTTGACGACAATCAGGTCCGCTAGCTTATGTGCGACCTGTTCCGACCGAAGGCCGAATGCCTTGATTGCGCACAGCACACTCTCTTTCGTCTTTTCCAATAAATCAAGGGCGGTTTTGGGTTCATCAGAAATCTGAGACTCTTCTGATCCTTGGACTAAGCTTTGTTCGCTCTCAGATTCAGCGGCCTGAGCCATAACGTCGCCCAGAGATAGAGGTTTTGTTGGAGATCCGGGCGTCCACTTTGACGTTGTTGACTTGTCAATTTCGGTTTTTTTGATCAACTGAGCTAGCGTCGCCGCGTCCAGGCGCTCGCGCTCGAGCTCTTCGCACGTTTTTGTTTCCGCGTCTTTCATTTCATCGCGCACTTTACCAGCCCGGATGGCGCGATCGATTGCAAGCGCTACACCCATAAAATCACCTTCAAACTCAGAGCATTGTTTGATAGTGACTGACTCTTCGAAGACCCGGGAGAATTCGAGCAAGCCCGTCAGAGCACAGGAAAGCCGCTGTTCCGCGACAGCATCCAGAATTACAGCCAAAGGAATGCGCAGGATCAGCTTCAAACGCGCCTCTCGCACATCGAATTCATCTTCCTTCAAAGACCTGACCATGTGGCAAACGATGCGACACATACTCAGCCGCTCAGCCGGTTTGAGTGTTTCCATTCTGGCCAACAGCCAGTCGCATGTCTCGAACAGCTCGCGAATGCCGTCTCGCCGGGCGTAATGGTCCAACAGACAAAGATACATACCCACACCCGGCGCAACTTGTCCAGCCGACATTTGAACGTACGCGCGACGCCACGACCTATCGGCAGGCCAATGTCGTGCTTGCGCATAAGCACGTTCCATAGTTGTAGAAGGTACGAAATCTTCCGGCACGCCATACACCTAAAGACAACGCTAACTCCATCCTATCAAAACGCACAAATTCACGGCAGTGCCTAAGATCCGCGACAGTTCCGCAAATGTGCAATGCAGGCTTGCTTGCCCTTCGTACTTCCCGCAGCGAACGTCACGCTCCGGTAACGCCGAAAAAATATTATGAAGGTCCCCCCCCAACACCTGCGATTCATCGCACACGAGGTAAAAACGATGTCCAGTTTCTTAAACGTTATGCGCGTAGCTGCGACAGAAATGGGAGTTGCAGTGCCCAAAGCAGAAAGGGTGTTTTCGGCAAGCAAAACATTCGAGACAAGTGGAGCAGCAAGCGCTACATACGAGGCCGGGCATGCAAATTTTGCTCTCGATGTCATCAAGCAGGTGGCAAAAGATCTAGGTATTAAGACAGCCCCAGCAACGGACGGCCTGGCAGCAGCCAAAAGCTTAGTAGAGCGGGCTCCGCAAATAGCAAACAGGCAAAGTGCAGGAGTGACGCGAGCATTTGCAGAACCTTTCCACGTCAGTGCAGGTCACTCGATTGAGATGACGCCGATTGGAGAAATCGTTAGAGGCTCTGTCAAGAATCCCGAAGCATTTTTGGCGGCAAAAGCAGCAGCGACGCGTTCTGAAGCAGCGTTACCGAAAGCTATGGGCGCGGTGGAAGCTGGCGAAAAAGCGCCTCCGCTTGTGGATCTTGTCCGTGAACTTACGCGTGGAGGTAAATATGAAGGCGCTGTGGTTTCAAAGCAAAATGGCACGACAATAGTCAGCTTCGAAGACGGAGCATGGAAAGGAGCACAGGCAATCGCCGACGATACGAGAATTTTTGTAGAACGAAATGGCAACCTGAGCGAACACGCATTGAATCCACTTCAAGGCTTCGAAAAGATGGGCAACAGGTTCGTCAATGGATAATACAGACTAACTAAGTGCTGACTATTCGCTCTTGAGCGCTTTCAGACCAACAGTCACGAGCGCCAATAATCCCAGAATGCTGATACCGCCGCCAATGTACAAGTAGATTGGCTCGTAGCGAAACTCGATTGAATGTTTGCCAGGTTTCACATACAACCCGCGGAGCACATAGTTGGTTCGAATAACTTCAGCCGCCTGACTGTCGATTGTTGCTTTCCAGCCAGGGTAAAACAAATCACTCAACACAAGAAAAGCGTCCGTGCTCGATTCCGATTCGATTTTGACCGAACTGTTTTGCAGTGAAACGACTCTCGCCGCACCGGAAAAGTTATCGACTTTCATTTCTTTTGCCGGAGCAACAAATCCTTCGGCTTTCATTCCGCCATCAGAAAGAAGGGCCGTTGTCTCAGGATTGAAAATTTGCCCGTCTTGAAACTCCCCTCTTCTAACTGCACGCACAACAGCCGAATCCGTCATCAGCCGAGTTTCTCCAACCATCCAAAGACGCGGCAATGCGCGAGTGTTTTCATACAAGTCGGCTTTACCAATTTCTGCAACTTTCTTGAAAATTAGCTGATTATCGCTTTTGTAGTCAGTGAGCCGAGTGTCGCCGCGAGGCACAGTCAGATACTTGATGGCAAGTATGTCAAAACCTCTAAATTCAGAGGTGAAAGTCCAGGGCACTGGCAGAAATCCGCCTTCGGTCATGCCTAGAAGTTCTAAATAGCGAGTATTTAAAAGCGGACCAAAGGCGCTTGCGCTGGGAACGCCCCACAAACGTGAGAGATTTGGTGGGCATTCATCATCAAGACCTGAGACACCTCTCACTGGCAGCAAACGCTGCTTGCTCTCGTTCAAGACTTCACGATACTTTGTCAGCACAGCCGGGGTTTCCATTGACGTGACGGACACAGGGAAACTGCGCCATTCACTGAACCAACCAACAAACGCCAGATCGGCAACCGCCACCGCCAATAGTGCGGCTTTAAACGGTCGAGAATTAGGTTTGTTCAACCAGAGTAGAAAGACAAACAGTATAAGAATGGTCCCATAGGCAGGAACAAGAATTGCGAGGTTTTCCCAGAATGGTGGAATGTTTCCTTCAATTGATGATCTCTCAGGCAGCTCTATTATTTCCTGCAACATTTGAACAGAAAGAGAAATTCCGCCCATGGCCAGGCATATAACGCTGCCCAAAAATACGTTGATGCGGCGTTTCGTCAGTTGCTCGTCCATCAGCCTGGAAAGCACTAATCCGCAGACAACGGCAGAGGCTACGGCGGCTATCAGATAGAGCAGTGAAAGGGCGCGAAAAGAACCAAAGGGCGGAATACTATAGAGAAGCCAGGCCAGTGGAGTGGCATTTCCAAAAGAGAGAAGAAAAGTGACAATGCCGATCAGAAGCCAAAATACAGTCATCGCGTTGCTTCGGATCAACAGCAGAGAACCAAAAATAGTCAACATCGGCAAGATGCCGAGGTAAAGAAATTGAGGCGGTCGAAAGTCCAATCCGAAATATGGAATATTGAAAAACGTACTGTTCATCGCCCCCAAGACAAACGGTGTCGCCAGACCAACAGCTTGAATCGGATGGCAACAGTAAGAAAGAAAGTCAATGAAGGCAAACTTGCTGCGTGCACTGAATTTAGTCAGCTCCCATGTCGGCAAGATTTGCACCGCACCGATAGCCAATCCGACGGCTATGATGGCGCAAACGTTGATGAGAAACACGGACTGCCCCTCTTTCATTGTGAATGAACGAAACACCGCATACAACACCATCAAGCCAAGAATATATGCAACAAACTGCATATGTCCGTTGAGCACGCAAAGTCCAAGGGCAGCCATTCCTGAAAAGAGCCAGAAGTACGAATGGCGCTTGGCGAGTTTCTCCATCACAAACAAAATAGCCAGCATGTAAAACATCGAATGCACAATAGGCGCATGCCTTAATTCGCCGATCATTGCGCCGGAAAGCGGGAAGATGAGCGCCGATATGATTGCCGGGAATCTCTTGCCGGTCAACTCTCGAACATACAAATACAGAAAAACAGAGCAGAGAGAATAACCGCTTATGATGAACAGATTCCAGCCGAACGGCAGCGGAATCTTGCTCATAACAATTGAAAGCGGATACCAGACTTGCGCCAGAGGGTCCGCATGAAGCGGCCAGCCGGACCCAAGAAGCGGCGACCAGATCGCGCGTTCTCCAAGGAATGCCGGCAAGGTCAGGGTGCGATCGTCGTCGGGAGCTAGCAATTGCCCGGTTAAGACTACCGGCGCAAAGTAGAGGAAGAACAGCGCGGTAAAAGCAGTGTAGAGAATGCCAAAGTGCTTCAACATCTGCAAAATCTTTGCTTTGTTGGCGTTGAGCATTCAGACCCTATTCAAAGATTCAAAGTCGATTATCACACAGTCTATAGACTTGGCAAACTCTTGAGCAGATTGAAGCAGGTATCCTGGTTAAGCGACTTGCCCGGATCGCTCAAGGACCAGACAAGCAAAGTCTTCTTCTTTTCGAGGTTGCGGATGCAACCTACCACTCCCTCATAGATTCGCCCGGTTTGATCCTTCAACATCCCGGTCATATAGAGAAGTTTTTCCGAACCGACTGGGATTTCACCTTTTGTTTTCACATCGGTAAATCTGCAATTGGCTGATTCGGTAGTGATGCCGATATCGTAGAAGCGATCCAGTAATTCTTTGGTGCCAATTGCGGCGTCAGTATCGTTCGAGTGGCATATGAAATAGATTTTTTGGTTGTTCGGAACATGATTGACTACCAAAAGAACAACGTTAAACCACTGGAAATCCAGATCGTAGACGTACTCGTATCCAGCCGGAAGGGGTTGTGGAAATGGCGCAATTTTCTGCGCGCATACCGCCATGTACTGCTTGTCAGTCGAGTGAAGACTGATGTTGCGAAATTCGAGAATTATTTGCGTGCTTGCATACAAAAATCCAGCGACACCGACAAAAACAAGCGAAATCAGTGCTTTGGACCAGAGCGGCAGATGCCGTTTCTCGTTACTCACTCAGTCAACTGCTCCAGTTTTGCGTTCGTAATTTTCGAATGTGTTGGCGAGCAGCATGGCCACTGTCATCGGTCCGACACCACCGGGTACGGGAGTGATGAAAGCAGCGACATCTTTTGCTTCAGCAAAACACACGTCACCGGCAATTTTTCCTTTGCCGCCATCTTCACCTTGCAAATGGTGAATACCTACATCAATGACGGTAGCTCCTGGTTTAACCCATGAGCCTTTGACGAATTCGCGCTTGCCCATTGCGACAACAAGAATGTCGGCCTGTTTGCAAACTTCATCCAGCTTGGCTGTCTTGCTATGGCAAACGGTGACGGTGGCGTTCTTCTGCGTGAGAAGCGCTGCTGCCGGCTTGCCGACGAGATTCGAGCGCCCAATCACAACTGCGTTCTTACCGGACGGATCGATTCCATAGTGTTCGAGCAGCTTCATCACGCCTTTTGGAGTGCAGGGCGTGGGACCTTTCTTGCCGCAAAACAACAAACCGAGATTATAGGGATGCAATCCGTCCGCGTCTTTTGCCGGATCTAGATGGTCAAGAACATTGTCGGCAGAAAGCTTTCCAGGCAACGGCAATTGAACGAGAATGCCGTCTACTTTGTCATCCTTGTTGAGTTTTTCAACACACTCAATCAATTCTTTCTCGGTGACATCTGCGGGAAATTTATGGAAGAAGCTCTCAATACCCGCCGCCTCGCATGATTTCACTTTGTTTTTTACGTAGATGGCGCTGGCGGAATCGTCACCGGCAAGAATTACCGCCAAGCCAGGGCTGCGTTTTCCCTTTTTCGTGTGGCGCTCGATTTTTACTTTCAAGTCATCCTTGACTAGCTTGGCAAGCTCCTTGCCGTCCATAAGAGTTGCAGCCTGTTGGTCTTTCAGCACTTCCGGCACTTCACACCCTCCCTCAGTCACCTCGCATAAGCTTACGGGGTCCGGGACCATCTTGCCGGATCTAATAACAATTTATGTAGGGGCGAGGTGCTGAAAGCACTTGCTCATGTCGAGAGGCGGCGCGGCTGAGCCATATCGTGTCATTTCAATCGTCTTACCGTCGGTGACTATGCCGATGGGGACAAACGGATTTCCCTTGCTGCCTTCTTTGCGCCATTCTCCCCAGACGTTGGCATCGATGCAGCCGACAAGCTCGTAGTCCTCGCCTCCGTAAAGTGCCCACTCTACGGGGTCCACACCTGCTTCAGCTGCGATTCTCTTGGTTTGTTCGTGAATCGGAATCGAGCCAAGTTCAATCATTAATCCGACAGAACTGGCTCTGGCTATTTGTAGAAACGCGTCGGCAAGTCCGTCCGAAGCATCCATTAATGCACCAAAAGAGCCAGTTTTCTTCACCAGCAGCCAGGATTCATCGATGCGCGGCAGAGGGTGAATGTGCCTGGAAAGAGCGTAATTCTTTGTTGATTCGTCCGCGGTCGCAGCTGGTGCATTTGCGGATGCTCCGCCCTTTCTCTTGCCCGCCTGTCCGGACAACAACTGCCAGAGCCCAGCCCGGCTGGCTCCAAAGTCACCTGTTGCAATGACGACGTCTCCGGCTTTGGCGCCGGAGCGCATCAGGCAGCCGTTTTCGTGCACGTCACCAATTACGGTAAGCGAAAGCATTAGCTTGTCGGACTTTGTAATGTCGCCACCGGCTACGGTCAGCCGGTATTGCCTGGCGCAATCAGTAATGCCCTGGTAAAGGCTGCGGAAATCGTTTTGAGTGAAATCGGGCGGTGCGCAAACAGTGACGAAGACATAGCGCGGCCGCCCTGCCATTGCGGCAATGTCACTCAAATTGACAGCGACGGCCTTCCAGCCAATCTCCTCGAGCGTCATCAGGTCGCGGCGAAAGTGCGTCCCTTCCACCAGCGCGTCAGTAGAAACAAGCATTTGCGACGCAATCAAAGCGCAGTCGTCGCCGATCAGATTACCCCCCACCCAACTCTTAATTGAATCGATAATTTTCTGCTCGCCGGTTAGCAAACCGGCGAATGAAGAAGCTGCTTCCATGCTGCCGCCCTGCCCCTACGCTACAAAAGGTTAATAACAGATAAGATGCTACAATCAGGCAGTGAGGAATGTCCAGCAAACCTAGAAAAAGCAAGGTTTCAGGAAAGCTAGGAACATTCGAATTTCGGGGAAAGTCAGCTAAAAGTCGTCTAAGACTAATTCACACAGAAAATCATGGGTAGGGCAAAACAGTGAGCGCGTTCGGAACAGTTATCATCGGGCTAGTTCAGCTCCTTAATCTCGTCATTATCGTCTGGTGTTTGCTAAGTTGGTTTCCCAACATTCATTGGCATGAACAACCTTTTAGAACTCTCGATCGCATCGTGCAACCGATTATTGCGCCATTCAGGCGCATAATTCCGCCGATTGCCAATATCGATCTGTCGCCAATGGTGGCCATTTTTGTGTTACAAGGAATCATGATGGCTGTAAGAGCCTTCTTCTCGTAACACCTGAAGTGGTTCGTTGGTTTTTTGATGCTCACTAGAAGGTCATTCCTGTTGGGCTCGCTCGTTAGTTGGGCGGCCGCAGGCGAAATATTCGATCCAGCATTCGGTTTGCCCAAACTAAAGGGCAAGCCTGTAGTGACAACCGGTCCGCGCACTATATCGCGCGCCGAGTGGCCGCCGGCAATCATTCCTGATTTTGCCTCTGCGGCAAACCCACAAGGCTATTGCCTATTCTGCGATGAATTCGGGCGCATGTCAGTGGTGGATATCAGGCGACCCGGCAACCCCAAAACCCCGGTCAAAGTTGCAGGCGAGCTGTCCGGACTGGGCAAGCGCGTCATCGACTTTACTTCTTTCGGCGCCCGAGCCTACGCGCTGGTCACTTTAAATTCCGACCCGGCTGATTTGCAGCCGCATCTGATCACAATCAATTTAACCAGTTTTACAGCACCATCGGTAGTGTCAAAGATGCCGATGAGAGAATACGCGGAATTTACGTCCATAACCGCCAATAACGACCTGGTCTGCGTAGCGGGAACCTCACTCTCGGGCGAGAATCTCGTCACCATGTATCAAGCACCGACACGCGGCAAAACGAACGAACCTGTCCAATTGTCGTCTTTCTCGGTGCCATATCCAGTTCAAGCAATGGACATCCAAGATCGCATCATGGTTGTACTTCAGTGTGCCGCCCAAGCGCCAGTTTCCCAATTGGACATTTACAATGTCGCGGCCGCTCGTTCGCCTCAGGCAAAAGAGCCGATAAAGCTGGACGGCGAGTTCAAACGGATGGCTCGCGTGCGCGGCACCATCGTCGTTGTCGGGCGGCCGGTGCTGAACGATAGACTCGCCAATGCCTGCGAAGCGCGCACTATCCTCCTCGATCCCACACCACATTCAGTATCATCACTGACCCTGGAGCCCTTAACCGCTGTGCTCGGCGCGTCGGCACAAAGAGACCGTTATCTGGTTCTGGGCGAGTCAAAGCAAGGAAGGAAAGTGCTCTCCTTAGTGGCCGACAAAACAGGACACCTGACCAGAGAACAAGTAGTCAACTTGCCCGCGCCTAAAGGCAGTTACGGTCAACACGCCAGCATCATCACCAATGGACGCAATGCGTACGTATCCTCCGGCTGGGCCGGCGTGGAAATGCTTACATCAGGAAAAGACGGGTGGACACCTGTTTACACCTACTCCATTCCAAGGCTGCCGGCATCCGGCGTGGCCAGCTGGAACAATATGGTCGTCCTGGGCGGCTCCGATTTAAAACTCTACGACATTACAAGTCCTGACAAACCAAGTTTGGTTTCCACACAAGATTTGCCGACAGCGATAAAAGCCATTGTTGGTGCCGGCAGCTATGTTCTCTGCTTGTCCAAAGAAGGCATTAGCTTGCGCAAGATGGACAAGCTGTCGGAAGTGGCGGCGACACTCAAAACGCAGGGCGTCCAACTTTGCTATGACTCGGTGGCGCAAAAAGCGTTCGTGATTACAGAGCAAGAGAAAAAATCAATCGCTCAAAGATTGAAAGTTTATTCAAACAAACTTGAAGTGGAAAAAACCATCGATCTGCCCAAAGGTGTGCATCGAGCCATTGCCCAGGGCGGCTACATGCTTTGCTCATCATTGAACGATCTCTATCTTTATGGTTGCGCCGACAATGTCGAGCAAGTTTCCACCCGGCATTTTGAAAACCTCGCGCCGCGCGACTTCGCCCTGACCGACGAACATGTGATTGCCACTTTCGTCGATCAGCAGAGCAAAGGATTTTTCCTGGTTTTATCCAAAGATCAAAAAGACATGCGCGTCATGGGCTCCGTCGACATCCCTCATGATGGCACAGCAGTAGCGGTGCAGGGCAAACGTGCTATCACCGCCGGAAGAACTCCGGACGGAAAGAGTGTCGCAGCTATCATCGATTTCACCACGCCTTCGGCACCGAAAGTGGTGGCAACAATGCCCGTCGTCGAATCAGCATCGGCAATCACAATAAAGGATCGCCTGGCGATAGTGGTCGGGCGCGGACTGGAAATTCTCTCTCTCACGTGAGCACAACTCAATGAAAGCACCAAGTCTTACCTTGCAGATATTCATCGGACTTGTAGCCGGTGTGGCAATTGGAGCGATGTTTCCGCAAGTAGGCGTGGCTATTCAACCGGGCGCCACGATATTCATTCATTTGATCAAGACGATTATTGCGCCGCTGGTGTTTGCCACGCTGGTGGTTGGAATCGCCGGAATGGAAAGCGCTCATTCACTGGGTCGCTTGAGCGCCAAATGTTTTCTCTATTTCGAGGTAGTCACTACATTTGCGCTGGCGATCGGGCTTTTACTGGTCAACTGGATCAAACCCGGAGTCGGCGTGCACCTTGACAGTGCCGCTACTGTTGGTGAAATCGCCAAACAACCTTCTGTCTCTGAGCTTATTGTTCATATCTTTCCGACCAGCGTCATTGATTCAATGGCACGCGGAGATGTTCTTCAAATAGTGGTTTTCTCAATCATCTTTGCACTGGCTGTTTCCGCCACCAAAGCAACAATGATTTTGGAACTTTGCCAGAGCCTGGCCGATGTGATGTTCAAGTACACAGGCTATGTAATGAAATTCGCGCCGATCGGAGTAGCCTGCGCAATGGCGGGCAC
>PNLN01000103.1 GCA_013823055.1 Cyanobacteria bacterium DS2.3.42
GCTTCCTGACGAAAAACCTCGAGATTCTTCTTGTCTGACATCAGCTCAGGCAGAAGCATCTTAATTGCGACATCGCGCGTAAGCAGTTCATCTCGGCAATGATAGACAACCCCCATACCGCCTACGCCAATTTCCTTGACGACGGTATAGTGTCCGTTTTCTAATTTCTCTCCCCTGGAGAAAATTGCCGGCATAAATGAAACCCAAGCCCTTAATTAGAAAGTGCCCAAAATATCGTCGGAACACCCGCGCGGGCGGATAAAACTGAGATTTAACTTAGTTGCAGAGTAAGAACTAAAAGAAAGATTGGACGGAGCCTCACAGGCGCACAAAAATAACACTTGGCAACCGGATTGATTCTGCAGCTTGAATTCCTTCCAAAGTAGCCACTGGCAACACCATGTAGAATCAGCCAGATTACAAAAACAGCCAAAGCTGGATTTTCAAACTAATGGTTAACCCACAAGACCCGAATCTCACTCAGAGCACATTTGCTCCCGAGACATATTTAGCTGATTACCCGCCCAGTTCTGCGCGCGAGTCGCTGCTCGACCAGGCTAAACGAGTCCTTTACCTCGAGGCAGAAGCGCTGCGCGGAGTTGCCGACCGGCTGGGTCCTTCATTCGAGAGCGCCATCGAATTGTTGCTGAGCTGCCAGGGCAAAGTAGTGGTAACCGGCATCGGTAAGTCCGGTCACATCGGCAACAAGATTGCAGCAACGCTGGCGTCAACCGGCACTCCCGCATTTTTCGTGCATCCGGCCGAGTTGCGCCACGGTGACTTCGGCATGCTGGAAGAGAGAGACCTGGTCATCGCCCTTTCTTATTCCGGCGAGACTGTTGAGATCAAGCATGTTCTCGATCCTATAAAACGCCTGGGATTGAAAGTGATAGCACTTACCGGCGCCCCTCAATCTACGCTGGCCAAACACAGCGAAGTGGTTATCGACGTAGGTGTCGACAGAGAAGCCTGCCCGTTCAATCTCGCGCCGACCACATCGACCACGGCAACACTGGCTATGGCTGATGCGCTGGCAATTGTTCTCATGACACGCAAAGGTTTCCGCGCTGAAGATTTCGCTCGCAGACATCCGGGCGGTTCGTTAGGACAGCAGTTGGTTTCTGTGCGTGATGTAATGAGAGTCGGACTGCAGATGCCGCAAGTTCTTCAGGCGGCAACCTACGGCGAAGTGCTTGCCGAAATCGACGCGAAGCGCCTTGGATTTGCTGTCGTAATAGACGAGAATCAGCAGCTCAAGGGAATTATCACAGACGGTGACTTAAGGCGATCTCTGGTGAAGTGGGGTCATGATGCGTTTGAAAAAATCGCATCGCAGATCTCGACTGCAAATCCAAAAACCATTAGGTCGGATGCACTGGCGGTCGAAGCCTTGAAATTGATGGAGAAACACGCAATTTCAGATTTGATCATTCTTGACGAAGAGTCCAGACCTGAAGGACTGATTCACTTGAAAGACCTTTTACGTGCCGGAGTTATCTAAACGCAGCAAGCGTTAGTTCGAGCACAAAAAAACCATACAAATCAGAAGCAGCACCGGGGATGGTGCTGCTTCCGTGCCGAAAAATTTTAGGCGGCAAGAATCTTTGCCTTGCCGCCCGTGCCTACAACTGTTCTTAGAAGATTCTGTTGAGAATTCTTCCTACTGATCTCAATCCGATGCCATTGTTGTAATAGCCGTTATTCCAACCATTGTTCCAACGATTGTTCGTGTAGCAGCCATTGCCGTTGATCATCCTGTTGTAATAACCGTTGTTATACGCGTTATTGTACAGATAAGGATTGTTGTAGTTGTAATACTGCTGTTGCGCCGCTATTGCTTGGTTATTCAAATACATCTGCATTGCCAACTGGTTTAGTTGTCTATCCCGGTTATTGGCTTGAGCTTCTGTAGGCGCGAAGGCAGCAGTCGAAAGTGCCATGGCACTTGCGATGAGTCCCAATGTAATTTGCTTTTTCATTAGACATAGCCTCCTTGCTTTCACGTTTTAGAAGACGACACCGCTTTATCTTTGTTCTCAAAATTTGATTAAACAGTGCTAATTTTCATATTTTCTTCATGCGTTGCTGGCTAGGATGGCGGTTCTTGCGAGCAATTCAAGAAAGTCCCACAAAATAGAAACAGCACCATCACTGGTGCGGCTTCAGTACCGAGGTATCACAGGCGGCAAGAGCCTTGCCCTGCCGCCATGCCTGCGGCTGTTCTTAGAATATTCTGTTGAGAATTCTTCCCACTGAGTTCAATCGCAGGTTTTGGTTGTAGCCATTGGAATAGCCATTGTTCCAACCATTGTTATTGAGGTAAGTGTGATTGTTGGACCAGTTGTTGCCGTTGATCACCCTATTGGTGTAATAAGGATTGAGTCCATTATTGTAACCATAAGAGTTGTTGAACCCATTATTGTAACCATAAGGGTTGTTGAACCCATTGTTGTAACTGTAAGGGTTGTTGTAATACTGCTGTTGCGCCGCTATTGATTGGTTATTCATATACATCTGCATAGCCAACTGATTCAATCTTTTTTCTTGTTCAGTAGCTTGAGCTTCTGTAGGCGCGAAGGCAGCAGTCGAAAGTGCCAACGCACTTGCGATAAGTCCGAACGTGATTTGCTTCTTCATTTGACATAGCCTCCATGCTTTCACGCTTTGGAAGACGCGAGCATGTGCAATTAGTTCGCGATATTTGATTAAACGCTACTCATAATAGCTTTCTTTTCGCTATTGATGCGGTTTTTCATAGCTCACACTGGAAGTGACTGAAAGATTTTACTCAAATGCCTACATTTAAGGGAAAAGCAGCTTTTGTTCCGCTTCGCGCGCCTGCTCAATTTCCTTTGAACTTTTGCAGAAATTGGAGTCCCTGTATGGAACTCCGGCTCTACCAGCCAGTTTCTGACTCTCCTCATCCAAAAGAGGCAATCTGTGGGTTTCAGTGGCAGCATTAGAAGGCAGCACCACAAGCGTACCTCCATTCTTCTCACCTACCGCGGTAGTGCGAAAAACACACATTCCACATTTCTTAAAAGCGCTGCGGACGGCGCTAGCCGCACTGTACGTCACCACTGTGCCGGTTGGTTCAAAGAGCAGTTTTCTATAGCATTCGAAAAGGTCAATCGTCCAAAGCTCAGGAACACGACGTGGAGAGAACGGATCATGGAAGATACCGTCAAAAACTTTGCCGTATTTTGGAACCATCGATGGCACTACCTGCCTTAAATCGCCCTGAAGGAGATCGAAATGCACGCGCACAGAGCGCGATTTGCACGGCAAAGTGAACGTGTAGATACCGAAGTTTCCTTGGAGCAAGCCAGGGGCTTGCGAACTTACCTGTTCCATCAGTTTTTGAAAACGCCTGTCGGCAAGAACTCTACTTATATATAGAAGGGGCTTTTGAAACTTTTCTATCGCCACGACTTTGATCGAATCCGTCTCAGGATCAAGATTTGCCAGTTCATTCAAGAGCGTAAAAGTGTTGTAACCGAGGCCAAAACAGACATCAAGAAATGCAAGCTGTCTTCTTTGCGACGCCAGTGGAAGCAAATTCAAAGGTTCGACAAAATTCACCAGCGCCTCGGTATAAGCGCCGGCACGATTATGATACAGCTCTCCTGTCTCTTCGTCCTTGAGAGTCAGGGAGCCATCTTCGGTTATATGAGTATCTTCGTCTGATTGGTTCGACATTGTGCAGAATTTATTGGGCTAACTTTCCAGAGTCAGAATTACTTTGCCAAAATTCTTATCAGCTTGCATAAAATGATGTGCTTCCGCAGCGTTTTCCAATCTAAACGTTTCCGCGATAATTGGCTTGAGCAGTCCCTTCTCGAAGAAGGGGAGCAACTGCTTGATAAAAACATTGGTGACTTCAATTTTTTCTTCAAGAGGACGCCTGCGCAAGGTTGTTCCTTTGATCTCCAATCTGCTGCTCAAGACTTTCCCAAGATTCAAATTCGCCTTGGTGCCTGCCACCAATCCCACCACTATCAGGCGCCCTTTGGGAGCCAGACAGGCGATGTCTTCTTCTACGTAGGCGCCACCCGTCAGTTCCAGGACGAGATCGACGCCCTTTCCGCCGGTAAGTTTCATCACCTCTTCGGCAAACTTCGCATCCTTAACGACAATTCCCTCATCTAGACCTAGCGTTTTTGCCTGATCCAGCTTTTCTTTGGTGCGACTTGTTCCAATCGAGCGAGCGCCGAATGCTTTTACTATTTGCACTGCGGCCGTTCCAACGCCACTACCAACAGCGCTGATGAGAACATTGTCTCCAGATACCAATCGCATTTGCGACACCAATGCATCAAAGGCTGTAATGAAGACTTCCGGAATTGCTGCAGCTTCCTCGAAAGTGAGAGATTTAGGTATAGGCGCTAGCGTGCGTCCATGCACCACTACAAATTCTGCATACGAACCACCGCCGCACAAACCGAATACACGATCGCCAGGCTTCCAATCTCCGGCACCATCCCCGATGGCATCAACGACACCGGCAAATTCCAGTCCCGGAATATTCTGAGGACAATCAGGCGGTGCTGGATAGTGACCAAGTCGTTGCATCACATCGGCACGATTCACAGAGGTCGCTTTCACTCTGACCCGCACTTCGCCGCGCTCCGGCTGCGGAGCATCGACCTGTTCAACTGTTAAAACTTCCGGTTCGCCAAATTTGCTGATTATCACAGCGCGCATTTTCTCTTGCGTTTTTACCGCCACGATTGCCTCCACATGTTCGTCTGAATCAGAGATTCACAAGAATTACACAGCTTTTCTGTTACAAGAATGAGAAGGTTAGCACATTTGAATGGTGTGAAAGAATTGCAGCTTTATTTACAAAGACGAGAATCGCGTGCCTCACATAGATACAACGGCATGCATTGACCAAACCGCCGGAATCAGTTTGATCCGAAATGGCGACAAGATTATACTTTGAGTGGCTTCGAACGCGGATCGGGCGCGGAGCTGCCGACCTAAGGAATCTGAACATGAGCGAATTTACTAATTACGGCGCAGAAAAAACGACCACGTCGGAAGCACCAGCTAATCGCGCACCGGATTTTGTTACTCGCGTGACGTCCAATGAAAATTCCACTTCGCTGACCGTTTCAAGCGCAACCAGACCGGAAAAAGATAAGTGGGACAAAATAGCCGCAGTGGCACCGATTATCTCAGGCATATTCATATTTCTAGCCGGTGGTGTCTTCACTTTCAGCTATAACCAGCAACAGCTGAAAGTGCAGGAAATTCAAACGATCGAGAAGTTTATTCCGCATTTGACCGGCAGTGAGCAAAGTAAAAAGGCAGCTATTCTCGCCATAAACTCACTTGCCGATGCGAAATTAGCAGGAAGAATTGCCTCTATTTATGCCAGTCAAGGAACAGTTAGCGCGCTGCAAACCATGACCAAAACCGGCAACGACAAAGATCGCGAAATCGCTGAGCAAGCGCTGGCGAAAACAGTCGAGAGTCTGCGCGTGCGCGAAAGCCGCCTGGACGACATGGAAAGCGAGTACAAGAAAGTAATTCAAGATGGAGATTCCAGCGAAATCGACACGCCTGTCAACCTGATCGGCATGGCAGTCACTTACAAAACAAATGGGCAATATGCGCTTTCTGAGCAGCTGTTGAAGCGTGCTCTTACCCTTGTCGAAAAGAAAAATGGTGCAGAATCAGCTGAAGCAGCCCATATCTGGCGAAAACTCGCAGAGCTCAACACTGCTCGAGGAAACCGAGCCCAGAGTGAATCTTGCCAGAAGCGCGCCATAGCAATTGAAGCAAAAATCTTGCCGACTCAATCTGCGCAAGAGGCAACTTCACCGGAAAACAGCTCTTCTCTGCCACAGCCCGAGAAGGAAGCTGACGCCACTCCAAAGCCTACCGAAGGCTAACCTAGTCTTCTATATATTCAGACCAGTATTCAGTTCGTTCGCGCCATTGGCATTTGTCGTTGCCGCAGATGAGCGTTACTTTGGCGCCTTTTGTTTGCAATCCCGAGTCGCCCGCTCCGTCCCAGACGGAGTCGCAAGTCTCCACATACTTGTCGAATTGCTTCACCGAGCCTTTGCACTCGGGACAACGCATTTTGCCTTCCTCAATGGCCTTCTTTATAAGATTGAGCGCCATCTAGCCTCCCACTGATTTAACCGACGAACGAAACTGAACAATAGGTTATATGAAACTTGGACTGCAGGGGTTGACAAAGTCCATGTTTAGAATTAGTCTAAGTACAGACAGATTCAATCCGGCAATTTCAGATTTGCCAATTCGAAAGACCAAAGCCATGAAACACAACGTCGAAGAGCTACTGAGCACCCATGGGGTCAAACCAACGCCCCAACGCATGGTAATTGCGGAGTATTTGCTGGGCACTCACAGCCATCCGACAGCAGATGAGGTTTTTCAGGCGGTAAAAACAATGCTACCGGTCAGTTTGTCTCGCGCCACTGTCTACAACACACTGAACGCGCTGGTCGCAGCAGGAGTGATTCAGGAAGTGACCACCGAAGCCGGACGAGTACGCTATGACGCAAACATGTCCGACCACCATCACTTTGTAGATATTGAAACAGGCGATGTTATTGACATTCCAGCTGAAACACTAAATCAGCTCAAGGTTGAACTAGGTGACAAATACAAAGTTCGCAAATTCCACGTCACCATATTTGGCGAAGTCGTAGGCGGCAGAGCCAAAGAATAAGAGCGCCTCAACGCTTTTTTTTACCCAGCATTTAGATTAAGTCTAAGAATAGAAGTATTCTAGGAGGATAACCATGCATAATCACACAACTCAAACTGAAAAGAACCTGGAGTCAGCGTTTGCCGGCGAGTCTATGGCCAATCGCAAATATCTCTACTTCGCCAAGATTGCACGCAATTTAGGAGCCGAAGAAGTAGCAGCCTTGTTTGAAGAAACTGCCCACCAAGAAACGGGACACGCATTTGCTCACCTGGAGCTGCTTTACCCGCCCAGCCAGATGACTGTAGAAAAAATTCTCGAATTAGCAATTGAAGGTGAGCTTTATGAAACCAACCAGATGTACCCTGAATTCGAGCGCATCGCAGTTGAAGAGGGCGTTCAATCAGCTGTTAGCGAATTTCAAGAACAAGCTAAAGAATCCCAAGAACACGCCGAAATTTTCATCAAGGCCGCTAAGCGATTCAAGGCTTTGGGCATGGTTGAGCGCTTTCATGCCAATCGATACATTAAGGCTCTGGGTGCCGTGCAAAATAAAGCAGCCGATCTCGAACCAAAATTACAGACCAACAATTCGCAACCATCCGGTTCAGAAACAGCAGCCTGACCCAGTCAAATACATCTTGCGGTAAAATCGCATCCATTAATCATCAAAAGAATTAGTGCGGAGAAAAATCATGCAATACGACTACCTGGTCATCAGCACCAGCTTAAATCCTGAGAGTAACAGCCGAATTATGGCTAAAGTGGTGTTCGATGAGTTGGCTAAAAAGGACAACGCCAAATTCATCGACCTGAAAGACTATCCGCTGCCAATCTGCGATGGAGACTCTTGTTATGCAGACAAAAATGTCCAAGAATTGGCGGGTCTGATTGGCAACGCTCGATGCGTGCTGATGGCAGCACCCGTGTACAACTTCTATTTGTCTGCAGCAGCAAAGAATCTGATTGAACTGACAGGTCGTGCCTGGACGGACAAACTGGTTGGATTTCTCTGCGCTGCCGGCGGCAGATCCAGCTATATGTCCGTGATGAATGTCGCCAACAGCCTGATGCTGGACTTTCGTTGCTTGATCATTCCGCGCTTCGTGTATGCAGACGGATCATCATTTCAAGCAGAGCAAATCACAGACGGAGACTTGCAAAGGCGCATTGTCGAGTTGGCTGATACTGCCAGGAGATTGATCGAGGTAGCCGCCCCTGTGGCGGTTTCGTAGGACTGCAAGCGATTCATTGAATAACGCGACAAAACGGGTTTCTTTCCAGAAGCCCGTTTTGCTTCGTGCAAGCACTCTAACTATTGGCTAAAATACTGGTTTTGAAAGAATGATGCCAGGAGCTCAAGGAAACATGACCGCCAACTCGCCGGAAAAAATAGAGACGCCTGCACATGAGAAAAAACTGCTTGCAGTCGATATGGATATTTTTGTCGGCACATACGACATAGACTTTGCCGGGCATGTTTCTAACATTGTCTATTTGCGATGGTTCGAAGCGCTGCGATTGAAGATTTTCGAGAAATACTATCCGCTGAAACAAGTAATGGATGACGGTTATCTGCCGATTATCACTTCCCACTTTATCGAATATAAGCGAGCGGTAAAACTGTTCGACGCGCCGCACGGTTTTATGTGGATCGATTCGATTTCCAAAGCACGAATCAAGTTCAAAGGTGAAGTGCGCGTAAATGGAGAATTAGCGACACAGGCTGTACATGAAGGTATCTTCCTATCTTCTGAGACGATGAAACCGACGAAGATTCCACCTTTAATCATTGAATTATGCACTTCATCTGATACCACAAAAAAACAGTAGCCCAATTCTTTCAAAACACGGAAACCGAATGAAATCACGCTCTTTACTAATAGTTTCCCTTTTGCTGGTCAACTCCTGGTCGGTCGGTGAACTTGCATCAGCAAGGACTGAGTCATCGGTCAGGGTTTCACCCAAAGTCTCCTCAAGAGCCTCCACTAGACCTCACAAACGTGCAGGACGAAGCAGAGCAGGCGGCGTACCTGCAAAAGCAGCTCAAGTGCACCTCGATATGCCGATTACCAACGCTGTCAATTCCTGGTTGAAACGCCATGAGTTGCGCAATTCACAGGTAGCAGTCGAAGTAATGGACCACGCGACAGGTAATGTGGTCTGCTCCGCGCAAGGGGAAAAACGCTTTACGCCTGCATCGACGGCAAAGGTTTTTTCAACTTCATGCGCCTTTGAAACGCTTGGGGGGAATTATCGCTATACGACTGCCATTGCCGGTAGTGGCGCTATAAAGGATGGAAAATTAAAGGGCGATCTTTATTTAATCCCGTCAGAAGATCCGACGCTCTCCTACGGTGACTTGGTGCGGCTATTCAGCGATCTGGTCGGTAAGGGCTTGAAAAGTGTCGGAGGTAGCTTAAAACTGAGCGCGCCTACCAACGGCGGTGATCACTTCGTGCCTAGTTTTCTGAACGAAGACTGGGGACAAAGCTGGATGCCGGTATCTTCTGACCTTGTCGTGGACAGCAATATTTTCGGTGGCGGCAATCTTCCCAACAACGCCAAGATGCTGGAAATCGACAGCAGCCATGAATTGAGTTCTCAATCAAAAAGCATTATGAGACAAGACCTTTATCCCGGCTGGATGGTCTATGAAGAGAGGACCAACACCGTCCGCGCTTATCGCGGCTATCCAGTCGCTTCGGGTCGCGGTCCGCTAGTGGTGGGAAATCCAACTTCATTCAATTTGGCGCTGGCCAGATCTGCAGCCAAAAATGCCGGTATAAAATTCTCAGGCAAAAGCGAAGTAACGGACAAGGAAGCAAGTCTCTCTGTGCTCTCTGAGCATAAGTCTGAACCGCTTTCTAAAATTATCCAGACCTGCCTCCATCAAAGCGACAATCTTTATGCGCAGCAGCTGCTCAGAAGTGTGGGCGTCAGCGCAGAAAGCAAGGGTAATGAATATGCAAGCGTGGAGGAGAAGGGACTGGCGCGCCTTAAGTCTTGGCTGGCTTCCTTTGGCGTTCCATTGTATGAAGTGGTGCTGAAAGACGGCTGCGGATTGTCACGCAAAGACTGCGTCAGTCCACATTCATTGAACATGGTCCTCAGGCACATGCTTACAAAGTATGGAGACGGGGGCTATGTCAGCCTTCTAAAAGGCGGCGAAGTGAAACACGGACAACACAGTGGTTCGTGGAAATTTAAAACAGGCGCCATGGACAGTGTAAGATGCATCACCGGGGTTTTGAAAAACTCAGGCGGACAGACTCTTTTGGTCACGATCATGGTGAACGGACATGCTCCTGGTGTTGGCGATGTGCGAACTTCAATAGGCGCGCTGGTCAGCA
>PNLN01000223.1 GCA_013823055.1 Cyanobacteria bacterium DS2.3.42
TTTGCCAATTCGGATCTTTTGCCAGGCGCTCGAGCAGTTTTGCTTTGGGCTGGAGGAAAACCCAGTCTATCTTGTAGTGATTCAGAAGCTGCTCGTAATTGGCGTCGGCATTGACCATATGCCAGTAATTTTGCAGTAATTCATTTCCGTAGAGGTTGTAGCGTGGGTCGATGAACACTGGCGGATTATTGCGCATCTTGTAAATCATCGTGGCTCCGAAATGCGGGTCGTTGAGCAGATTTCCGCTCGGTCTGTGCTTCTCGATGAATTCAATTGCTTTGAATGGTGGTTTAAAAGCGGCGCTGTCCTGCGGGACCATTGGTATCACTGAATACGTGCAGGCATAGATGCCTATGCAAACTGTGGCGATGCAAGTAAGCGGCCAGAGAGGTTTAAAAGGATTCGTCAATCGTGCCAGGTAAGACTCTTCCGCCTGACTAGCAACCGCGGCGGTTTCTGCGTTGTGCTCCATTACGCGGGCACGCCCGGAGACGAGGAAAAGTCCGCATAGAGGAATCGAGCGCACTGTTTTCATGCCGCCCAAAATACCCAGGGGAATCAGTCCTCGAAAGAACAAATCGCCCTGTTTGAGCGGAACGCGGCACGATCTGATTAAGTCTCGCAGTCCAGTCGCCAGGAGAATGTAAAACCCGAGGAATAGCGGGTTTGCTGCATTGTTAGGGAAGATTGGCTGCATTTCGTTGTTCGTATCGTTGAATGGACCAAACACATTTGGCAAGTAAGTCCACAATCCGATGCCATATGGATTAAAAAGGCTGGAAAGAACGCAGACGACAGTGATGATAGGCGCCGTCCAGTTGAATGGTTTCTCTTTTACGCCTGGCAAAAATCGCTCGACGACTGCGCAGAAGGAATAAAAACCGGGAATGAGAACCCCAACCATGAATAACGTGTGCATGTTGCTCCAGAGGCACATGAGCACAGCCAATATAGCCACGAAATCCCAACGAATTTTGGTATTGTCGGTAGTGGCAATGGTCAAGCGAATCATGACTTCAAACCAAATTGCCGTGAACAAAAATGAAAATATTTCCGGGCGAACAGCCAGGTGCGACATTGATGTAATCAATCCCAGACAAGCCAGGCGCATTGCCGCACCCCCACGCAAACCGCAAAGGTGAGCGATGCGATAAGGAATTACTAAAAATGCCATGGTCAGGATGATTCCGGCGAAAAGCAGCAAGCCAGTCAGACCGACAGATGATTCCAGTCCGTAGAAGATGACCTCTGTCAGCCATTTTTCAATGACGTAAGGAACCGGGTGATAATGCGTGGTGTATGAAAACGGGTCAGTTGCAGGAATTTGTCCGTGTTCGACAATCCAGCGCCCGCCACCTAAAAGAAAAGCGATATCTGGCTCTTTGAGAACGACGCCGGTAATGCAAATGCCATAGAAGAAGAGCAGCAAAAGCAGGGCGCCAATTGCTAACTGTCCGCATATGGTGAGAAATTTTTGCTCGGAGGACTGTGGAGTTGCCTGATTTTGTGGTTCCGGTGAATCGGTCATATCTAAGCTTTCGACGAATGACTCAACTACGATAGCAGGAATTTCCGGCGCCGTAGCGCCTGACTGCCTCACACGCTTCGTCTTGCCAGAGATCTTTGTCGCCAATTCGAGGGATGTGGAGTGGGCAATGTCACGAATTCTGCGCATAAATTGTTTAAAAGCGGGGATAGTTTATAGGACCAGGTGCATAACCTGCAGGTGACTATTTCGGCAACTCCGTCCTTGCGTTTTTAGAGAGGCGAGCATGAAGGAATTAACGAAGGCTACCAGGCTTGGCGATTTGCTTTTGCAGTTTGGCGTTATCAGCACAGACAAACTTGCTGAGGTGACCGTGCAGGCGGCACGGATGGGTATTCCATTGGGAAAAACGATGGTCCTTTCCGGGCTTTTGACTATGGTCGAGCTGGAGAACATTTTGAAACTTCAATCGATGGTCAGAGCCAGCAATCTGCCCGTTGACGTAGCGGCCGATGCCTTTCGACTTTGCAGAACGGAAGGTCGCGCGCTAGGTGACGCGCTTAATAAGGCAGGATATGAGCGCACATTGAAGAGTTCCAGCCGCCTCGGAACCCTGCTTGTGGAAGCTGAAATAATCAATCAAACTCAGCTCGACGATACGCAGGAGATGAGCTATGAGACTGGTATTCCGTTAGGGCGAATGCTTTGCCTGAACGGCATTATTTCTGAACAAAGACTGGCGCTCGCGCTTGAACTGCAACGAAAACTGCGAGACTCGGAAATTAGTAAAGAAGAAGCAGTTGATATTCTCGCAAATAGAAAGGCGAAAAACGCGGCAACTGACCATCCTAAATTTGTTGTTGAGAAAATGGACGGTGGAGAGCGCAAGGCGCTCAAGAAAGTAAAACTAGGCGAGATGCTGCTTTTGTCAGGTCTGATCACTGAATTGGATGTGATGAATGCGCTCGAACACAGCCTGACACAAAGTAAACCAATGGGAGAAGTGCTGGCGGAGCACGGTTTGGTGCCGCAGTCGCTGATCGAATTGGCTGCCGAATTGCAGGAAGCCGTCAACGCGGGCGACTTGCCTCTGGCTGCGGCAGCGGACAGTCTGAACTATGTCGCAAAAACGGGAAACAAACCAGAAGCGATGGAAGACGCGACACCGGATGCTGCGCCCGACACGATTCGCCTGGGCGAACTCTTGCAAATGTCTGATTACGTTAGTGCCAAAGACATTGACTATGCGCGGGAAATCCTCACGTTGTTTCCTTCGTTGTTGGGAAAACTTTTGGTTGTTGCCGGCGCGATTGATGAACCAACACTGCTGTCAGCACTGCGCGCTCAATTTTTTCTCAGGCACAATCACGTCAAACTCGAAGACGCTGTGCGTGCTTTGAAATTCTCCGGCGATCATCGCGTTTCCTTTGACGATGCGCTCGAGTCGCTGAATATCAGCAATCCGGGAGGCTGATTTGCGAAGACCCAGATCTTCATTGTTCTTCTTCAAAGCTTTAGCGATCTGCTTTTTCTTTTCATTGTCACTTCCGGCTGTGTTTTCATTGGATGCTGACCTGTTTCCTGCAAAGAACGGCAATTGGTGGATATATAGGAAGACTGACGGAAAAGGAAAGTCGACTGATATCAAATACAGTGTCGTCGATCTAAAGCAGCAGAAAAATGGAGACGTAACTTTCAAAATTATCTCTCTCAGCACTAGGGAGCAAGTGGCTAAGTTTTACAAGAAACATGCCGGACGCACTTCGCAATCATATTTCGAGAGCAAAGGTAAATCTCCCAGGAAAATTGAGTTTACTCCTGCCAAGCTCGTCGTCGACTCGCAAATTAGGCCCGGCAGTATATGGCAGTGGAATGGGACAAGTAATGATCCACAAAAACCTAGTGAGCGCTGGCAGGTTTTCCCAAATGAAAAGGTGAAAGTGGCAGCTGGAGAATTCAATTGCGTAAAAATCGGCGGCTTGATGGTTGATCGCTCGGCGATGATTTATCAAATGAGATGGTACGCGCCGAATGTGGGAATGGTGAAGGCGATTGACACCCGTGGTTCCGAAAGAACTACGGAGGAACTGAGTGCTTTCCATTTGAATTGAATTGGTTTGAACTCCCTTAATAGATAAATGGTTTTACAATAGTAAGTGGAAACTCCCAAAGCCTCGTCACGTAACGGTTTCCGCAATGAACGATTGACACTGCACGCTGCTGCGCTGACAATGTTTGCATGCAAATCAATTTGTCTAGCTCCTTACTGCTGTCCCTGGGTCTCAACCTGGGCGCCCTGCTATTGGGTGGATTTATTTAGACGGAGCCGGCTTCATTAGCATCTTTTGCAGGGCTCTGTCATCGACAGAGTCCTTGTTGTTTGAGAACACTTTTTCAAGTTCAATTCAGAGTTCATTTCAACTTCAAGTTTCACCGGGGGCACCATGATTCAAAAGGCACAAGCGATTCTGCGCTGTGAGGAAGAACGTCAAATCAAAGTATTTGACACCACACTTCGTGACGGGCAGCAATGTCCCGGCGCGGGAATGGACTTCGAACAGAACATAGAATATGCGCGCCTGGCGTCATTGCTCAAAGTAGATATTCTGGAAGCCGGCTTTCCATCAGCAAGCAGCACTGACTTTCGTATAGTTCGCACGATTGCTGAAGAGATGCTGCATATGGAGCACATGCCGATCGTCGCTGCACTTTGCCAGCTTCGTGAAGAGCAGGTGATCAAGACGATTGAATCGCTCCAACCAGCTATTCCTCGTGGCAAAGCGCGTTTGCATACTTATGTTCCTGTCGATCCCGAATTGATGCCTGCATCTCTCGGACGCAACGCCGACAACAAATCCGGTATCGCCAACGATGTCTACAAGCTCGTTGCCATGGCGGTCGCTCAAGGGATGGAAGTGCAATTCAGTCCCGAGGGCTACTCTCGGATGAGAGAAAACTTCGATTTCACGACAGAACTCATCCGTGCTGCCGTTGCGGCAGGCGCAACCATCATCAATTGCCCCGATACGATTGGTGGTTCCTGCGCATTGGAAGGCGAAGAATACTTCGTTGCAAAAATGCGTAAGCATGCAGAAATCATCGAGCGCGAGTTCCCTGACAAAGTAATCACATGGTCCGTGCATTGCCACAACGATCTCGGTCTTGCCGTGCCAAATACCATCAATGGTGTCTTTGACGGACCGGCTAGACAGATTGAAGGATGCATCAACGGCATCGGCGAGCGCGCAGGCAATGCGTCTCTCGAACAATGCATCATGATCATTCGCCAATTCGGTGAGCGCCAGCAAGGTGGCAATCCGTTCTTCACTGGCATCGCTGCAGAAAGAATTCAGGCAATATCAGATTTCGTTAATCAACACATGCTTCCTCGCCAACCACATTGGCCTGTAAGCGGTGACAATGCGGCTCGCCACTCGTCTGGCGGACACACCAACGCAATTCTCAAAAATCCAATGGCATACCAACCGTTTGATCCAAGAGAAATCGGCAAACGCATAACGATGCTTTTCGGACCACTCAGTGGTGGCAACCATGCAAAATCCATCATCGAAGATTATGGCTTCGTCTGTAAAGACGATGAGAAAGCTGCGATCGCTCAATACATCAAAGACAAATTCAGCGAGAGACGAAAGGGCGTCACTGATGAGGAATTGATGCAGGCTTACTTTGAATACAGGCAACCAATTGCCATCGAGCGAATTGATTACGGTAAGACTGCCAATCGTGCAACAGTCAGATTGCATGGACGATTCTTCGATCGCTCAGGCGAGATACAAGAAGAGCATCTCGGACGCGACTCCGCACTCGCTGCTGTGAAACGAGCCATTGAAGACAAGTTTGGATTCATCGAAATTCTGTCCCACCAGAGCCGCTCAGAAGGCGGTGGAATCAACGCGAACAGCAGATCGCGAATCGTTATTACCGCATCCAATGGAAAGCAATACGAGGGTGATGGAATCGATCAGGACATCGAAGTTTCGGCAATGAGAGCCTTGATTGATGCCGTAAACAAAGCCTATATAGATCAATACTTCAGCATAGAAGGAAATGTGAACAAAGGAACTATAGGGACGAAAGCTCAGCCTGCACAGGCATACAGAGCTTCTTGATGAACTCGCTCGGGTGCCTATGTAGCCTTTGTGCAACAAAGGGTTGACGCCTGAGCCGGTTGATATATCCTGGTAATACAGCGCAAGTGATTGCGCCTTTGGAGATAATCTTAGTGTTCGCTAACCTGCAAGTCGTCATTATTCTGAACCTGGTGCTGATTATTCTGGTCACCGGTGGCGGAGCGCTTGCATAGTTAAGGGATCACCCAACTACTAGCCCCGCACCCGGAACACACGGTGCGGGGTTTTTGTTTAGGTGACCTTTTCGACTGAACGTTCGGTCAACTAATAGAAGAACAAAGAGAAGTACAGACAAAAGAGAGACGAGCGAGAAATGTACAGCGACGGAATCAAAAAAGGACCCAATCGAGCTCCCGCCAGAGCCATGTTCAAGGCGACGGGCTTGACTGATGCCGATCTTGAAAAACCATTGGTTGCCATCGCTAACACCTGGACGGAAGTTGGTCCCTGCAATTTCCACTTGCGCGAACTTGCCGAGAAAGTAAAAGACGGCGTTCGCAAAGCCGGCGGCACACCACTAGAGTTCAACACAATCGTAGTCTCCGACGGCATCTCCATGGGCACCGAAGCGATGAAGGCATCGCTCGTTTCCCGCGAAGTAATCGCCGACTCTATCGAACTCTGCGTTCGCGGTCACATGTTCGATGCAGTTGTTGCGCTTTCTGCCTGCGACAAAACCATCCCGGCAACGCTCATGGCGCTCGCCAGACTCGATCTTCCCTCCGTCATGCTCTATGGCGGCTCGATAATGCCCGGTCAATACGACGGGCATGACATAACCATTCAGGACGTTTTTGAAGCCGTTGGCGCTTGCGCTGCCGGACGCATGACCGAAGAACAGCTCAAACAGGTAGAGAACGGCGCCTGTCCGGGTGCTGGCGCCTGTGGTGGACAGTTCACAGCCAATACCATGTCCACCGCCGCCACATTTCTCGGCATGTCGCCAATGAGCGCAAATGACGTGCCAGCTAAAGATCCCAGAAAGTTTGCCGTAGCCGAGCGCTGCGGCATTCTCGTAATGGAACTTCTTAAGAACAACGTTCGCCCATCGTCAATCATTACTCGTCGCGCTTTGGAGAATGCCATCGCGTCGGTTGTCGCCACCGGCGGTTCGACGAACGCTGTATTGCACTTGCTCGCCATTGCTCGCGAAGCCGGAGTGCCGCTCGAATTGGACGAGTTCGACACCATCTCGGCAAAAACACCGATCATTGCCGATCTTAAGCCGGGCGGTCGCTTCACTGCACCCGATATGGAAACCGCAGGTGGTCAAAGACTTCTTGCGAAACGTTTACAGGAAGCCGGTCTCATTGTGGATTCCCCTACGGTCACCGGGCGCACTCTTTTTGAAGAAGCAGCTGAGGCAGTAGAAACTCCTGGGCAGGAAGTAATCACCACTGTTGCGCAACCGAAGAAAGCCACAGGTGGAATCGGCATATTGCGCGGTTCTCTCTCTCCGGAAGGCTGTGTTGTAAAACTCTCCGGACACAATCGCACTAATTTTGTCGGACCCGCCCGCGTATTCGACACTGAAGATGCCGCATTCAAAGCCGTGCAAACCGGTGGCATCAAGGCAGGCGATGTAGTCGTTATCCGTTATGTCGGACCGAAAGGCGCACCGGGCATGCCGGAAATGCTCGGCGTCACAGGCGCTATCGTTGGAGCCGGGTTGTCGGATTCGGTCTCACTCATAACCGATGGTCGCTTCAGCGGCGCTACTTACGGATTTATGGTCGGACATGTTTCACCCGAGGCAGCAGTTGGCGGACCAATCGCCCTCTTGCAAGACGGCGACGAAATCGAAATTGATGTGACCAAGAAAGTTGTTAACGTGCACGCTGATCTGGCTTCTCGCAAGGCAGACTGGCAGCCGAAAGAGCCCGCATACAAAACCGGCGTCTTCGCCAAGTATGCTCGACTCGTTTCCTCTGCATCAGAAGGTGCAGTCACCAATAGTTTTTCCACCCAAGAGCCGTCCATTCTATGTATGGCGAAATCGTAGGGGCGACGCCATGCGTCGCCCGGCCAAGAAAGTAATGACTAATAAGGAGCAAGAAATGACGACAATGTACTGGGAAAAAGATGCTGATGCCAACGCTCTCAAGGGCAAGAAAGTAGCCGTTCTGGGCTACGGCAGCCAGGGACGTGCACATGCGCTCAACCTGAAAGAGAGCGGAGTAGATGTCGTCGTTGGATTGCGAAAAGGTGGAAAGACCTGGCAGCAAGCTGAGCAAGATGGTTTTAAACCAGAAACTCCCGAAGAAGCTGCAAAATCCGCCGATGTCGTTTGTTTCCTCTGCCCCGACATGGCACAGCCTAAGCTCTACAAAGATGCTGTTGAGCCTAATCTCAAGCCGGGCGCAACAATCATGTTTGCCCATGGTTTCAACGTCCATTACAAAACCATCCAACCTAATGCTCAGACCGACGTCATCATGATTGCGCCGAAAGGACCGGGCGCACTCGTTCGTCGCCAGTATGAAGAAGGTCGTGGCGTCCCGTGCTTGGTTGCTGTGCATCAAGACCCGTCCGGCAACGCTTTCAAAACTGCACTCGCATATGCGCATGCTCTGGGCGGAACCAAAGCTGGTGTCATCGAAACCACATTCCCGGAAGAGACCGAGACCGATCTCTTTGGCGAGCAAGCCGTCCTCTGCGGTGGAGTTACAGAACTCGTCGCCGCCGGTTGGCAGACACTCGTCGATGCAGGCTATCAGCCGGAAGTCGCGTACTTCGAATGCTTGCACGAATTGAAGCTGATCGTCGACCTCATCTACGAAGGCGGCTTTGCAAGAATGCATGAGTTTGTCAGTGAAACAGCGAAATTCGGCGATCTCACGCGAGGACCACGGGTTGTTGATGACCATGTTCGCGCCACCATGAAGGATATTCTGACCGAGATCCAGAACGGCACGTTCGCTCAAGAATGGATCGACGAGAACAAAGGTGAGCGCACTCGCTACAACGATTTGCTCAAGAAAGATCTGGAGCATCCGATCGAAACAGTCGGCAAGAAGATGCGCGACAACATGAGCTGGCTGAAGGAAGCCGCCGCTGCCAAAAAAGCCGAACGCGAGCCGGTCGGCGCCAAAAGGTAGTGGCGCATTGCATGCGCCGGTTTTTGTAGGGGCGACGCCATGCGTCGCCCGGCGCGAAAATCGAAAGTTCTAAATCGAAAGTTCTAAATCGAAAGTTTTAAATCGAAGGTTCTAAACCGAAAGTTCTAAATCGAAAGTTTTAAATCGAAGGTTCTAAACCGAAATATAGCAATCCGGAAGCCACTGTCCAAAAGTTCAAAAAGAGATCGAAATGAAGGGTGCCGAAATCGTCATAAAAGCGTTGGAGAAAGAAGGTGTGGACACCGTCTTCGGATATCCGGGCGGCGCCATCATGCCACTTTACGATGCGCTTGTAGATTCTAAGTTGAAGCACATCCTTGTCCGTCACGAACAAGCCGCTGCATTGGCTGCCGACGGATATGCGCGTCACAGCGGCCGCGTCGGCGTTTGTCTTGCAACATCAGGACCTGGCGCGACCAATTTGATCACTGGCATCGCCAATGCTTTTCTTGATTCTGTTCCGATGGTGGCAATCACCGGTCAGGTGGCTACACCTTTCATCGGTACCGATGCGTTTCAAGAAGTCGACATCTTCGGCATCTCGATGCCGGTCGTGAAGCACAGCTTCCTCGTGCGCCGCGTCGAGGATTTGGCAGGCACCATACACGAAGCCTTCCAAATCGCTAGAAGCGGTCGCCCAGGACCAGTGCTCATCGACCTTCCCAAAGACGTAGCTCTTGCCGAATTGGACATCGTTGCCTTTGACGATACGCCTGATGAAAGCCCGGGTCGACCAGATGCGCACCAGGTTGCGACTGCGCGCCACATGCTCGAAAAGAGCAGCAAACCGCTCGTTTACGCCGGCGGCGGCATCCGCATCGCGGGCGCCACCGAAGAGCTTCGCTCGTTTGTCGAATTCACCGGCATACCTGTCGTCACCACACTTCAGGGCATCGGTTCCGTTCCATCAACACACGAACTCAATCTCGGCATGCTCGGCATGCACGGCACAAAGCAAGCCAATCTCGCTGTGCAAGAATGCGACTTGCTCATCTGCGTAGCCGCCCGCTTCGACGATCGGGTTACCGGCAAGTTGAAAGAGTTTGCTCCTCACGCCAAAGTCATCCACATGGATATCGACCCGGCGGAAGTAAGCAAATTGCGCGCTGCAGACTGTTCGATAGTCGGCGACGTTAAAGTGGCTCTCAACTTCTTGCACGTTCGTCCGCAAATAGATGAATGGAAAGAGCGTTGCCTCGCCAACAAAGCCGCCTATGAATTTAAGTACGACGTACAAACTGAGCATGTTTATGCACCCAAAATGCTCCG
>PNLN01000089.1 GCA_013823055.1 Cyanobacteria bacterium DS2.3.42
TTGAGCAAGCTTCAAAATCCGCCAGTGAGCAGGGTGATTCCGACCAGAAAGCTCACTCCGGCTCCACAACAGCCCCGATTGCCGGCGCCGGACTCGGATTACACATTTGCAAAATGCTCATAGAAGCCCACGGGGGTTCAATTAGCGTTACTTCCAGCCCAGGCGCGGGAGCCACCTTTTCGATAATTTTTCCAGACAGATAAGTTGGCAACCTTCCGGCAACATTGCCCGAATATTATTACAACGTTGGCAGCGACAACCGGTTCAAAAACTGAGAGCTGCAAACGATAGAAAATCTTTCTTTCCAAGTCAGTGGCGGAACGAGTGGTCGCGTTCCGCCAATTGACTCGTGTACATGCTCTGTAGGGGCTCATTGCATGAGCCCAATTATTAGGCGCTTACAATGCGCAACTCCTACTACGCTACCTCTTGAGTTGCTCAATCGGTCTGACGCTGGTGTTGATCGCAATCAGGTTGCCGCTTGCATCATATTCCGGGATCTGGTGAACAATTGCTCTGGGCGTCTCTCCCACTCTAACAACGCTGCGGCGGCTGGTGCCGTCCAAAGTTTGATTGAATGAGTACGTTTGATTCAGCGACGCGTCGTCCACCAGCCAATTGCATTCTCTGCGCCGATTGCCTGGATTGCCGATGTTTTCCTTGCCGCAATTTGCTGCGCCTTCGCTCAGGCGGGCAACGCGAATTGGCTGGCCGTTAGAGTCGTAGACGTACCGACCACCCACGATTTTTTCCTCGGACAAGGCAGGATTGAGTCTTTGAATGTTGTTGCCGTTTGCGTCGGTGCGGGTTATAGCGATAGTAGCGAGGTCCGCCCGGTCGAATTGATAGTTCTTTTCCGAAGAGAAAAACTCAAATTTGCTTTGCTCTAGCAACCGCCCTTGCGCGTTTCGAATGCCATAGTTGCCAACCAAGTGAGTTCCTAGACTCGGCAAACGCATACCGGATTCCATCGGGTTGAAGGCAACGCTTTCGCCATTAACTGTCCCTGTAATGCTGAAGTTTTTCAGCATCGGGTCGATCGCGCCGGATGTCTGGACATTCAGTCCGCCGTCGGCAGTGCGAGTGATGGTGCTTCTATAGGAAGTAGATTTCCCTTCGGCAAGCATTCCGTCGATTGCAGAGTCGCGAAGGACTGCAAAAGTAACTTCATTCTGGGCGAGCGTGGACATCTCGCGGGGAACATCGTTTCCCATGTTGGATTTACCTGGTTGCGCTAAGGGGGACAATGAGCATCCTAATGTCTTTCGCACGCCTTGTAAGTGGGGAAATTACGCAAGGCTCAATCTCATGAACATGGAAATGGTTTTGACTTTGGCTAACAGCTTTCCCGAGAAGGTAGCCAGTTGACCATTTTCATCTCTTCTGCATAAAGAAGAGAGTCGGGCGGAGTATCCAAAGTCAAACCGAGAGGAGTGGGCATCGAATTCACGGAGATAGTGGCGCGAGCCGGTGCCAATTGCCAGGGCGCATGGTGTATGTCCGTGCGATGGACAATTCCGCGCTGTGAAATCATCAAGCAATACCGCTCTGTCAGAAAGTGCTGCAGAGTGCCGGGCAACGCAAGCTCCTGCGGACCGATTGCTTCATACTTAGCTGAGAAATCTGCCGATTGCCCGGACCCGAGTCGTTTGGAAGTGTAGTTAATCACACCGTTCTTGTTCTCATAACTCATCTTCGCTCTGAAATACGGCAGCCCGTAAAATGTGCGAGCGCCCCAAACAGACGGATAGTGATCGGCATCAAGACTGAAGAAATAAACGCCGCGACGTTCGCCGAATTTGACATAGGTGCGCACATTCAATTCTAGAAAATCGATGTGAAATGGCATCAGCCTTCCGCGGATCTCGCACATGCGAAAAGGCACCACACCAACCCAGGCGGAGTCATCGAATGTATCCACTTCTAGTGGCGCCGGTATGAGTTTTTGCAGCACATCGGCAGGAACGCGCCAGTGAGCAAAGAGCAAATTACGCCAAGCCTGTGACATCACATACGGTGCCGTAGGCATCGGGTATGGGCGATGAGCAATTTGTTCTAAAAAATCCAAGCAACCTACCTGCAGGGGCGACGCCATGCGTCGCCCGGCAACAGAATATCAGAATCGCGGCACGGATGCGGCTGCGGCAAGAGGTAATACGACAATCTTTCCACGACACCCATCACAAAGTGTCTTGGCTCCGCGCCTGCTGTCTTGTCTCAAAGATCCGGGGTTTCCACAGAATTCGCAAACCTTGTAACTTTCTGCTGTTGCAATTTTTATGAGTTTCACCATTTCATCTGTGGCGTCATTCATGTAAAACTCCAATCCACCAAAACGTTCTCTTACTTCAATGCAACGATAAAACTCTCGCTCATCATCCGGCTCTTGTTCGATCAGCCTTTCCACTGCGGCCGACAACCATCTGACTATCGGCTCCCAGCCGTCCCCACAAACGATGCCCTGAAAGCTCGCTGTCTCATACTTGCGTCGGGTCCCTATATATACGCGCGGATAATCAAATGCCAGCGCCCAAATAAGCTCATCTTTCATAAACGCCTCCGAGTATCTGCTCTCTCAGCTTCCGTCCGTACGCTGCAATTGGAGGTGCCGAGGAGATCTAAGAAATAAGGGTTAATGGGGTCCGGAATCTGTAGGCCTCAGCTTGTGCCAGACGCCGGAATTCGGGGGTTCTGGCATACTACCTCACTGAAATACAGGCAAGTAGGTGCAATTCCACAGCGTTTTTCTAAATCGACTTCACTTGGGCTGTGACTTAGTATTGAAACTTGATTACATTGTTGACCGGATCAACGGTATAAGGGCGATCGCCGAAAAACTTTGGACCAATCAAAAGGCAGTCCAATCCGTTGGCAAAACTTACAGGCACATACTTTCTAATTATTGGTCCAATTTCAGCTCTCTCGGCAAAAAATCCGTCTGAGTTTCTGTCGATTCCTAATCGCTGCACGAAGTTCATCGGCATAACCAGCCCATCTGGAGCACAACCTGTATCAAACATCGCTGGTGTCGGTTTTCCATTCACCGTCATTTCCACAAGCATGCAATTGTGTTGGCGAACAAAAGGAACCGAATATTTGTCGTTCGACTTTTTAGCGCCAGCTGGAGCATCAGGCTTTTGCGTTCCCTTCGTCAGAACAACGCCGGCACCAGCAGCAGTATTATTCGCTTTCACGAGCCTCTCTGCGCTCGCCGTTCCTGCTGAACCCGTCGCTCCCGCTGTACTGGCCGAAGCTGTTGCCACAACCGGACTCACATATGGAGCCTTAGTCATACGAATGTAAAAGCCGTCGATTTCGTAAGTGTATTCTTTGAAAAAGTTTTGCCCGATCAAAGTGACACCATGTTCGCCCGAGAGCATGATTGTGCAGTTTCTTGTAATGCGGTCAACCGACACCTCCCCATCGACGAGCTTCATGTACGCCAAACCATGAGGTCGACTGACAGGTACCGACGGTGCCTTCTGAATTTCAGCGCTGCTAAACAGATTGGGATTATCAGGAAGACTAATGGCGCACATACTCGCGCCAGTGTCGAAAATAATGTTCAAGTATTGCCCTTTGACTTTTGCTTGAACATACATGTGTCCGTTTTTCATTTGAAATGGAATTCGCGCTTTCTCAGGTAAAGCTTTCCATTGAGCTTCCGAAATTTGATCGGCTTTCTGCTTTAATGCTTCAAGCGCAGTTTCGGCAGCCGCTTTGCCAGAGGCAGCAGCAGGCGACGATGATTGAGACGAAGCCTGCGCAGAGGGCTGCTGCGGAATACGCTGAAGATACGAGTCACACAGCACCGCTTCAGCTGATCCCTTAAAGTTCTTGCTGATGTGGCGAAACAGTTCGATTGCCTTTGCATCTTGTTTCAAATACTGATGGCACAATGCCAGGTAGTAGGTTGCGCGCACATTGCCGGTCTGTGCGGCTTTGGTAAAAAGCGGAATTGCGGCCTCGTAATTCTTAGCACCATAGATGACCATGGCGCGTTGATAATCGTCCTGGCTTTGTGAAAGTGCACCGGAAGAACCAAGCACCCACATAGACCCTACAGCCAGAAAAATCGTTAAAATGTGCGCAAATTTCGCCACAACATCCTCTTATCTAATTTTATAAGCCCCACCCTGCCTCTATTCAATCGCAAAAGGCGCGGGTGTGCCGGCGGGAATAAAATCAAAACGCTCAGCGTCTCAATAAATGGAAGCGAACCAGCCAGCGGAATTAAATTGACGAAAAAACCTTCAGAAGAAAGTTTCGAAGAATTGGCGCTGCAATTTGTAGAGCCGCTCTATCGACTGGGACGACACCATTGAGTTGGATGAGATGCTGGCAGAACCGGGACCAGAGGAGCGTCTAAGCGATTCCGCATTGCATCCGGAACTCAGAAAAGCGCTGTCCACCTTGCCAGAACAGGTATTGGTACCGCTTTTACTGCGCGAAATCGATGATGCCACCTACGAAGAGATAGCCCAAATACTGGAAGTACCAATGGGAACCGTCATGTCCAGACTCTTTCGCGCCAGGCAGCTGCTGAGAAAGAAGCTTTGCAACCCCGAAAAGGTGGCGGTGCTGGCAGAAATCAATCCTAACTCCAATTGTGAATGAGGCAAAAAAATGGAATGCAGCGACATAATTCCGCTACTGGAGCTGATGTTGGACGATCAAGCCAAGACGGAAACAGCCGCCGGGGTGGTTCAACACCTCGACCAATGTTTAACCTGCCAGGGGTCATGGGCAGACAGTCTTAAGGTGCGCCAACAGCTCCGGGATTTTCGCAATGACATCCCGGTACCGGAAGGATTTCAGGGTCGAATACGGGATATACTGTCTCAGACCGTGACCGAGCGGAAATTTGCTACTGTTGGATCAGAGCACATTAAAGCGGAGACTAAGGCCGGCGCCGGCAGGAAGGAAAAAATGGCGAAAAAGCCAACATCCAAACGAGAATCTTCATCATCGTCGTCCTCATCCACGTTTGAGTCGAAACCCGCACAAGGGGATGAAGAGAATTTTGAGGAAGGCGAGGACGAAGTTCCGGCCCTTGCCATAGAAGACGACGAAGTTTCAGAGGAAGACGTCAATATCCAGACCCTGCAGGGCGGACTGACTGACGGCGACCCAATCCGCATGTATTTGCGCGAAATTGGAACCATTCCACTGTTGAAAGCCGACCAGGAAATTGAACTGGCAAGAAAAATCGAACAGGGTGGCGCCGAAGGCGCTGTAGCAAAACGCCAATTGGTGCAAGCCAACCTGCGCCTCGTCGTATCCATCGCCAAGCGCTACGCAGGGCGCGGCATGCAACTTCTTGATTTGATTCAGGAAGGCAACCTAGGTCTCATCCGCGCAGCCGAAAAATTCGACTACGAGCGCGGCTACAAATTCAGCACCTACGCAACATGGTGGATTCGTCAGGCAATTACGCGCGCCATCGCGGACCAGGCTCGGACCATCCGTATTCCTGTTCACATGGTTGAAACCATCAACAAAATCAAAAAAGCCACCAGACAATTGGCTCAGGACAAAGGCAGAAAGCCGACCGAAGAAGAAATCGCCGGGGTCATGGAAATCAGCGTCAGCAAGTTGCGCGAAATCATCAAAATGTCGGCAGAACCAGTCTCATTGGAAACGCCGGTCGGCAAAGAAGACGACAGCAAACTCGGCGATTTCGTAGAAGACACTGACGCCGCTACGCCTGCAACCAGCATCACTCAAGAACTTTTGCGCGAAGACATCATAGAAGTCATGGCCGGTCTTGCTCCACGCGAACGCGATGTACTGCGTCTGCGCTTCGGACTAGATGACGGTCGCCAGCGCACACTGGAAGAAGTCGGGCAATTATTCGGCGTCACACGCGAGCGCATCAGACAGATTGAAGCAAAAGCTTTGAGAAAACTGCGCCATCCAAATCGCTCCCGCAAACTTAGAGAGTACCTCGACTAGGCTAGCTGCCTGCCATAGCTTTTTCGCACAGGGCTATACCTTCGTGAAGTCCGGCAATCTCACGCTCATCATTTGTGAGCAGGGGAATTTGGACCGCATTATAGAACCTTAGTGCGCGAGCCCACTCACCTAGAGCCGCATGGCAATGAGCGGTATACAAAACTGCATACGTGCAGGTCTGAGCATCTTGATCGTCCTCGCCATCGGCCCATTCAATAACTCGATCGAGCCAAATTCGCGCTTGCTTGAGATATTCCTCTTTTCGCCCCGCTCCCACAAATTGTCGAAAATAGCTCATACCCAATAGAAGCGCATAGGCGGGACATTGAGGGTTTTCAGTGAGCGCACGATCCGTGATGGACACCAGTCCATGCAAGATTTCCTCACGCTCAATGTCACTTCTAGCCGTCGAAGAAAGTAACTGTTCTGCAAGTACGGTCCAGGTCGCAAAAGTGCCTAAATGCTCGTCCGGTGGGTCCTCTTCAAGCATGCGTTCGTAGATTTCACAAACTTGTTTCCAGCTAAGTTGATCGCAAAATTTATACGCAAGCGATTGCAGCCTGCTTGATTTATCGAGTGCTATATCGTCTGTCTTTCGCAAGTATTCACTCAGCGCTTCCGATGTAGTCGATATAGGATTTGGAAGCAGGTCCGATTCTTGAAATCGTTTGCTTAAGTTCTCCAAACCACGTTCTAGAGCGAGCATGTGTGGATCGCGCATGAGGTTTCCTTCCAAAACTACGCTACAGTATAGATCTTGTTTTGGGCATACTGATGCGGTATAGAAACCTCCGGATCTATGGAATAACCGCTGCGTCCACTTTTGGTGCTACTGCACTACTGATTCGAGGCACTTTGAAAAAACGGCTGGCAATTAGCTTAATAGTTGCGGTGGCTCTCACTGGCACCACGTACCTGCTACGCCATCCGCTGCGTGATTACATCTCGCAGTTTCCAGCATTTCGCCAGTTGTTTGGGAAGAAAACCGTCGAAGAGCAAATTGAAACTTACGGTGCGACAGCGCGCACCAGACTGCATGCGATGTTCAAGGAAAAAGGGGTTTTGTATCCGCCGGCAAAACTCACCATGCTAGCCTTCAAAGACACTCGCATGCTTGAAGTTTATGTTGCTGCAGCCGACGGAATGTTTCAACATCTGCACACCTATCCCATTCTAGGTGCAAGCGGAAAGCTAGGACCCAAGCTGCGCGAAGGCGACTTTCAAGTGCCGGAAGGCGTGTACCGATTGGAGTCGCTGGAACCAAATACGCCATATCATCTGGCTCTTCGCCTCAACTACCCCAACGATTTTGACATCGAGCGGGCGCGAATCGACGGCAGAACAAAGCCAGGAAGCGACATTTTGATTCACGGCTCAAATGGGTCAGTGGGCTGCCTCGCTGTAGGAGACATTGCAGCGGAGGATTTATTTGTATTGGCGCATGACACTCTCGATCACAACATCGCAATCATCATTTGCCCAATTGATTTGCGTACCTTTAAAGCGCCGCCGGCCGCTCCCAGCGACCCCATATGGCTGCCAAAGCTATACGAGGAAATCGCCCGGGCCCTGAAGGGTTACCCGGCCCACTAACCGACCCGAGTTTTACCCGGGTAATATTGACAGAATAATTTTACCCGGATAGAATTATTCCAATGACAAGCCAAAGGATTAGGTCATGGGCACAATCTCAACCCACGAAAACACTTGCACTGCATTTGCCGGATCGAAAATGATCGCTAGTGGCGACTTACGACACGTGGCACAACTAACAAAGAAAACAATCGATGGGGGCGAAAGAGAATTCGTTTTGATTTTCGATGACATGACGGCGCAGCCAATCGAAATTGACTTTCGTGGCACGACGAAGGATGTTATTGCGAGGATTGACGAACGCAATAATAAGTATCCAAGCCAATCCGCAAACCAATCCGTAAACCAGTCTCCAAGCCAGTCCGCCAACCTTTCGCAAAGCTCGCAACCCAAAAGCGACGAAGCCTCACGTGGACCGGGACGTCCAAAACTGGGAGTCGTGGCACGCGAGGTTACGCTCTTGCCTAGGCACTGGGATTGGTTGAACAGCCAACCCGGGGGAGCGTCTGTGGCATTGCGAAAATTGGTTGACGACGCCAGACACGCAAATGCAGACAAAGATACAATACGCCAGTCCCAAGAAGCAGCGTATCGCTTTATGTCTGCGATGGCTGGAAATTTGCCCGGCTTCGAAGAATCTGCGCGGGCATTGTTTGCCGGTAATGAAACCAAATTTCGCGAACTTACCGGTGAATGGCCGGAAGACATTGGTCGATATGCGCAAAAGTTGGCTTCTGCGGCGCTTCATCAGAGGAGTTAAGTGTTTTGATTCAGGGTTTGAACCTTCGAAAACATCGAATTGTCCCTACAGCATTGCTATTTGCGATGATTATCGTTTTTCACTCCGGTACTCATTCTGCCATCGCGGCAGATTCCAAAAGTGAAAACGAGGACAAAAGCAGCACCTTCTACTACTGCGCCGATCGTTACTCGTTTCCACCAGACACCAAATATTTCGACTACGACAGCCGCCCCTGGAAAGAAGAAGAGAAGGCAACGGTTGTTAGACTGCTGGATGAACTCAAGAAAGAAGCACCAGGAATAGTGGCACTAGCATCTGAGTACGGAAGAATTCCCCTGCTCAAAAGTCCCAACATTCCCTATAAAAATATTTTGGGCAAAACCACGAATGCATATGTTCTTGCAGTTGATGGCGCCTTATTCATTGCCGATGGTGCAGAAGCGCAAAAGGACTACAAGAGAATCTTGCTGCACGAATTGGTTCATATGGCAGATTTAGGCCGCCACGTTGCATACTCGCAGGCATGGGCTTCGTTCGCACAACCATCCCTACAAAGGGCACGAAGACAGGTCAGCTGTCAGTTCCTCTTGGACGCCAAAGCTGAAGACTTCGCCGACACAAAATGGCCTTCTACAGAATCTTGCACGAGCTACAAAGAATCTCTCTGCGAATTCACTTCCAAATTTGTTCTGGATCCAAAATTCAAGAAAGGTTTTAAAGATCCAGACAAGGCATTAAAACCTCTTCTACACCCAAGCAAAACCGATCTTGCTTTTGCAAAACACTATATGGCTGGTCGGATTCACTTCAGAAATGACAAGACTACTGACGCAATAACTGAATTTGAACAAGCCGCAAAAGCCGATGAATTCACGCCCTCACCTCATGTCTTCCTCGCGCAGTGCTGGTATGTGAAAAAGGAAAATGAAAAGGCGCGGGATGAACTAAAAAAGGCTAAAGAGCTTTTCGAACGTTCAAAAATCAGCATGACAGAATCTTTGCACTGGAGAACTGTCTCCATGCTCGCAAATTCGTATGCGACTCTCAAAAAATTCGACGAAGCAAAACCACTGCTTGATCGGCTGTCATACTCGCGTATTCAATACGATCCATCAATATTCCTGCGACGCTCACGCTGTAATCAAATGATGAGCAACCTACAGCAAACATTGCTCGACTTTTATGAATACGAATACCTGAGCAGTCGCGCACTTGAGCCCGCTCACTATTTTGATTTCATTGAAGACCAGGCGTTCTTGCGTACTTTCTTGTCTAAGTCATTTCCAATTGCTGACGGCAGAAGATCGCATGTTTTCTCTGTTTGCTGGGAACGGTTAGCGCTGGCAACTACGGGAGCAGAGCGCAATAAATTTATTGAATCAGCGTTGATAGAAGTTGGCAAAGCGGCGTCCAGCGGATACTACTCAAAGGACGAAGAAGTAATTAGAAGAAGATACTTGAGCTACTTAAAAGGCGATAAACAAGCAGACTACGAAAAATTAGTCGAAGTTGAAAAGGACAAAAAACTTTGGCGTGAGTTTGACTTGGTGAGATATCTGGCCGGAAAACCACTGCCTGCAAACGGCGAAGAATTTGCAACAGTTCTCAGAGGCGTGAGACCAACTAAACCGAAGGAAACGAAGTGGCTGTTCTAAGCACAACTAGCATCATTACGGAGTTTGAACAAAATGGTTTTGC
>PNLN01000172.1 GCA_013823055.1 Cyanobacteria bacterium DS2.3.42
TTTTTCAAAGAGCCGCCCAGCTCAGTGCCTATGATGTCAGTATTAGTGTAGACGCGGAATTTTTTCGAGGTCAAAACAGCCTGCACGGCTGAGGCAATCTGCTCACTGGCACAGGAGACGACCGTTGCCGCCGGCATGCCCAGGAGAATTTCGTCTGCCAGGTTGGGACCGGAAAGCGATAACGGGTTTACGTTTTCGATGCTTTCGAAGATCACTTCGGACATGCGCTTGAGCGTGTCGAGTTCCAAACCCTTGACGGCACTCACAACCACCGGCCCTTTGACGTCTGCAAAAGTAGGAGCCGTAGAGGAAGTCTTAGAAAGAGCTTCATTTATGCTCAAAGCCAGTTCTCTGACTGTCTGTGAAGTGCAGGCCAAAATGAGCAGGCGATCGGCGCTGGCAGCTTCTCTCAAATTGCTGGTCACTTTTATAGAGGCGGGCAATTCGACTTTGACCGGCTCTGCGACTGACCGCTCAGCCGCCAGCCGCTCAGCCTTCTCAGGACTTCTGGTGTATAAAACCACATCATGCCCTGCATTACCCAGGAGCCAGGCCAGAGTCAAACCCCAGCTGCCGGCGCCGAAGATTGATATTTTTGCATGGGAATATGCGGAATTTGCCGCGTTGTCAGCCACAGTTTGCCGTCTTCGCCAGTGAAAGCAATATTCTACGCCGTTTCACAATAAGTTTCATGCCCGTAAAAACATGCTGAAACACAACGCAACGGCACCATATATAGTATCAATTACTTAACTTGCTGCCCGGCCGATTGCGGTTGATTCTGATTGCTAGGCGCAGCAATTGCGCAGTTGCGACCGCTGTCCTTGGCTTGTTTGAGGGCTTTGTAGCATTCCCCCATCCAACCTTCCAGATCCATTGTCTTTGGATCGAGCATGCAGACGCCGGCACTGAGCGTGGCGTAAAAACCAACGTGAGACGGGGTCGTGTGACTGATGCCCTGGAAGTCTGCGATTAAGCGGCTGGCCAAAGTAAGTGCTTCGGTCTCCTCAAGCCCTTCAGCAATGACAGCCAATTCGTCTCCACCGATGCGCCCAAGAATGTCCGACTGGCGAACGCGCCTGCGTAAAAGCAGTGACAACGCTTGCAAAACCTTGTCTCCGCCGGGGTATCCGTGGCGTTCGTTGATGGAGCGGAAATAATCGACATCCACAACAATCAAAGCAGTGTGCTCGGTGCGCCGCTTTCTTTCAGCAATTACGCGTTGAGCTTGATCCATGAAAGCCGAGTGGTTGAGCATACTTGTCAAACCATCTCTGTGCAATAGCGTCTTCAAAAAGCGCGAGCGTTCGATACGCGACGATACAGCGGAAAGCAAAAGCGCCGGCGGCACGGGCTTTACCAGGTGGTCGTCGCCACCGGCTCGAGCCGATTCAATGCGCGCTTCTAAATGTCCTTGTGTAGTTAGAAAAAGCACGGGCAAAGTGGCATAACGTTCGTCCTGACGAATGAAACGTGCCAGTTCATAGCCCGTCACCCCGGGCAGCATCGCATCCAGCAAAACCAGATCGGGCTGAAATTGAGACAAAGCAGACTCGAAGTGTTTGGGATCAGTGACCGTGCGCACCTGATATCCAGCCGATTCAAGAAAAGCGCGAATGAAAGCCGCCTGGTCCGGATCGTCTTCGACAGAGAGTATCTTTACTACTTCCTTTTTGTGCTTGTCTAGCAAATAGCGCAGGCGCCTGAGCATCGCCTTTGTATCGATGGGCTTTTCAAAGTGCGAATCGGCGCCGCAGTGAATCGAGCGGACTTTATCAAGGAAACCCGTCCGCTTAGACAATATAATGATGGCCGGCTCGTCGCCTCCAGCCATAGAACGAATCTGCTCGACCATTTCGTAGCAATCGCCGTCCGGCAGTGGAATCTCGATGATTACTCCGACCGGAAGCTCGGCTTGAATTTCATTAACGGCAGTCGACATCGAGCGCGCCGTCCTAACCGGATAGCCTTCGCTTTCTACAAGGCGAGCCATGGCTTGCAGGTCGTTCTGGTCTTCGCCGACGATGAGAATATCGTTCTCAGTGCGCTTCTGATGCGGCTGAGGGGCTGGTCCCAGATTGACTGTGTCGGGAGGAGCATCTTGTTCCGAGAATTGAAACGACAACTCGTGCAACAAGGCCTTCAGCCTGTCTACATCAGCTTGCGGCAATGTGCCGCGAATTACCTGCTCGCAGTGCGACTCACCTTCCGAGCCCAGCATCGACACAGCCGGATAGCCGTACATTGTGCCTGAACCGGCCAACCAGTGGAAGTGCCTGGTCAACTGCTTTACAGTCTCCAGATCGGTGGGATTTTGAATGAGAATGCTGACCATCTCGACAATTTTGCCGAGTCGCTCCGACGAGCGCCTGACGTACTGCTCTTTTAATTCACCAAAAGTCTCTTTCCACTCTTGCATTAAGCCGGCTTATCTCCCAAGAAGAGCTTTCACTTGTCCTGCCAGCGCGGTCGGGTCAAAAGGCTTAGTCAGAACTCCGATTGCTCCCAGGCGCTTGAGGCGCTCAATTTCAGTGGTCATCGCTTTAGCAGTGAGAAATATCACCGGAATACCCTTGGTTTGCTCGTTGGTAAGAAGCTCAGCAAGAGTGCTCTCTCCATCCATGACAGGCATCATGCAGTCAAGCAAGATGCAATCAGGTTGTTCGGCTGCAGCCTTTTCAACGCCGATCTTGCCGTTTTCCGCCTCCACTACATCCAGCCCGCCCAGAATATTCAAACTCATGGCGGCGATACTGCGAGTGTCTTCCTCGTCATCAATGATGAGTACTTTCATGCTGATATCAGCCCCGCTTGCGTGCCTACACTTTTCATATACCCGGTTTTACCGATCTAACAAAGAACTTTAAACGCGTAAATTCCCCACAGATTCGGGGTTTCCAGCGCTTCAACAGAAAGGCGGCAGCAAAAACTTCAAGAAGAAAGGCCTGCGCGTCACTTCAGGCAGAAAACTCAGATCTAATTGCGGATCAGGAAACCATTTTCTCTTTTTCTCCCGGAACAACCACTTTGGCGCCCGCTTGCGCAGGCGGAATGCGGAACCAGAAGACCGAGCCCTTGCCCTCTTCGCTGTCCACGCCGATGGTTCCGCCGTGCGCTTCGATAATTCCTTTGCAGATAGCAAGACCGAGACCGGTACCGCCTTTACGTTTGGCATCGGAGGCTTCCACTTGTTGGAAACGTTGGAAGAGCAAATTCTTGAACTTGGCTGGAATGCCGCGTCCCCGGTCAATTACTTTGACTTCGATCCAATTGGGGATCTCGTCAACCCGGACTGTGACGGTCGCTCCTTTGGGTGAAAACTTGCAAGCATTGGACATCAAGTTGACGATAACCTGTACAAGTCTGTCCCCATCTGCGTTTACATGAATGTGAGATGGAACCATTTCCAAAACCACGCCGTTGTTGTCGGCGAAAGTCTTGACGGATTCTACAGAACGTTCCAAAACCGATGTGATGTCTACATCCTGGAAAACCATATCCATCTTGCCGGCTTCCAGTTTTTCAATATCAAGAATATCGTTGATGAGCCCGATCAGGCGAATTGTGTTGCGCTCTGCAATGTGAACGACTTTCATTGCCTGCTCAGGCAAACCGCCCAACGCACCTACGCTCAGCAGGGTCAGAGAGCCGCGGATCGAGGTCAATGGTGTGCGCAATTCGTGCGAAACAGTCGATACGAATTCCTTTTTCAAGCGCTCAACTTCGCGTCTTTCAGATACATCCAGGATATTGGCGAGAAAGAAGCGTCCGTCGGCCATGTTGAATTCGCTAAGCGAAAGCTCGATGGGGAAGTCTTCTCCAGTCTGCTTCAAGGCATCGAATTCACCGACCCGATTGAGCGCTTTATGGAACATTCCGTCCATAAATTGCTGTAAGTCTTCGCGGCTGTTCATCGAATACAGACGTGCTTCGGTGAACAAAGTCATCAGGTGACGACCAACCATCTGGTTTGATGTGAATCCGAAGATCTGTTCAGTGCGCGGGTTTACGGATTCGATGATGCCTTCCGGGCTGATAATGATCAAACCGACGAGCATGTTTTCAATAATCGTTCTGATTCTCTTTTCACTGGCTTTGGTGGCTTCTTCAGCCAGTTTGCGCTCGGTGATATCGTGAGCGACGCAGAACATGGATCGTTCGGTTTCGGACCAATATGCCGACCAGAGAACGGTTACTGTGTTTTGATCCTTTTTCTTGATGCGGTTTTCGAAGTTCATCGTCGCTTGCTCAGCACGAATGGCGCGCACCGCTTTGATGGTCTCTTGCACGTCTTCCGGAATGATCAAATCGATAAAGCGCTTGCCCATCAGCTCATCGGGCGAGAAGCCGAACATCGTCATCGAGGCTGGGCTGACGGCGACGAATTTTCCGTCGATGTCGATCGAGCAAATAACGTCGGCTGAATTCTCGATAACGGCGCGCTCTTTTCGTGATGCTTCAGTGAGCGCATCTGCCATGCTGTGAAAAACGCCATCCAAGTGGGCGATTTCATCACCGCCGGTAAGCGGCGGATTGAGAGGTTCTCCACGTGCCAGACGAATTGAGTTGTCGGTAAGAACGTTCAAACGTCGACCAATTCCTCGGCTGAAGAATAGTGCCAGGGCAACAGCCAACAAGATGTTGAAAACAACGCCTACAACAAGGAATAATTTGACGGTTGCCCTGTTTCGGTTCTGAACCTCAGGGCTCTCGCTTTCAATTTTCCTTTCATCTTCCGTCAATCCTCGCAGTTCATCCTGAAGCCTATCGGCAAGAGAACGGATCTCCTTGTACATGTGCCTGGCTCTGAACTGCGCCACGTCGACCCGGTTGTCGTCGATGGCAGCCTTGGCTTCACCGAGAATCTTCAAACCTGTAACTGTGATGTCAGCCAGGTTTTCGAGAATCTTTTGCTGTCGGGGATTATCTCCGACCAAACTCTTCAGTTCGTTCAAATCCTGCGGAATCTGGCGCACAATCTTGTCATAACGGTCGCTAAACAGTGGGCTCTTGGTGATTGAATATCCACCCATCGCCACGCCGGCGTCGTAGAAAAGTTTCGAGAGAGTATTGGCTTGAGAGATAATTGCTTTCGAACGAATCTGGCGCTGTACCTCAATTTCCGCCTGACGAAGAAGCATCGTCAGCGTAAGCAGGAAGATCAACTCAAACAACAGAGGCACTGAAACTAGAATCAGTCCCTTGTGTGAAAGTTTGAGATTTACTCGCTGCAGACTCAGAAAATATCTCCTTGCTTAGCGTTTCTTGAACTTGTTGAGGAAGCGATCCAGGTCTTCATTGGTAATCGGCTTATTGTTGTTGCCGCCACCCTCGTTGCCCAGGTCTTTGCTCATGTCATCAATGATTTGCTTGGTGTCCTCATCAGCCATCACTTCCACGCTGCTTTTGACTGGACGATAACCGTTGGGCATCGAGTAATAAGATATAGGAATTGGACAGCTTTGAGAACGGTAAGTATCGAGTTGCACTTTGGAGCCTTGCTCCTGGGTGGTCACAGTGAGGCGAAGCGGCACATTCAATGTATTGGGAAGACCGTACATAGCGGAAAGCAAATCAGCCAATTGTGGCGGCACCTGAATTTCTTCGGAAACCCAGTAGTCGGCACCTTGAAGGTGTTGTTGTACTCGTTTTCTCCCGCGCGCTGCTACTCGAGCCTGCACGCCTGCGGCGTCGCTCATAACATATTGCGTGGCCCGCAAATTGGCGATGTTTGAAACAGACCCTTTTTGCCATCTGCCCGCTCCCAGTTCATCTCGGCGTTGGGGCAGATTTTGTGTGACCTGTTTTTTGAAAGTGTCCAGGGTTGCCGAATAGCAGACTTTTGTCTTGTCGTTGTACATGACTACGTCCCAGTTCGGCGACCGGGTAACGAAATTAACGCCTGCCTTCGGATTGGTGAATTTAAAGCCGGATGGACTGACGTATAAATACATGTCGCCGAGCGTCAGGCTCTTTTGAGTAAGCACCCAGCCCTTGTCATCAGCTCGCGCAGGAGTAGATGAAACGGCAAAATGCACTAACAGAGCCAAGGTAAGCAATGCTATCCGACTGTATGTTCTCGGCAATCTGCAGTGGCGCGTCATTTCAAGCCCACCCTCCCGGGATCGACACCCTCGTTAATCCATGTACCCTTTAACTATGGCTGAAAAACTAAATTATTAGCCACCGGTCCCCGTTTCGCTCTCCAGCCTCTGTCCTGAAATTATCGGCGGTCAGCCGCTGTTCCAGCGGAAATTAAAGGGGCATGGTCTATTTTCCGCCCTTTCTGAACGAGGCCGGATCGCCGCCGCCAAAAAGCTCCAGTTCTTCGCTCTGCAAAGAAAACTCCGCCTTTTGCTTGTGATAACCGGAAGGTACCTGGAATTTCTCAGGCGAGAATTTTGCTTTCTGCACACTGTATGTCACAACTTTTGGTTTCGCGCCTGGCTCTGGTAAAGCCTTTTGAAACTTTAGCGGCAGCTTGTGAATGGTCGGAAAGCCCTCCATTTTGAGCACAATGTCGGCTGCACCAGGTGGAATATTCAGGTCTTCGGCCACCCAGAAACCTAAAACACGCATGTCAGTGATTAGCTTTTCGCCCTTTTCGTAGGAATATTTATGAGGTGGCATGCCAGTTTCGTCGACCACATAGCGTCCTGCCTTTACGCCGGCAATGACACCATCCTCGACCTTTTTCCATTTCTTCGGATGCGGGTCGCCGCCCAATAGTTTCAAGAACCGTTGAATCATGAAGCTTCCGGCCGCCTCCGGCTTGGTTTCATAAAACGTTCTCTTGCTGGAATCATAGGCCACAACTGTCTTGAAAGGCGCGCGACTGACCGTGACATCCGAGCGAGTCGGACATGAGATACAGAGAAACTCAGGCGTCACGGCTATTTCGACTTCGCCACCCAACCATGAATAGTGCTTGATCAAAAGCCCATCGAGCAGCTTTGCTGATTTCTTCGCTACTAAGGTCGGCGTTTTTACAACCGCCTTCTTGCTCGGCAAAACTTCTTGCACCTGGCCGTTTGTCGCAGTTGCACAAAAGAAGAGCGGCATAAAAACAGCAAGTAAACAAAATCCCAAACAGAGTGCAAACGCATTTTTGGTCATCTATCGTCTCATTAGCCTTTGAATAAGCGCGTACGGGGATCGAGCACGTCGCGCAATCCATCACCCAGGCAGTTGAAAGACAGAACAGTCAAGAAGATAAATAAGCTGGGAAACGCTAATAGATGCGGATGAGAACGCAAGGAGCGCCAGCCGTCGCTAGCCAGAGTTCCCCAACTGCATTCGGGAGCAGAAAGGCCAAGTCCAATGAAACTCAAAGTAGACTCGGAAAGAATTGCAGATGGAACAGTGAAAGTCAGCGCAACGATAATCGGTCCCATGGCATTAGGCAGCAAGTGTTTCAAAACTATCGTCAAACCGTCTTGCCCTGCCGCTCTTGCTGCTTCGATAAACTCTTCTTCTTTGAGTTGCAGAAGTTGTGCACGAACAAGTCGAGCTGTTCCCATCCAACTAACAAGACCCAGGGCAAGCAAAATTCCGAAAGTTCCTTTGCCGACCAAAACTCCAACCAAAATCATCACAAGCAAGTCAGGAAGCGAATAAGCGATATCCACTCCGCGCATAAGCAATGTATCAATCTTACCACCGCAATATCCTGAGATTGCACCATATGTGGTTCCCAAAAGAAACGCTACACCGGCAGTGACAAATCCAATACTTATAGAAAGACGAGATCCATAGATGACTCGCGCGAAGATGTCTCGCCCCAATTCATCAGTTCCCATCAGATGTTTCAACGACGGGGAAACGAGCATATCGTCGGAGGCTTGATCAAATGTATACGGAGAAAGTGGAATACCGAGACCAGACAAAATTGCCATCAGACAAATCAGGCAGACAACCCAGAATGCAATATATGCTGATGGAATTTTGCGCAAGCGATTAAACGCCAGCTCAAAGCGCGAGACATGCCGCATTTCAGGGGTTTGGGAAACATTCACTGATGCTGTCACTTAGCCCTCCACCTTCATACGTGGATCGAGAACTTGATAGGCAACATCGACTATTGCATTCGTGACTATCAACAACGCAGCAAAAACAAGGGTCGTTCCCATAATCAAATCGTAGTCGCGATTGGTCACGGCAGTGACGAAGAAGCGCCCCATGCCTGGAATTGCATAGAGATACTCGACTACGAACGAACCTGTGATAAGAATCGCCGTTAGAGGTCCGAGTACAGTCACAACAGGTACAAGAGCATTGCGCAATGCGTGCTTGATTATGGTGGACCAGCGAGATAAACCTTTGGATCTGGCAGTTCGAACCCAGTCCTTTTCCAGGACTTCAAGAACACTGGCTCGGGTCAAACGAGCCAGATATGCGGCTGGAGAGAAAGCCAGAGTCAAGGATGGAAGAACCATGTGCCAGGGTGATTCCCACAAAGCAACAGGTAAAACTTTGAGCCAGATGCCGAAGATAAAAATCAAAAAAGCGCCGATGACGAAACCCGGCACTGAGATTCCTGCCGTGGAAACAAACATGGCAGTGACGTCTATCCAGGTTCCTCTATTAACAGCAGCCAGCGTTCCCAAAGGCACACCAATCAAGATGGCGAGAATCAGCGCGGTAAAACCCAATTGAACAGAGACTGGGATCGCCTCGCTGAGAATATCGCGGACTGTTCTGTTCACGTACTTGTAGCTGACTCCTAGATCGCCCCTGGTCAATCGGGTGATGTATGTCACGTACTGTTGGGGCCAGGGCTTGTCCAATTGATACTTAGCATTGAGATTGGCAATGATGGCTGGAGGCAGGTGCTTATCAGCATCAAACGGGCCGCCCGGCACCATGCGCACAAGAATGAATGTAAGCGTTGCCACTATCAGCAATACCGGTATGGCGGTCAACAATCTCTTTACTAACAATGCCAGCATCTGGCGTGGTATCTCCCGTGGTTAAAGTTTCAACGTTGGAAACTTTTAGGGGCGACGCCGTGCGTCACCCGGTTTTAACATCGCGGCATTGGACGCCGCAGGGCGATGCATGGCATCGCCCCTACTTAGGTTTTTCTATATACACCTTCCTGAAAAACTGCAAATCCATAGCATTGAAGCCAATTCCTTTCACCCAAGGTTTTACCATGGTGTTTTGCGTGGACAAATAAATGGGTACCATCGGTACTTCATCCTGATTGAGCATTTTGTCACCCTGCGCGTACAGTGCAGCGCGCACTTTCTGATCTTGCTCGGCGGCTGCCTTGTCGACAAGAGAGTCATACTGAGCATTGGACCACTGCGTGTAATTGTTGCCATTGCCTGTGGTGAACAGGTTCATAAACGTCTCGGGATCAGGATAGTCGGCGCCCCAAGATTGTCTGTACATCTGTGGCGGATCGCGATGAAGAATGTCCATATAGACTTTCCATTCGTTTACTTCCAGCTGTAACTTAACGTTCAAGTTTTTCTTGATCTGCGCTTGAACCGACTCCACTACAAGCTTTGCATCCTCTCTTTGCGGATAAAGTATCTTTGTAAGCGGGAAATTTTTCCCGTCGGGATAACCGGCTTCGGCCAGCAATTTGCGCGCGCCCTCAGGATCGTACGTAGCTTTCGAGTCTGAGGAGTATCCTTCTAAGCGCGGCGGTATCCAGGTATAGGCGGGCGACTCGCCGCGTCTAAGAATCTTGGGAAATACTGTTCTATCAATAGCCATCGAGATGGCGCGGCGCACACGCTTATCGTCAAAAGGCTTCTTTTTTACGTTGAAGCCTATGTAATTGCAACGCAAAAGTGGCAACCCTCGATACAAAGGAGAATTGCGAAAGCGCTCTACATCTGCAGTTGGAAAGCTTCTGTTATCAACAAAGTCGAGTTGATTGTTTTCAAACAGCCCAAATGCCGTGGCTTG
>PNLN01000134.1 GCA_013823055.1 Cyanobacteria bacterium DS2.3.42
CGAACACCAGTGGTATCGACACGAGCAAAAATCCCCGTTGGGAGATTTTCAAATTGAGTTGCACCATGTCCAAAGTCCCACACTGCTGACTCAATTATAATTGGGCGACGCGGACATTCGCGCGCGCATCAAAGGCGCTTTCCTTTTGAAGGTGACGCAAAGCAAGTGGCCAAGATACTGATAGTCGAAGATGATGCATCCCTGGTAGTCACAGTCAGGGACTGGCTGACTTTCGAGCATCACATCGTCGATGTAGCGGAGACCGGCGAAGACGCTCTCAACTTGCTTAAGACGAGCAGCTACGACCTGATCATTCTCGATATTACGCTTCCTGGAATCAGCGGGGTCGAGGTTTTGGTGCAGTTCCGCGCCATGGGAGGTCCGACGCCAGTTTTGATTTTGACCGGGCGCGGTGCGCTAAAAGACAAGGAAGACGGGCTCGACAGCGGCGCAGACGACTACCTGACCAAACCTTTTCATCTGAGAGAACTCTCTGCGCGCATGCGAGCGATGCTCAGACGCCCCAGGACTTCACTCGACAACACCTTGCGCTTCAGGGACCTGGAGATGGATCCCGGATCTTTTCGCGTATACAAAGGAGAAGAAGAGGTCCACTTGGCCCGCATGGAATTTGCGTTGCTGGAATTTTTGATTCGCCACAAAGGCCAGGTTTTTTCGCCCGAAGCACTCCTGGACAGAGTTTGGCAGTCGGAGTCGGAGCGTTCTCCAGAGAGTTTGCGCACGCTTATCAAAAAACTACGCCGCAAGATAGATGCGCCCGGCGCTGATTCTTTTATTGAAAACGTGCACGGTGTCGGCTATCGAATGTGCGACGAGTAGAAAAAAGCAAGAAAAAAGCGGGCTGTTGTGAGCACTCCCGCTTTGTTCTTTGAATTGTCCGCAGGGTTGGTGCTGCCCCAACAGGCTGTATCCCTACTGCCTCACTAACTGGTGTTTCTGCGATGTCGATGTAATAGTTGTACCCGATATTCCCGAAAACACTGTCTGTCTTTAGTTTTCGTTCAAGATTGACGTAACGAAATATTGAAGGTTCCCTTTTAACGCCACTCTTACATATCTAAGCTTTATCGGCCTTCGTTATAAGACTGGTGACTAGCTAGAAGACGGGTAAGCACTGCAATAGTTCCCCACCGTTTCCTCCCTAAACCCTGACAGTGCTGGGGATTGAGCGACGACGGCAATCTTCATACTAACTTCACCATTGTCAAGCGATATTCAGAACACTTCTTCCTTTATCCGCAACTCCTCGGTATGACTACCGGGACAGCGAACCTTACTAATTTACAAACCAAGTTTCTAAAAATGGCAAAAATCGACCAGCAGTCCGATAACACGGCGCCTGTAGCGCAGCCAACAGATAACGTCGCGGCGGCGCCGGAAATAACAGATGCTCGCATCGAATCGGATACCTTAATCCCTCCTGACGCCCGCACTGACGCCGCTAACGCGGTTTTACCTCAGGACATAGAGATTATTGGTGACGACGGCAACGTTCTGGCCAATGACGCAGCCGATTCGGCCCCGCCGATAGTCAAAGCTGCACTGAGCGATCGAGACATAAACGCTGCACCTGAAGGCGAGAGATCCGCACCCGAAGCAAAACCCGTCGATCGCGATGGAACTGCAATTCAACTTCCTGGTGCCCAATTCCAACGAAATCCGCTCGCACAAATTCAAACTCGACACCACGCCAGGGCAAGCGCCTCTTCCGGTTTTCGACCGCACCACCCCCGTATAGAAAGCTCATGAGGATGTAGAGGCAGAGGTTTAGGGTATTATCTCTTTAGAATTAACACCCGCTGAGCTTTAGCCACAGCATGCATTCGAGATCAGCTTTCTTGCTTCTAGCTCCGGCTATCATCGCCGCACTTCTTGTGGCGACCGGCATGCCGCCTGAGTCGCACGCTCAGTTTCGTACCAGTTACTCCAACCGCCAGCTGCCACCGGCCAGACCGGGCGGCGCACGCGCCGGCGGCAAGCAGGCCGCTGCTGCAGGCCCGGCGGGTGTTTACCCGCAAGCATTATTCAACGGCAAGGTCGTGCGTTGGGTCAGTGACCAAATGCCTCTCAAAGTCTACGTTTCTCGTGGATCGACAATTGACGGCTTTATGGATGAAGAGCTCGGTGTACCACGTACGAATGTGGACGGGAAACAACGCTGGCCGCACTTGGTTGCCGAGATCATCGACAAAGGGCAGATAAACAACCTTCCCGTCGCCGAAGGCTTCGTAGAGCCTCATTATGATGCTGCTGTGCAAGGCATCAATTACTGGAAGGGTTTTGAGAAAGAAGGTCTATTTCAGTATGTTTTGACGAGCGATCCATCCGAAGCAGATATTTATGTTTTTTGGACACACCACTTCGTCAACAAGCTCGGCTTGGGGCTCTTCGCTAATGATATCCGCGGATACACTTCAAAAGAGATCTTCGACTACAGGCTAATTATGCAGGGTAAGCAGCCACTATTCTTACCGGTGGTCATTCTTCTGCGCACCACCAATCAGCAAGGCAATCCGATGAGCAACGAAAAAATGCGCGCATCGGCCGGGCACGAATTCGGTCATGCGCTCGGCATCGACCAGCACTCAACCAATCCGTACGATTTGATGAGTGTGTATTACGGACGCGGCGTGCCTTCCAACAATGACGCCGCCACGATTCGGTACATCTACAAACATCAACCCGACTACATTCCATGAGTCAAACCGGATGAATCGCCCTCCCAGACGCAGACCTGCCGACGAGCCTCCGGTTAATCCGGGCGGCGGACGCAGACGCGGTCAGGGACAGCCGAATCAAGGCGATGATGATGACGATTTGCGGCCATTTCCACGCATCAACTTTCCTGGACAGCAACAGCGCAGGCAAGAACGTCCCGGAAAGTTTGCGCACGTAATTCGTCCGTCCAGGCGTTTGAATGTCATCATCTTTTTCTGCCTGGTCATATTCATGTTTATCTGGATTGCCTGGACAGTGTCCGATGTTACAGGCGAATATGCCTCAAGCGGCTACGATCGCGAAGTTGTACGCCTGTCCCTGGTTCGTCTTGCCGCCAATGTAAAATGCCGCCTTAACTGGGGCTCAGGTGCCACCATGGAAGCCACCGTCAACAAAATCGATTCGAGCAAACCTTTGCACATAGTTTTTCAAACCCCTCAAAAATGGGTCAGCCTGGGGCGCCCACAACGGACTGTAATTCTTGACGGTAAATTCGCCGGCAGTGGAATGAACCCACTTCAGGGCTCGTTTCAAGAAAACGAAATCAAAGCAAGATTGATTGAAAACAATCAGTATGTTGAAGTTCGACTGATGAGAAACAGCGTCACTTCACTGTGGCGGCAGGTGCAAGCACACTGGCCGTGGGCTGAGATCTAATTGCCCGTGAGCCGAGATCCAAACGGCACTCAAGGTGCGCAAGCGCACGGCGTTTGCACTCACGCTTTGTACTTCAGTTCGTCGTCGATTGCTGTCTTTAGATCGCGATAGTGGTTTGACGTTTTGCCATTGACCAGATCGTAAGCTGCCCGCATTTGTCGCGCACAGCGTTCGTAAGGCATTTTACCTACGCCTGTGCAAAGTCCGGGAATGGCTACTGACTTTATGGCGCCATTGTTTGCGGCATTGAATCGTTGGACAGCAAGAAGAATAGCTCGCATAGCCAGGAATGCATTTATCGACGTTTCAACATTCTGCGGAATTCGCATTGTTGGAGCGCAGACCAGGTAGGGAAACTTTTCATGACTGGTGGCAACAATTTCTGCGTCGCCGACAAGCAATTCACCGGCATGCTTAGTGCGAATTACCTTTTGCACTATCGCTTGAATTTTCCATTCGAATAAATCCGATATGCTCCAGTCCAATCCACCGTCCATAAAGCCAAAACTATTGGCGGGGCTGACGAGCGCATCAGCAGTAGCCATCAAAATATTGCCACCGCGTGTTCGGACGTTTGACACACCAGAAAAAGCAGAATCCCATGCTGCAATAAGATCGGGGTTTTTATCTCCCAAAATTATCTCTACCGTCATTCAATCCTCAAGCGCGCGGCATTTGATGGTGCACTTCGATTATGGTTGCTGCCGGTGGGCAGAAAAAACGAATATTGGAACGCGGATCAGCGCCCAATCCACGAGAGATGTGGAATGTGGTTTCGCCGCGACGGATAACACCGGAAGCCTCATGGCGTGACAGTTCCGAATCAGTGATGATGGGCCCGAATCCAGGTATGCGTACTTGCCCGCCATGAGTGTGCCCACCCAGAGCCAAATGAAATCCGGCATTGGTTATGTGATGAAGATCTCTCGGCATGTGAAACAAGCAAAGATTGAGATGATGCGCAGGAGCCTGGGCAGCCAGTCTTGCCAGCTCATATTCCTTGATGCCCGGATAATCGATGCCAACAATGTGCAAGCCTTGTTCTTTGAGACAGCGCGCTTCGTTTCTCAAAACATCAAAACCGCCGTTCTGCAAAGCTTCCACAAATGGCGTCACATCGCGCTTTTGCTTTGGATGTCTGAAAGTTCTAATCATGCGCCCCACAATTTTGTGGAACATTGTGTAGTCGTAATAGTCGTGATTGCCGAGCACCGCATAAGCACCAAGGCGCGGGCGGCGAGTCAACAGGTTTTCAGCATACTCAATGCCGCTGTGGTCTTCGAAGACATCACCCGTCAATATAATCAGATCGAACTCATCATCAGTAATTTTTCGAATAAAATCAATCTTGTCGCTTTCCGGTTTTGAAAGATGCAAGTCCGAGATGTGGAGGATTCTGAAAAGCCTTCTCTCAACGCGTTCTTCAGCCCCGGTGCGCTTTCCATTCCCTTCGCGACTGCGCCAGGCGTTGCCGTCGCCAGTGATTAGCCTCACTGTTTCCAACTTATATTTCTTGGGTTCAATTTTGCGAGCGTAGTAGAAAGCAGCCGCACCGGCAGCAACAAGAGACACCGCAGCGAACATAGCCGGCTTTGATTTCAATGTTCTTGCAAAAACGCCTGAGCTGCGCTTGCGACCGGTGGAAACGTCACTGGCTACAACAAGTTCGGTAGATTGAGCCTCAGACGGACTTAGTAGTCGTCCATGAGCTCTTTGAATTTCCCGTTGTCTTTTCTCGTACCCATGTCTGGCGCGGTCAATCGCCCAGACAGCCACCTGAGCGGGAAGCCCGCCCCCACGGCTAACACCCCAAAGAGCGCATCGTATGGCAATTGATACCAGCTTAGATTGCGAAATTCTTGAAACAGCCATTGCTGCCATCCCGGTTGAACACCGTTACCTTCGATTACTGCCAATACTACACAAGTTCCCAGCAAGTACGCCAGTCCCACGATGTGTACGGCTGCAAGCCCGGCGACGACCGCCAGTGCCTGGTTTAAGGATGTACGGGAGTTTCTCGTAATGTAGCCGACCGCCCAGGTAGCGGCAATCATGCCCAACAAATACCCAAATCCAGGCTCGAGATAATAGTTAATACCGCCGCCGCCGGCAAACGGGTGAAAGTTGAACATTGGACCAAGCAAGCCCATGACCAAAAAGGTGGCGCAGGCAATTGTTGCAATCGGCCAGCCCAGAGTGTAGCCAACAAATATTGCCACCGGGGTTTGCGGTGTGTAAATCGAATAGCGAATCTCAGCGGTTGGAACCCGCACAGGAGGAAGATACTTCCCGACCTTTTCCATAACGCGATCGGGAATGCGCGCGTGCATGACAGCAACATCTTTCTCGATAGATGCCGCAATGTTCTTGCCGGTGGGCACTGGCATTTCCAGCGATGTGAAAGTGGCGGCGAAGAGAAGTTCTATCCCGAGCAATACCAAGATCAACTGGCCGATGATCGACTTGCGAACAGAACGCCGCGACTGAACTTGTTGTTTAGGAGGTGATACTACGAGCTGCACGTGATTAGCTTCTTAGTCTCTTCACAGGTCGTCGCTAGATCAAAATGTCTTGAATGCCAAAGCGCGGGATATCCCGCTGTATATGCTTTGCGATCTCGCCCACTCACGCCACGACGCCCTATTGTCGCTTTTAAGCAAGGCCATAGTCAAGCGTCGATTACGCTCGCCGCTCTTCAGCGGCGGGAATTTCCTCGCCTCTTTGATATGGACTCTCAAACTCCTCAGGTGCCAGCCAGTCCACCTTAATCTGCTGTCTAACGGAACTTATGTGCTCATTAAGCAAGTCCATAAATTCCGGCCTTAGAATATTTTCCGTCCAGAGGACCAATGCGTCTTCGCTGTTGTCCTGATAGTAATGGCGGCGAATTCCGAGATTTTTGAAACCAAATTTAAAATAGAGGTTTTGCGCCTTCTCGTTGGAGACGCGGACTTCCAATGTCAGCCACTTTGCGCCCTCCTGCCTGGCGGAAAGAATGTTGTTGATGAGCAAAACCTCGCCAATGCGCTTTCTTCTGCAATCCGGATGCACTGCAAGCGTAGTTATGTGCGCTTCATCACCAATCATCCAGAACCCGGAATAGCCCACCAGTTGCCCGGTACTGGCATCGACAGCTGCATAATACTTGCCCAAACGGTTATCCAATTCATTGAGAAACGATTGACGCGACCAATGATGATTGCCGAAAGCAACCGGCTCAATGTCCATCACTTCGTCTAAATCATTGTCGGCTAGCGTTCTTAGCTCAAGTAGTCGCTGTCGCTTTCCCATCGTTGCCTTTTAGCGTTACTGACGCACCGCGCAAATACAGCGGTTCTACAATGCGGTAAGGATAATCATTCAGCAATGATTGTCTCAAACCTTTTACGTCGCGCCCATTTTCCTCTGAAACGCCCGATGAGGCAAGAGAATTACCATCAGAGGATTTACTCAACGAAACCCGCCGCCAGCCCAGAAGCCCCTGGAAGGCAGCTATATTGTCCAATTTCGGCAACTCTATCAAACTTTTGTTCGCGCAATCAACGGTTAGCGCTTCCAGCAAAGATGGCTCCACCGCCCAGGTGTGTGATGTCGAAAGTACTGCATTCAGTTCCACGACCGTACCGTGCTGCGGTTTAACAACTTCGGTTATGGCTGCGCGGCGTCCATGGTTGCCTTCCGTAGGGGCGACGCCATGCTTCGCCAGATCAGAATCCGAAACGTTTTGATAGGCAGCGAAATAATAATGTCCACGCCCGCCGGAAAGAACAACAGCAAATTCAGAAAGTTCTCCGGATGTCTCCATCAATTTCGCTGCATAACAATCCAGAAGTGAAACACCTGCAAGAGGCAGATTGAGCGCCTGAGCAAGCGTGCGCGCGGTGACGACTCCAATGCGTATGCCGGTAAAACTTCCCGGTCCTAATCCTACGATAATCAAATCGAGATCTGATTTTTTCCAACCAGTCTCGCTCAACATCTCGTCGACTGCCGGAAGCAACAAAGTGACCGACTCTTGCCGTTCGTTACCAGTGGCAACGAAAAGCCGCTCAGAGACAACATTCTCTGCCTGCTCGCGCTTTTCGCCAACTTCGCTTTCACACTCAAGAAGAGCAATGCTAACGCAATTGTTGGTTGTATCGAAGGAGAGAATGCGCATCGCTTAGAGGCCTACTTAAACCGGGCGGTTCAATTTTGAAGCGGGCAAAAATGGAAAAACTAGCAAAACTGGCGAAGCGGGTGAAGCGGGTGAAGCGGGTGAAGCGGGTGAAGCGGGTGAAGCGGGCGATGCATGGCATCGCCCCTACAAAAAACGCCTACTTATTCTTGCCTTTGGAACCCGACTTGGTTTTTACTTCAGTCTTGGTTTCAGAGTCTTCTTTGCCTTCGCTAACATCGGCTCTGTCTTCACCATTTTGCGTTTCGCCGATTTTATTATCGACTTCGCCAAGGTGATCCATGACTTCTTTCAGATTCTCGTCAGCCGAATTCGGCTCACTGTCATCATCTTCGTCAGTATCGGAAGTTCCAATCAAGCCGAGTTCTTCAGGAGTCTTGCCGGACATAATTCCGCTAACCAGATCAGCAAATTGTTGTTGATCAAGATTTGGCAGTTCGTCACCTTCACCACCAAGACTTCTCAGCTCGTTGAGGATCATGCCTTCAAGATCATCCATGTCCATGATCATTGGCTGCGCATTAAAGATCAGCTGAATTGATTCTTCCTTGATCGCCTTGAGCAAGCGGTTAAACATATCGAATGCTTCGCGCTTGTACTCTTGCAATGGATCACGTTGACCATATCCGCGCAGGTGAATACCTTCGCGCAAGAGATCGATGTTATGCAGATAATCGACCCACTTGCCGTCGATGGTATTGAGCAAGATTTGCCGTTCCATCTCACGCATGTGCTCGATACCAATATGTTCTTCACGAACTTGATAGGCAAGCGTGATCTGCTTCCATAGCTCCGCACGCAGATCCTCATATGAAAGACCGTGCAGTTCGGAGTCTTTGAGTTCGTTCAACAAAGGAATATCGTTCTTCAGCAAAGCCGTAACTTGCGGAAGACCTTCTTCCTCCCAGAATTCAGGCGGCGAATCCGGATCGATGTAGCTTTCCAGAAGCATGTCCAGGTGCTCTTGCAGCATGTCCAGTACCTGGTTACGAAGATCAGCGCGCTCAAGCAAACGGCGTCTTTCGCGATAGATAACTTCGCGCTGGGTGTTGAGAACATCGTCGTATTGAAGAACGTGCTTGCGCATATCGAAGTGGTGCGCTTCAACTTTCTTCTGTGCATTCTCGATCGACTTAGATACCATGCCGGATTCGATAGGCATTTCTTCGTCAGCACGAATCAATTCCATCAGGCGGGCAATCTTATCGCCGCCGAAAATCCGCATCAATTGGTCTTCCAAAGAGAGGAAGAAGCGCGTAGACCCAGGGTCGCCTTGACGGCCGGCGCGACCTCTAAGTTGGTTGTCGATGCGGCGTGCTTCGTGGCGCTCGGTTCCGATGATATGGAGCCCGCCCATGGCTACGACTTCATCGTGCTCTTTCTCGGTTTCTTCTTTGAATTTCTTGGTCAGTTCTTTGACCCTAGCCTCGAGTTCGTCGCCAGCCAGATCAGGAGAATCTTTGAGCAATTTCTCTCTGGCTCGATACTCGGGGTTGCCGCCAAGCAAGATGTCGGTTCCGCGACCGGCCATGTTGGTGGCGATGGTGACAGCACCTTTGCGTCCAGCCTGAGCGACAATCATCGCTTCTTTTTCGTGGTGCTTGGCGTTGAGTACATGGTGCGGAATGCCCTTTCTGACGGCAGCAACGACACGCGCTGTTCTGCAAGCGGAATAAGCACGCTCAAGGAATTCTTCCTGCTTCTTCGGAAACTCTTTCTCGAGCGCCTTGCAAACCTCTTCCATCTTGAGTGGATCGATCAGTGCCGGTCTCTCAAATAGTTTCTTCAAAGCATCAATGTTTGCGCCACTCAAATTGTTTTTCTTGATGCTGTCCATGACTTTCTGAATTTTCTTCAGAAGCACTTCGCCCATCTGCTGCGGCTTGCTGAGCAACTCATCGACAAGCTCGGATTTCTCGATACTGGTGGTGCCCACCAGCACCGGGCGCCCATCTTCGTAGCACTCGACGATTTCCTCGACAACAGAAATGTATTTTTGCAATTCCGTCTTATATATGACGTCGGGTTGGTCGCCTCGGACGGCAGTTTTGTTCGTCGGAATCGCAACTACTTCCAGGTTGTAGATCTTGTTGAACTCAGCGGCTTCCGTCATCGCAGTACCGGTCATGCCGGAAAGTTTTGGATAGAGACGGAAAAGATTTTGATAGGTAATCGATGCATAGGTGAGGGTTTCTTCCTGAATCGGAATCCCTTCTTTCGCTTCTACAGCCTGGTGCAAACCGTCGCTCCAGCGGCGTCCCTGCATCATACGACCGGTGAATTCGTCGACGATGACGGCTTCCATTTTGCCTTCTTCGTTCGGCTTGATTACGTAATTGACGT
>PNLN01000263.1 GCA_013823055.1 Cyanobacteria bacterium DS2.3.42
AGACGTTCTTTAAATTGAGAACTAACGTCTTCGGGAAAAATTACTTTGGTGAGTAAATGCGAGTTCTGTCGTTTCGAGTATGGTGCCATGGTTAGCACCATGTAAAAACCGTTTGGCTTTTCCGACGGGATTTCGTCTTTATCCGCCTCTGCATATTCCCCTGGAGAAAGTGTGACAGTGCCTACAATTCCCCCGTCCATGGGAACCATTGCCGGTCGGTCCGGATAAAATCCATTCTTCTTTTTTGCTTTGTACTCGAAGGTGATTTCGCCACGGCCTTTGTTTATCACCGCTTTGGGATAAAACTCACGCACCAGCTTTTCAACATGTCCGCATGGATCTTGTGACATTGCCGAGTAGGCTTCTTCGGCGCTGACCGGCATGCACTTAACGAGCGGAAGAGCTGTAGAACATCCAAGCAGAAGAATTATGGAAACCAAGCTCAAGCGTTTTATTGACAACACTGATCGCACTCCCTCTTCTCATAATCACCATTTGTCCAATAACATCTTATCCTATGATGGATCAGGCTAACTTCTCGAATACGTCTGAAGGGACTTTTGAACATTTTCTGCTACATCAAGGTAAACGCCAAAGGACTGCTTCTGGTTCTCCTGCCATTGATGTTCGGGCTTGTTTTCATCGCAATATTGACACAGCAGTTGAATTCAACCGCACGTGATCTTGAAAGGTTGAAGGATTCACAGCAGGTTTTGCTGAAGCTCAATGACATGGTTAGCACTATCCTTGGGGATGGAATGCTTCTTGGAAACTTCCAAAGAGGTAATCCAGTCGAACGCCAAAAGCTTGTAAGAAAAAGCGAAGAATTCTTTATGCGTCCCGGCTACTTCGGTGACGTAAAGCTCGACAGTACCAGCGATTTTAAGGAATTGTTCGAGGATGCCGAAGCGTCCAGAAAAATGTTTCTGAAAATGGTCATGGATGCGGAACGAGGCGCTTTTTTCGGACCGATGAACCTTTACACCAATAAAGATCGAGAGCAAGTCGTGATGACACTCTTGACCTTCGGCTCGTTCGTTGAACGCATAAAATCCACAACCGTCAAACTAGGCGATGAAGAACCGGGCAAAATCAATCACATCTTCATGCAACTGATTCTTTTTTTGGTTGCAGGTTTTTTCGCAAGTTGTGCCTTATCGTTTCTTATCGCGTACATATTTACTTTTGATATCGTCAAGCGGCTCGAAATAATTTCGACAAATGCCTACCTGATTGCCGCTGGCAAAGAGTTGCCTGAACCGTTGGAAGGAACAGACGAGATTGCCGAACTTGACAGAACCTTGCATAAAGCCGGTATGCAACTGAAGGCATTTCAGAAAAAGGAACTGGCAATTTTGAACAACGCGGCCGATGTGGTCACCTCTCTGGACAGGCGATTGCGTATTCTTGCTATTGGTGAGTCCGCAGAAAGAATATGGGGATACGCTCCTGATGATCTAATTGGCAGATCGATAATGTCGATACTTTCTGGTGCAACCGCAGGTAGTGCCCCAGATGAGTTTGAAGCCATTGCAAAATCCGGCATGGACACAGATGTTACAACAATAATTAAATGCAAGGACGGAACCCTTAAGGACTTTCTCTGGACCGTCAACTGGTCGGCTGAGGCTCAGGAGTTCGTCTGTGTTGTGCATGACATAACAGCAATTAAAACAATCGAAAAGCTCAAGCAAGCATTCTTCTCGATGGTCAGTCACGATCTGCGCACGCCCCTTGCATCGATGAACGTAAATATTGCCAATCTTTCTTCCGGCGTTTGTGGACCAATACCTGAGGGCGGCGAGAGACTGCTGAAAAATGCTGCATCGAATATGGAAAGGTTGTCTTCTCTTGTTAATGATTTGCTCGAATTGGATAAACTCGATTCGGACAAGCTTACACTCGATCTGGATTGCATCAGTCTAAGAGAAGTCTGTGAGACAAGTATTCAGGCGCTGGAATCCATGGCAGGCGATGCCGGAGTCAAACTCATTTATGGTGGCGGTGATGCCGCAGTGATGGCTGATGAGAGAAGGCTTGTACAGGTCGTTACAAATTTGATTTCCAATGCAATTAAGTTTTCCCCGAAAGATGGTGAAGTGACTGTTGCAGTAAGTAAGCACGGAGAAAAATGCGATGTGAGGGTCAGCGATCAAGGACCAGGCATTGCTGCTGAACAAATAGAAGCTCTGTTTGACAAGTACAAGCAAGGCACAGCTAAATCCAACATTTCATTGAAAGGCACAGGATTGGGTCTGGCAATAGTTAAGTCAATAGTAAAAGCGCATGGCGGAGAAGCCGGGGTAGACAGTGAGATTGGCAAGGGATCGACATTCTGGGTTAGATTGACGGAATTTGTTGATTGATGGGAGGAAGCGATGAAGAAAACTAAGCTTACTTCCCTAGGGCTGATTCTGGTCGCTGTCCCAGTTGTGTTTCAATTCGTCCTTTTGTCAGGAATGTTGACGATGTTGTGGTCTGTTCAACAAGAATCAGTACGTGCAAGAGAGTCCAGAAATCGAGTTTCTCGAATCAACGACTGCATGATGGGCGTTCTGGAGTTTTCCTTCATTCTTGTCTCTGCTCGAAAGGACGTGGATAAGAATTACGTTTTAAATGAAGTCGACCAGATTGGAAAAGATATTGTTGGCGTGCTCGAGGTCGTAGGCAGAGATCCTGAGAGTGCCGCACAAGTGAAAAGAGTCAAAGAGTCGATGAACAATCTGGTGTCGCTCGCTGATTGGATGCTTGGTGCTGTTCGCAAGGCCAAGAGCGAAGAAGAACGAATTGCCGTCATACCAAGAATGTCGACATTTGCAGGTAAATTTACTGCCGAGCTGGCGACTTTGATCGCATTGGAAAAGAGCAGGAGGTCTCAAGTTTTTGGAATCAGTACTGTAGACCGCGCGAAAGTGAGTGATTGGTTGATAATTTTCGTAGTGGTTAATATCCTCTCGTCGTTACTCATGGCTGTATTTTTCGCCGCGCGCATCAAAGCACCTATTAATCATATTTCCAATAACCTAAAACTTCTTTCTCAAAATAAGCCATTGTTGCCTGCTCTAACCATGAAAGATGAACTGGGGGCTTTAGATCGCCTCATTCACACTGTGGAAAGCGAGCTTAACAACGCCCACACCAAAGAACGCGCTTTGATAGAAAAAGCTGCAGATCTGATTTGTTCACTCGATGAAACAGGAGTGTTCTTAACCGTAAATCCCATGGCTGCTCGCATGCTCTCAATCCAGCCCTCGGAGCTTGTTTCTACCAAGTTAAGCGAATTGACTATTCTGGAAGACAGTTTTGCAGCCGACGAGTTAATTCGACGTTCGATCAGCTCCAATGATTTTCAAAGCGCGGAATTGACTCTTCGAAAGACAGACGGCACCACTATTGAAACTCGCTGGTCGTGTCTCTGGTCCGACCAGGAGGGCAGCTTGTTCTGTGTCGCCCACGACATCACGAAGGAAAAGGAACTTGCGCAAGTCAAACAGGACTTCATGAATATGGTCAGCCACGATCTGCGCAGCCCTCTCTCTTCAGTAATGGTTCGATTGACAATGTTGATTGAAGGAAAGCAGGATGAATTAACTACGTCATTCAGAGAGGAAGCTGAGTCTGCTGTCAAAAGTGCGGAGAAACTGGTCGGCTTCATTGATGACCTGCTGGACTTCCAAAAGCTGAGTGCAGGGCAAATGCCACTGGAGCTCAAGTCCCACGAAGCACAAACGCTAGTTGATGAAGCTGTGGATCTAGTAAAAGCCTACGCAAAAGACCGCTCAATTGAGCTTAAGTTCGACAATGAATTTGCGAAGGTTCCTTTGGTGTGTGATGGGCAGAAGGTCGTTCAAGTATTAGTCAATTTGTTGTCTAACGCAATCAAGTTTTCGCCTGCGCGCTCTGTTGTGCAAATCTGTGTAGAACATATTTCGGAATCCGTGAGGTTTTCCGTTAGTGACGAGGGGCCCGGTGTGGATGCAGACGTGCGCATTGCGATATTCGAGCCGTTTCAACAAACCGCTTCCACTCAGCATCAAGGCACCGGTCTTGGTCTGGCAATCTGCAAAATGATCGTCGAAGCTCATGGTGGCTCGATTGGAGTTGCAGAGAAAATGCCCAGCGACTCAGGAGAAACAGCCCAAGAAAATGTAGCTAAAGGAAGCCGGTTTTGGTTTAGTATTCCCGAAAAAACAAAATCATGACTCGATGATATAGCCTGATTGCAGGCTGGTCTTAATCAAATCTTTTTTGCCAATTTTTTCGAGTTTTTGCCGTAGTGTTTTCATGCAAGTTCGCACAGTATCATCCGAACCTTCACTATCAAGCGGCCATACTTTTTCGCGGATGACTGCAGTGGAAAAATTTCGGTTTTGATGTCTCATTAAAAACTCAAGTAAGGCGGTTTCACGTTGACTCAATTTCACCGTTTGTGTGCCATCGGTGACGGTGCGCGTTTCCACCTCCAGGCTCACTCCGTGCGCCTCCAGCTTTGATGTTATGAACAGTGACGGCCTTCGCAAAAGACTACTCAAGCGAGCCTTCAATTCCCTGACCTCGAACGGTTTTGTAAGGTAGTCGTCGGCACCGGAATTCAGCCCTTCGACTCTGTTTTCTATATCCGATAGACCCGTCAGCATTATTACAGGTGTCTTTCCACCCTGCTTTCGAAACTGTTTGCAAACATCGACTCCGCTCATGTCACCAAGCTGCCAATCAAGAATGATGACCTCGAAAGTGAAGTTTTCGAGCAACTGCAGCGTGTCGCGGCCACAAAAAGCCGTCTCCACAACATAGCCCTGACCAGTCAGGTATTTGGTGAGCCCGCTCACTAAATCTTGGTCGTCGTCGGCTAATAGAAGCTTGGGCATGCAAAACTCTTTAGGTCGCCGATGCCATTATAACAGCTCAATTTGCCGCCTAAGGTTGCCCTGCGGCGGCTGAGACTACTTCCCAAGATAAGCTGCTACTGCTGTGTGCAGCTACGTGTTTCTACTTCTTGCGTCTGTAGTGAGCGGTCATGAATTGAGTCCATTTACCATCGGCGCCCTGGGTTTGTGATTTCAGGATACGGTGGTCGTCGCTGACGATTTCATGAATGTCTTGGTACTTGGCTTCCTTGCCTTCGGTGACGAAATCAGGACCGACTGTGTCTAGCGGAAGCACCTTTTGTGCGGCATCCAATTGTCCTTCGTATACCCACATGTTGGACATCATCGAGCCAATCCATGAACCGACGAACTTTTTCTTCACGTGGTCAAAGCCCAACGTCATCATTGTTTGACCTGTATCACCATCTGGTGAAGTCATTTCTCCCTCGGCGACAATCCATAAATCGCCCACGGCCCGTACTGTTTCTCTGCCCACCGATTTAAAGGGCTCTGGATCCGGTCCCATCACGCATTCACTTTCGATGGTCCATTCGCCGATCATCTTCTGAAGCCATTCGTGCTCTTTCTGCGGCTCTGGTTTCATGCAAGGTGTCTCTTTTTTCGTCTCGGTTGTCATAATTAGATACCTCGGTATGAAGTAGGCTGCCGCTGTGACGGCGGCGTATAGGGGCCCATTGTATCCTAGGAATATTTCATGAGTTTTCCTTCGAGTGCGCGTAATCTGTTCGTGTCACACAAGTTTACGGTGGCTGTAACTGCATGGAAAACGGCGATTTGAACGATTTTGTTATCCAGCTGGATCAATTCCTCAAGTTGGAAGGACTTACGCAATCAGGCGGTGAGGCAAAACACTTGATTCAGTCTGGCGAAGTCAAAGTGAATGGTGAGATTGACACGCGACGCAAGCGCAAGCTCAGGACCGGTGACATTGTGGAAGTATTCGGAAACAACTACACAGTCGGTGGCGTTCAAAATTAAGCTGCCAAACTGCTTGTCACCCAGGTTAATAGTGAAATGAATTGCAGGATGCGAAGGCGTCGCGTGTAATTCGAGTAAAATGACATCTTGCCACGGAAGCGTTGACCAACGTTTGGTAACACGCTTATTGCTGTTTATCGGAGTTCTTCTATGCAAATTTTTACCCCTGCCAAGTCCAGCACTACCACGTTTGAAAAGTACGAGTCGCTTATAAAAGAAGCGCTTGAAGCGGTGCACAAGAGAGAGCATTACTCCCCTTTTCCGGAAATGCCTTCGCCTGCTGACTACGGTGAGGGTGCGGAGGCTGCGCAAAAGGCTCAATTCGAAGCACAACTCGGTGCAAAATTTGAGCACCTGAAGCAAAGCTCGGACGCCTGGTTAGAAAGTGATGAAGAAAGCCCATTTACAGGTAAGGCACTAAAAATTAGCTACCCGGCTTTCTCGGATGTCGAGAGTTATATTGCTGCTTCGCAAAAAGCGCATGAGATGTGGAAACACACTGATGTTAAGACGAGAGCAGGCATTCTGGTGGAGACTTTGCAACAGTTGAAGTCTCACTTCTTCGAGCTCGCGTTTGCGACTATGCATACAACCGGGCAATCCTACATGATGAGCTTTCAGGCTAGTGGTCCTCACGCGGCCGACAGAGCGTTGGAAGCTATCGCACTTGGTTATTCTGAATTGACGCGATTTGCCGATCGTGTTTCGTGGGAAAAACCTGCCGGTAAGTTCAACCTCAAGCTGGAAAAATTTGGGATGAACGTCGGGCGCGGTTTGGCCTTGGCGATTGGATGCAGCACATTTCCGACGTGGAACACTCTTCCTGGCTTGTACGCGAGTCTGATTACAGGCAACGCCGTAATTGTAAAACCGCATCCTAAGGCAATTTATCCAATCGCAATTGTGATCGGCGTGATTCAGAATGTTTTGAAAGAAAATGGATTTGATCCGAATCTTGTTCTTCTTGCTTGCGACAAGTCGGACAATCAAATAACCAAGAAATTGGCAGAACATCCTGCAATCAAAATCATTGATTTTACCGGCAGTAATGCATTCGGCAATTATGTTGAAGGCTTGCCCGGCAAGATTGTTTTCACAGAGAAAGCCGGTGTGAACAGCATCATAATCGACAGCATCGATGACCTCGATGCTATGGCGAAAAACATTGCATTCAGTATCAGTCTCTACAGTGGTCAAATGTGCACCGCACCGCAGAATATTTATGTTCCTGAGTCCGGTATTGCCGTCAAAGACGGACACGCTTCACTGGAAGATGTTGAAAAAGCGATTGTTGAACAAACTCGTGGGCTTGTAGAACATCCGAAGGCGGGTCATGCTGTTGCCGGTGCAATTCAAAGCAAAGCAACGATGGAACGTGTACTGAAGGCGAAGGATATTGGCGGAAAGGTTTTGCTCGAAAGCAAGCCGATAAGCAACCCTGATTTCCCCGATGCTCACACACAAAGTCCAGTAATTATCGAATTGAACAGAGACAGCAGAAATCTGGTCAAAGGCGAAATGTTCGGTCCGATTGTTTTCATCATTCCAACGAAAGATACCAATGAAAGTTTGGAGCTTGCTTCAAAGTCAGCACGCGAATGTGGTGCTATTACCTGTGGTGCTTATACGCAGAATGAAGAAACCATGCAGAAGATCGCACTAGCTATGGCTGATGCAAGTACGGCTGTGTCTTTCAATTTGACCGGCGGAATTTATGTCAACCAGAACGCCAGCTTCTCTGATTTCCACGTCAGTGGCGGCAACCCTGCCGGCAATGCGTCGTTTACAAACCCTGAGTTTGTAGTGAAGCGTTTTGTGCGAGTACAGTCCAGGATCTTTGTGAAATAGCTTAGTGCCCAGTTCACACTTTGTTCACTGAAAAGGTTCAGTCTGGAATCAGAAGAACCTGGTCATCGCACGCGCTTGAGGCGCATCATGTTACAACTGGATATCTTGCTTCTCATAGTCAATGCCGCTGCGACATGGTTTATGGGCGGAGTCATATGGTTCGTGCAAATTGTGCACTATCCATTGTTTGACGGCATCGGCGCAAGCGATTTCCAAAATTACGCTGTTCGACATCGAAATCTCACATCAATGGTAGTCGTGATTCCAATGCTGACAGAAATAGTCACAGCGCTTGTTTTAGCTATGATTTGGAAACGCCCTGACGGATTGCTGCTTTGGCTGGCTTTTTGGATGGTAGTTGGCATTTGGATTTGCACTGCGCTCGGCTCGATTCCTTGCCATGAGCGGCTCTGCTCTAGTGGGTATTCAACATCAGCTCATCATTTGCTCGTTTCCAGCAATTGGTTGCGAACATTGCTGTGGTCGGCGAGAGCCGTGCTTGTGTCTTTCCTGATGTACAAATTGGCCGTTTCGTCGACCACGAGCACATAGTCAGAAACGAACGGAAAGCCGTTGAAGCTTTCCGTTCGTCGCGAATGCGGGGGTTAAGTTGTGTTATCCGTGATTCATAATTTCTGGAATTACTTCGCTGTGGCAAACTTCTTTTGCAAGTCTTCCATTCTGTTGTGCTTGGGATCGATGCGATCCATTCCTTGAAACGGAATCATCCAGCCTGGATATTCAGGAGGCAGTGCACTTACCTCATCGAGCGCCTCAATCTGGAAGTCTTCCAACTGAATGTCAACCGAAGCGCAATTATCTTCTAGTTGTTTCAAATTCTTGGCGCCGATAATCACTGAAGTGACCGCAGGTTTCGCCAACAACCAGGCAAGTGCGATTCTCGCGACACTGCAATTGTGTTCTTTTGCAATCGGTTGCATCGCGTCGATGATTTTCCAGGCGCGTTCTTTGTCAACAATTGGAAAGTCGAATGCTGTGCGACGGCTGTCTTCCGGCTTTTGGTTTTCTCTGGTGAACTTGCCGGAAAGCAATCCTCCTGCCAGTGGGCTCCAAACCATCAGTCCTGTTTTTGAATTTTCCATTAATGGAATCAACTCGCGCTCAAGTTCCCGACCGGCAATTGAGTAGTACGCCTGCAGCGTGTCGAAGCGTGCGAGATTTTTAAATTCCGAGACATCTAATGCGCGTTGAAGTTTCCACGCCGACCAATTGGAGCAGCCGACATAGCGGACTTTTCCTTGATTGACGAGAGTATCTAGCGCTTTCAAGGTCTCTTCGATTGGTGTAATCGAATCGTTGCCATGAATCTGATAAAGATCGATGTAGTCTGTTTGCAGCCTGCGAAGACTGGCATCCACTGCCTCAATGATGTGCTTGCGCGATGCACCTATATCGTTGTAGCCAGGTCCAACACGACCGTAGCATTTAGTGGCAATCACAACGTCCTTGCGTTGAACTCCCAAATTGCAGAATGCTTGTCCAAGCATCTCTTCGCTGGTGCCTTCGCCGTAGATATCGGCAGTATCGAAAAAGTTGATACCACGATCGATACTGGCTTTAATTATGTCGTCGGCATCTTTTTGTTCGGTTGAACCACCAATCATTTTGAAGAGGCCGTTGCCGCCATGGAAAGTCATAGCGCCGAAGCAAAGCTGAGACACCAGCAACCCGGTGTTTCCGAGGGTTTTGTATTTCATTGTCGAACTCCTATTGTCCTTATTGGTTGTTGTTGTTGTTGTTGTTGTTGTTGTTACGCGTGTTTATCCGACAACTTTTGTTTGGAATCAAAAGTTGGAACAAACTATTTTTCTATTTTTCAGTATCGCCTTTTTTAGGTGACACCATTCCAAAACATTTCGAATCCTTTGTCTTTGTACAATTTGGATTCAGAAGGATTTAGCTTGCAGAACTGCATGGTCGTTTCCGCTTGAGAGGAAAACATTGCGATCAAAAAATCCTGTGGGATTTCCTTGTTTCTTCCTTCGTTGATAACATTCATAGTCAAATCATGAAGTTCTGCGAAACGCTCCATTAGTGCATCGCGCACTTCGGGTTTTAAACCCTCCCATACTTTGATTTTGTGCATAACGATGAGCTGGTCAGGGTTTGCTGCGCCCCAATCGACGTAGTTATTCCAAACATGACGCATTCG
>PNLN01000001.1 GCA_013823055.1 Cyanobacteria bacterium DS2.3.42
CGCCGGCGGCGGGCAGCCTCGTCTGCGCCACTGTTGCGCACTGTCTCGGCCAGTATGGCGCCGCCAATCACTCCTGCTCCAAGAGCGGCAGCCGTGCCCACTCCGGAGATTGACTGGTCGTTGTTGGCGGGATTATCGCTGCTGCCGTTGTCACGGTCACGACGTGATGCCGACAGGCGCTCTGGAAAACAGCTGCTTGGAACGTCGGAGGCGCCGGGCTGAAATTGACCTCCCGACACTCTGCGCGAGCTCCTGGGACGCCCTAAGACAATGACGGCGCAGATGCCGACGATGATCATGGCTATGAGCCAACCGTTTTCGAACATGGATTTTCCTTTTATTGTTGGAGCCGAGACAGTTGGTGTCACCGGCGGTGTCTCGATGTTGCCTTCGGAGACCGGAGCAACCCAGCCGATCTTGGCAGCGACGATGTTATTGATATTGTCGACAATCCCCACCGGCACCACCGATGGTTCACCGTCCAGATGCGCGCGCAGCACTGGAATGACCGGACCGTTTGCATCCGACATAGTTTTGCGCACGATGCCAAGCCGATTGAGAAAGTCACCTGCACGCACACCGACCGAATTGAACGAGTGACCGTCTCCGGTCATGAGGATAACCAGAGCGCGCTCCTTTTTGAACCGAGGCAAAACGCTCCAGCGGTCCCAGAGCCTGCGCACCAGTACAGGTCCGGTCTGGGACGTGTCGCCACCGGCGTCGGCCGGGGTTTTGATAAGCACAACATAAACGTCGAGGTCATTGACCGCCGCTGATCGAAACAGATCGGCTTGGAACCCCGATCTGTTGAAAACCTCGCGGATTTCGACTTCCACGCCGGGCCCGGTAAACACTAATCGGCCCGGGTCAAAAGAGGGCAACCAGCTCGAATTCGCTGACGCTGCATTGCACATTACAAGCAGCATCATAAGCAGCGCAGGAAGCGCGCTGAGTATCTTTCGCATTTCTCAGACTCCAATTGGTCTTCAACGCCGGCTCACTAGGCACGCACGAAGTGCGTTTGTTTGCCAAATGTATGCAGGCCGCGGATTGACGGTAGATGGGTGGTGGGTGGTGGGTGGCGCATTGATCGCAGGGCTATTATCACTATTTTCAGCAACCTCCACAGCCGCCGCCACCGCAACTGCAGCCACCACCACAGGTAAACGCTCCGCCGCCGCAACTGCTGACGGGGGTCGAAGCTGCACATCCGGAGGAATCGCTGGATTTACTGTTGTTTTTGTCGGATGCTCCAAGCCCGATGCCGGCAGCGCCGGCAGCATAAGTGCCGGACCTGGAGTTCCGCAGGCGCTCGGAAAAGCTGTCCCTGGGCAGAGTATCGAACTCATCTATGAACGACAACCTTGAGCTGGTACGACGCGAAGACTGACTGACGCTTTGGTCGTCGAATACCCATTTGTAGAAACGATAGCCGGCACAGCCGATGACTATGAGCGCGATCTCCGCCAACAGGATAAACGCATTCGAAACGCTGTCAGAAGCCGCCCAGATAAGCAGCGCCTCCAGTGCGCAAAGAAAGACGATAAGAATCGCGAGGGAAGATTGCTCACCTCCGCGGTTCGGCGTTTGAGCTCCAGCTGTTCGGCGACTGCCGGGTGCGTCGCCTGAATTGCGACAAGTGCTGCAAGCTATTGGTCCCAACGCGGGACCGGGACGATCGATTTTTGATGGTGACATGCTCTGATTTTCTCTCTGTTTTGAATTTTAGAACTGAGGAAAACTCAACTGCCATCCCGCTTCAGCTATTTTGCTGCAGCGCGGACAGGCATTTGTTCCTGTTGATTGGATAATGATGCCGAAGCGCCCTCAATATCCGCAGGCGAGCCAGCGCTGGTGATCGACGCGGAGTCTTGTGTCTCGGTCATGTCGCCGCCCGCGCACGCCATCAGACTGGCGATACGATATGCGGCGACGCAGAGCGCAGCAAGCAGCGCCACGATTGCTATCAGGCATATGAGTATCAATTTCATTATGCTCATGATGTTCTCCGATTTCTTTTATTCGAGGATTGACAGGAAAGCAGTCCTGCTTTCCTTGTGGGCTGTGCAGATCCGGTCAGCACCTGCCAGTGTGCCGGTTCATTCGGGCACACCGTCGAGCAGCCAGACGTCCGCTGCTGGCAGCAAGCGAACCTTTGCTATCGATGCCATCGGATAAGTAAACATTGTTGCCGTGCCGACAATGACACTTATGTCGATTATCATTGCTGTAGCTGTTTTCACAGTGGTTCCTTTTGCGCTTCACGCGGTGTTTTCGAAAATGCGGGTCTGGACGCGGAGCGAACTCCGCGTCCCCTTTCTGTCTCACAATGAACTTGATCGCTGGGCTCGCTACGCTCAGTCGATCATATTTCCTGTGAAACATTGCCCGCTTACTGACTGTCCAGTTTCAGTTCAACTGCTCGAACTCGCTGATGTGATCGACGACTTCCTGTGCCGTCGAGACCGCGCCGGCAAAAACGATCGACTCGTCGGACCGCAGGACAGCGGTGCCGATAAATTTGCCGTTGGTGTCGAGAAGCGGGACGATCAGATACATGTCCTTCTCGGTGATGTGCAGGTAGACCTCGCTGCCGCGCAAATTGAAGTTGCCGGGCACCACAGCCGGTGCCTGGGTAACGACATTGCGCAGCCCTTTGAAGGCACGCCCCTTCGTCGTATCCTTCATCTCGATCAAGCCGGGATAGCGGGCGTCGAAAAGCATGACTTCCGATCCCGCCGTGCCGTGTGAGCCCGCCGGTTCCAGGAGCAGCCAGTATTTCGGACCGGCCTGCGTGGAAATAGCAAAGGGCAGCTTGTTATCCCCGAAAAGCTTGCGCTGCTCGGCCGGCAATCCTGCCAGCGTATCGCCGGGCTCGGAGAGCTCCTTTTCCTGACGGAACGGCCACCAGGCAAACAAGCGATAGTGAGCCCAGGCTTCAGCCTTGGCTCGCACCAGCTCGGCAGGCACAAGGAAGGCGCCGCCGAAGCGCTCAGCCGCCTGGCTGACGGTGAGGTCTTGCAGCAGGCCGCTCTGCGTTTCCACAACGGCTCCTCCTACGCTGGGCACCATGGTGAACCAGAACAAACGAGAAGACGTATAGGAGTAAACCAGGTGAATCTTACCGTTCTCCTCCGTGTAAGTGAAGTCAGCCAGCTTTCCGCCAGGATGACGGGCCAACACGGCGGACTTCAAGATGGAATTGCTCTCGCCAAAGGGGAAGATTGCCTCAACAGGAGTGATCTGCCCGGAGGTATTGGTCGAGCCGACTCGCACAATTTTGTAGGTCGCTCCCGGGATCATGGAAATGAGCCCGCGCATCCAGCCCTCGCCGGCTACGAAGCCGTCGAAGTGGAGCGCGCACTGATAGTTGATCCCGTTGGACTCGAGAGTGTAGGAAACGCCGCCGGCATGCGTGGCCGACTCTGCGTTGCCTTCCAGACAGCGCTTTTCTCCGATGCCATAGGGCATGATGCGGGGGGTGTCGGTCGAAAGCGGCAGGCGCTCAGGTTGCCGGACATTCATTGACGCGGCGATCATGAACTGGTGGAGCTCAGGAACCGCCGTAAACAGCACGAAGAGCGCGCAAAAAACCGTGCCCAATCCGTTGCCGATCAGAAGGAGGAGCCTGCGGCTACCTGCTAAGCCCAGAATCAGCATGATGACCACGAAGAGCCACTCAGCCGCGTTGCCCCAGGTTGCAAACGCCCACCAGCCACTACCGTCCGGCTCGTACATCGGAAAGACAACAGCGAAAAGTGCCGCTGTCAGACCAGGTAAGAAGTTGTGGACGATCCGCTCGTCACCTTCCTTGATTCGCCAGGCGCAATATGCGGTGACGCCCATGAATACGAGGACGAGAAGGAAGGGTGATACCGTATACAGTGCGACGCGAGCCGACTGCAGCTCAGGAACTGCGCTGCTGAACGCCCACATATAAGCCTTTTCCAGAGGCCAGCTGAGAGCAGCGGACATTGGAACCGCCAGCAGATACCTCCAGACTCCTGAAACACTCACGGCGCCCAGGTCGTCCTCACGCTTGCGCCGCAAGAACGTCGCGCTGATGCGAACAATCACCACTGAAAGGGCGAAACTGACGAGCACGGGAGCAACGAATCCATACAAAGGCTGGCTGACAGCCAACCAGAGTATCTGGACGGATACGAAGACCGCCAGCGGCTTCAAGAAGAGAGGAAAATCGTGCTCCTCGTCGAAATTTGAGATCCAGGCGAACAGCGCGACCAAGCCGCCGACTGCCAGAGCCGGCAGAAGCAGAAGCGGTGGCAGATACTGCTCGAAATAGGCAGCCAGGCAGCCGCCTACCAGAGCAAGCAAGAACCTTTCGGCGCGATGGAATGCGTCTTTCGAGTTAATTGCGCTCGCGCTCTCTCGGACGGGAGAAGCGGAGCCGAAGCCCGAAACCATTTCGCCCTTAGTCAAATCAGTGCCGGCGGCAGGGCGCTTGCCGAACATTTTGCGAAAGATGCCCATGTTGAGTCTTTCCTTTTTTCGAGTTGCGATTTTCCCGGGCCGGTTTGAACCAGTCCGGGTGGATTGATGTGATGACGTCCAGCGGGAAGCCGGAATGGAACGCACTTTGTGCGTACCATGAAAGGCATGCCCCGCACCGGAATTGGTGCACTTTCGGCTGTTTATTCCGTCTCAGGCCCAGTTTCTGCCTGGGGTTTCGGTGGAGGATCGAAGCGTCAGGATCGTTTCACCAGCACGCAAAAGAGCTTGCCGCTGTGCCGCAGTTCATGCTCGTAGCAGCCGATGAAATTCCAGTCGGCGTCATAGTCTTCGCCGATTTCGACCAGCCTGATTCGCCAGGACATCCGCCGTCCATGGGTCGTTTCCTCGACGATAACCGAATCGCCCGGACCCAGATGAAATCTGGCGTGCTCGCAGGCCGTTAATTCGCGTTCGGGTACATTGAAAGGAAGAACTTCTTCCCTCAGTGCTTTTTTGCCGATCATGGTCATGGCATTTCTCCTTGGTCCGATGAAATTGGGAAAGGAACCAGCGCTTCACAGCGCCAGTGGCGGGATATCGAACAGCCTGCGCGGCCATGCTTGCCAGATGAAGCGAGACCTGAAAGTGGCTGATGTCGCGAAGCGCACTGCGTGCGTTTTTTAGAAGGGGAAGTAGTGGTCGGCGACCATGAAGGCGAATGCCGCAAAGAGAAGGCAAAGTGCTACTATTTCAAACTTCGTGAGCGGTCTTTCTGTTTTCATGAAGTCCTCCTCTTGTTTGCGCCCTTCGTTCCGTTGCGCCGTATTAGAAGACGCCGGGGAAGTAATCGCGGACGGCGAAAATGAAGCCGACGGCGATGATAAGTCCGACTGTAAATCCGCCGGAGGCAGCGATAAATCCGCCGAAGGCGTAGAAAACCAGCGTTGCAACTTTGCTTGTGAGAATTTTCGAGATCGTGTTCATGCTGTTTTTCCTCTTCGTAGGGTTTCGTTTGGTGTTGAGTGCGTGTGGTCCCCGACGCTTACTCGAGCTCACCTTCTCCGGACTTGCCGGTTTCGATCAGTCTTAGCTTCTCGCCCAGCAGCCTCTTGTGCTCAGCGGTACGCTTGGCCGCAGCAGTCCGGCGGCGCAACACCACGTCTTCGGCCGCGTGCAATTGGCGCATAATCTCAGCTTTTGCCGCTGTGATTTGCGAATCCCAGATCCACTTCCTTCCTTCTGGAGCAGGGGCGTATTCGACGTAGATATCAGGGATGATCCCGATGTTGTCGATGTCCTTGTTGGCAGGACGGAACTCGAATGTCGTGAGATGCAGAATGCGAACAGCTCGCCCCTTCTCATCGACACCGCCATTCATGAGAGGAAAACTGGACTGCCCAACACCCTTGCCGAAAGACGACGTGCCGATGATTGTCGCTCTGCCTGAGCCCTGCAGGCTGCCGGACAAAAGCTCAGACGCGCTGGCGCTTCCTGAATTGATCACCACCACCACTTTGAAATCAGGCGGCAAGACCACCTTCGAGAAAAAACGCTGGCTGAAGACGCCTGGCTCTTCCTTGCTGAAGGGCTGGCGAGCAAAGGCGTCGGCGGCCGGCTGCGCCACTTCATCGGAATAGCTCACCGACTGAATCACATAGTCCGGCATGAGATTGAAAGCGACCGACTTGTAGCCGGATTCGGTGCGATTTCTAATCACGCTCCCCAATCCCGTGTCCATGAGCGTGGACTCGATAGCGTAGGCAAGATCGATATTGCCGCCGTGATTGTCTCTGAGATCGATCACCACACCGGCCGGTTTTCCATCAGCCGTACAGGGCTCTGCCGTGCCGACAGCTCTCTCCAACGCATTCTTGAATTCGACCCGTCCATATCTGGACACGAAGTCCTTGAGCCGGATCAGACTGACGCAATCATCGAGATCATCGTAGGCCACTACTTTAGGAATAACTTGCCCACGCTTAACCGTCAAAACCAACTCGAAAGGCGAAGCCGCACCATTGCTGCTGTCGAGACGGCGCACTGACAGATTCACAGCCGTGTCAATCGGACCGCGCATTTTCTTGACGGCTTCTTTGAGAGTCAGTCCACTCAATTTCACTGGCTCTTGGCCCTCTTCAGCAACGGACAGAATCTCGTCGCCTATCTTAAGACCGGAATCCAGAGCTGGAGTGCCGTCCTCCGGTGGCTCCATAACCACGAGCGGGAGGTCATCGGATATGGTGGCAAACTTGTCCAGTACCGGCTTGAGCGATTGCTCGTACCAGGCTTTCAAAACCGCCCTGTCGTCAGTAACCGGACGGGTGCGCTCAGCCTCCTGAATAGTTTCAAGCTGCCCTTTCAAGGCGACCTTGACGCCGATGCCGGCAAAAGACGGGTCTTGTATCTGCTGCATCTCTTTCGTGTCGGCAGGACGCATGTAGCTGTCGTGCAAATAATGCAGAGACAGCAACATCAGCTCGATTGCATGATCGACCGTGGTTTCGTTGTCGAGGATAAGCACGTCATCGAATTTGCCTTCCCAGCCGGGCAAAGCAAAGCCGCTCACATCCCGGACCTTCTTTCCATCGAATCGATTCTTCCACTCACTGGCCCACTCTTCACGAATGGTTTTTTCTGCCAGTCCGAGATGTCTTTCGATGATAAGGTCGAAAGCCTCGGCATAAAGCTTCCGTCCGTCAAACGGTCCGGGCCTTACGCCTTCCTTGAGTCTCTCGGCGTTGACTCTGAGAGCGCCGGTATCGCCGGCGATATCAACATCAGGCACCAAAGCATCAAGGCGGAGGTAGTGAGAAAAACCGACGATCGCTAGCATGGTGGCGGCAAAACCGCCCCACATCAGCCTGTCGATTCCTTTCTTTGTCATCTTCATTTTATGCTCCTTTCTCTTTCACACAGGCACTGCCCTGCAATCCTTGTCGATACCCCGAATGTAAATGGGCGTGCCGTGCATCACCATTGCCTGGATGAGTTCAACTCCTCCAGCGCATGTAATGCGCAAGCGATGGCACCAATTGCGGTGCACTATGAACGATCGACATGCTCATCCGATGCCGAACAGGTGGAGGACGTCCCCGTACGTAAGCCAGACTGCGAAGCCCAGAAGCAGGAAGGTGAAGACCTCCATCAGCTTCTGCCGCAGCAAGGAGGACAGGGGTTTTCCCCTCAGCGCTTCGATGCTGAAGAACATCAGGTGCCCGCCGTCCAGAACCGGCAGGGGCAGAAGATTCATCAGCGCGAGATTCAGATTGAGCAAAGCCTGCAGCCAGATAAAGCTGTAAGCGCTCTCCTGAAAGGCTTGCGCGCCGAAGTCGACGACGCCGACAATTCCCATGAAGCGCTCGTCGGCCGCTTTGCGGCCAATACCAACCGCCTTGCCCAGGTCTTTGAACATGGCAACTTCGGTATTGTATGCGGTTTGTACTGCGGCGCCGAAAGAATCAAGAACGGACAGCTTGCGGAAAGTCACCTCCGGCTTGGCGACGAGACGCGCGCCGATGGTGCCTTTTTCGGCAGGCGTCAAGATCAAAGACTGATGCTCGCCGTTGCGGACGATATTTACAGTGACGGGCTTCGCACTGTTTTCTTTAAGCGACGAAAAGACATCGTCCGCCTGACGAATGACAGTGTCGCTTACAGACGAGATTACGTCCCCTGGCTTGAGCCCGGCACGAGCGGCGGGAGAAAGCTCTTCGCTCAGGCTATCGACATGAATCTGATAAGAGACTTCCCTCAGTCCGCTTGTCGCAACTAGAGCGAACAACAGGAAGACCGCGACGATGATATTCGCCGCCGGGCCGCCGGCCGCCACCGCCATTCGTTTGCCCACCGAGTAGGCTGGCGGACCGGATGATTCGTCTACATCCGGGATGCGAACGTAGCCTCCGATAAGAAATGGGCTGAGTCTGAATTCGGTTTGCCACTTCTTGGCGATCACCCATGACCACTGCCTCTTTCCGAAGCCGATGGAGAAAACCGGCGTGCGAAAACCATAGTATCGGGCCGCAAGCCAGTGGCCAAGCTCGTGAGGAACTATGCTGAGAAACACCAGTGCCAACAGCATTGCCGCGCCTCCAAGCGCGTATGTCATTGCTTCATTCATTGTGTTTCCTTCTTACCATTTTATGGGAGCGCACTTCGTGCGTTCCTTTGCTGTGAGGTTTCCGGCACGGAGCTCACTTCAAAAAGAGCGACTCCAATTCCTTCACCCATGCATCGAGCATGTTGAAGGACTTCTCCTGATTGGCGCGATCGGTGGGATCGGCAAGATTCTTGCGGAAAAGCTCTAGGCTGTCTTCGCTGCCGCCGGCAGAGAGGAATTGCAGATGGCGGTCGACTGCCGGCTGTCCCTCGTCCAGGAAATTGGAGAAGATGACACTCCTGGCGATGGCGCCCCAGACGTATTGATGCACGTAGAAGGAGCGGAAGAAGTGCGGGATGCGCAGAACATCGACCAGGTAGAGACCTTCTTCGTCCAGCTCCAGCTCGTCGCCGTAATAAGCGCGCAGGATGTCGGCATAAATGCCTTTCAGAACCGGAGCGGAGAGGACTTCGCCCTTCTCCACCAGCTCGTGAGCTCTCATCTCGTACTCGGCGAACATCGTCTGCCTGTGAATAGTCCCGAAGACAACGCTGAGGAAACCCGCCAGGAGGAGCTGCTTCTCTTGCATAGTCCTGCACTTCGCAAGCATGCCGTTGAAGAGCAGAATCTCGTTGACGGTGGATGCCGTTTCCGCGGTCAAGAGCGTATACGAGTGGGTGGCAAATGGCTGCCGGCTGCGCGAATAGTAAGAGTGCAAGCTGTGCCCGAATTCGTGGGCCAGCGTAATAGCGCTGGAGAACGTCCCGTTGTAATTCATGAAGACATACGGCAGCGTGCCGAACGTTCCATAACTGTAGGCGCCCCCTTGCTTGCCCTTGCTGCTCATCCAGTCAACCCAGCGATCCTTGAAGCCGCTCTGCAAAGTGGACTGATACTCGTCGCCCATTATGGCGACCGAGTCGATGATGAAGCCGGCCGCTTTCTCGAAACTCAGGTTCTCGAACATGCCGGAAGGTTTGACCAGAGAAGCGTGCAAATCGTATGGATGCAGCTTGTCCAGTCCCAGCACTCGCTTGCGCAACGACTGAAACCGGTGCAGGTTGGTGGCGTTGGAGCGAATGAAGGCAATCAGATCCTTATAGGCCTGAACCGGCATATTCAGCGAGGAAAGCTTCATGGCCAGCGAGCTTTCATAGCCGCGCAGGCGGGCGTTGATCACATCGGCTCGCACTTGCGCGTAATACATACAGGCCAGCGCGTCCTCGTGTTTTTGATAGGTTCCGAAGTAAGACTTGAAT
>PNLN01000173.1 GCA_013823055.1 Cyanobacteria bacterium DS2.3.42
ATCAGGGGAAGAATGAGCACCCTGCGCATTAAGGATACGGAAAAAAGTGAATTCTCCGGGTGGCTAACCAAGAGACTGTCTGCTCATTCGTGTTTGTCAGATGAACAGTTGAAGAAAGCACTGGCGAAATTATCTGAGGACTAATTTCAGCGGGCGATAACGCCTGTAAGTAAGCTGCCCAGGTGCTCGTGCATGTGCTCAGCTGAGTCGAAGCGCTTGCTCGGGTCTCGGTCGATTGCCCTGAAAATAGCCTTCTCCATTTTGTCGGGCACCTTCAGGTGTTTCGGCAATGCGGTCGGCTTATCTTTGACATGGCGAATCATCGTGTGAAACTCATGCTGTCCGGCAAACGGTGACTTGCCGCTTATGCACTCATACATAATGCAGCCGAGAGCGTAAATGTCAGAGCGCGCAGAAGTCTTTTGCTCGATCAAATATTCTGGGCTGAGATATGACGGGTCACCATATACGCTACCAGTCTTTGTGGTTTGCGGCGTCCATTCGGTTTCTCTGAACATGCGCGCTGCCAGCCCAAAGTCCGACACTTTTACATCGATTCTGCCTTCCTCGTCCGGCACCAGAAAGATGTTGCTGGGCTTGAGATCGCGGTGGATAATTTCATGCTTGTGCGCGCAGTGCAGTGCATCTAAGACATTCACGGCGATGCGCATTGTCAGTTCCGGTCCAAGCGAACCATATCCTTGCAGGACTGTCTTCAGGTTAATGCCTTTCAGATGTTCTGTGACTATGTACGGTCGGTCGTGCACCAGGTTCTTTCCCCAGGGAATGAACCATTCGCTAACGCCTGAGGCGACAAGCTCCGGAATCAGCCCGGTTTCTAGCACTGAAATGATATTTCGATGTTCTAACGCCTGCCACATCTGCGCCTCGACAACGAATCTTGCATTGGTTTTTTTGTCGTCTGCAAGCTCATGTCTTAAAACTTTGATTGCAACAGGCTCTACCGTTTCAACGCTCAAGCCCTCGAAAACGTTGCACAAAAGACCCTGACCAAGGTAGCTGCGCGCGACGAAGCGCTCTGCCAATTCTGAATTCCGCAGGGCATCGAGCAATACCTGCGGTTGCGCCAAAAGTTGCATGGGAAGCACCAACACGGTGCCTTCACTTTTGCAAACGTTGAGATTGCCGGGATACCTGCGTGCGCAATCAGGGCAAATTTTTTCGTTCTGTTCTGGAAATTGCTCGGGAGGTTTTTCTCCGCGCACGAATGCGTTCTTAATGAATTCCGCCAGGCTTTCATGCGTGATCGTAATCATGCTTAGAGCTTCCGCAATCGTAAATCTAGTAAATCGCAATCAGGTGCGAAGCTGCCGCTCCGCGCATTACGCACATAAAACCATCCTACAACAAACGGGCAAACTGGATAAACAAATCCGCCACTTGAATGTCTGGAAAGCAAATGCCCGACTGCAAGAGCCGGGCATAAGATTTTTTGATTTCCAGTCTTTGAAAGCGGTTATCTCGAATAGAATTCGATAACCAGGCTTTCTTGGAAGGATTGATCGAGCTGTTCGCGTTCTGGACGCATCAGGATTTTGGCGGTCAGGGCTTTGGCGTCAGTGCTGATCCATTCGGGGCAGACGCTGACGAGTCCGGCTTGCATGGTTTTTGCAATAGCCTGGCTCTTTTCCTTGAAGGAAACGACTTGACCTGGTTTCAGGCGCATCGATGCGATCGAGGCTTTTTTGCCGTCAACCATTACGTGTCCGTGCGAGATGAGCTGGCGAGCTTGCGGTCTGCTGGCTACCAGTCCCGAGCGGAATAGAATGTTGTCCAGGCGAGACTCCAGAATTTGCAGGAGTACCGTACCTGTTACGCCTTTGGAAGCAGCCGCTTCGCTGAAGGCATTGAAGAATTGTTTTTCGGAGACGTCATACGTCCAACGAATCTTTTGCTTCTCAATCAAGTGAGTAGCGTATTCAGAGCGTTTCTTGCGGTCCATGCCATGCTGACCTGGCGGATTTGGCTTTCTTGCGATTGCACACTTTATGCGGCCGCATACACTGGCACCGACTGCCCGGCAACGCTTACATCTGGATCCAATGTACCTCAAACTCCCTCTCTCCTCTCAAAAATTACGTCAAAACGAAGTGATAATGCGAATTTCCAAACAGGGCAGCCGCACCCTTGCTTTCTCTCAGCATTCTGGAGAACGCACGTTGGTCACCGCAGCGCTGGCTAAATACACGCGCTCACAGTGCCCGTATATATTAGCAGACGGCAAAGGATACCAGTTACAGGTAAATAAACGCTTTATAGTTGCAGTGGGCGGCGAGGCTCGAATTGACGAGATCTGTGGAAAACCGCTCCAGTGCCGGTAAATGCTGGTGCCATTAATTTTTTCTAGACCGCCTGAAATCGCAAACAAGCGCAACGTTGGTGCCGTGTACCGCTGTTTGGGGATTTCGCATGCTAATTAGCGCCCGTTAATCGAGCCCCTCGGGCTTCTTATAGATGTCCGACTAAATGGCACGGTTTATATCTTGGCTACTGTCTCCACGAACCAATTGACCTGTACTGGGCGAAAACAAGTGCTATTGCTCGTTGACCTGCTCCGCCTTTTCGATTGTGACCTGTTTTAACTTTTGCTGTTTGGCAAGTGGAAGAGTGACGGTAAATGTTGTCTCTTTACCTTCTTTGCTGCTGCAGAGAATCGTGCCCCCGTGAGCATCAACGATGCGTTTGCATAGGTACAAGCCCAGACCGGTGTTGGCGACAAATCTCTTGCCGGGCTGACCGCGCCAGAATTTCTCGAATAAAACCTTCTGAGAGTCGTCGTCGATGAAACTTCCTGTATTAGATATGGCAATGACTAGATCTTCACCGTCTTCAACTTGCTTGATTTCCACCGTGCTCGATTCTGCACCGTATTTAATGGCATTGTCGATCAAGTGAGTCAGTAAGAGTTTCAACGCCTTTTCATCTGCATTGATTTTTTGCATCGATTCTTGAGCCGAACATTGCATCTCTATGTGCTTTGTTTCTGCGGCTTTCGAAAAATCTGCAGCGACTTCTTTCACCAAATTTCCGGTATCGACGTCTGTAAACTCCATATCCTTTCCGCCGGATTCATAGCGATAGATTTCCAGCAAGCATTCGGTCAACTTCAATAGGAATTTGTTGCGTTCTTGAATTTGCCCAATCAGCGTGCGGATTTCATCAGGCACTTCACCCAGCTTTCCATCCAACAACATTTCAAAAACCCGGCTCGAGCCTAACAATGGAACCTGCATATCGTGCGCCAGCGTGGACATGAAGTCACGTGTTTGCTGAGCTTTTTGCTGCTGTAGAGCCAGCATCTCCGCGCGTTTACGCTCTGCCACTCCGGCCAGAATACCTTTGATTCTTGTGGTCAATTCCTTCGGGTGAAATGGTTTGAAGAGATATTCGTCTGCGCCAGATTCCCAGCCTTTGAGCAGGGAGTCGCGATTCGTCAGCGCCGTGAGCAGCACGACTGGAGTCGATTTCAAAATCGGATCTGCCTTGATTTCCTTGCATAACGTCAGCCCATCGATTTCGGGCATCATGATGTCGCTGATTAACAAGTCGGGAGCAGACGCTTTCATCAGGTCCAGCGCTTCCTGCCCGTCTTTTGCGATAATCACGCGGCAAAAAGAATCTAGAACTGAGGCAATATACGCAGACAATTCAGTGTTGTCCTCGGCAATCAAAACAGTCGGTTTGTGCCCGCCTTTTGGCAGCGCCTCGATCTCTTTTACACCATATTGTGGCACCAGTACTTTGCGAGATTGTGCGCTTTCCTTTTGCTTTCCGCTGGTTGACTCAGGTCCTGTAAAACTAACTGAAAATTGGCTTCCCACGCCGAGTTTGCTCTCGACTGTTACTTGTCCTCCCAATAGTCGTGAAAATTCAACTACCAGAGCTAGCCCCAGACCTGCACCCTCAAAACGTCTTGTGGAGGGCGCTTCCGCCTGGCGAAAACGCTGGAAAACAAGGGCAATGTCGGATTCTGGTATGCCGATTCCCGTATCTTTGACTGTTACAAGCCACTGGTCTCCAGCTTCTTTGACCAAGCCGACAGTGATGATGCCATTGATTTGCGTAAATTTGATCGCATTGGAGACGAGATTGAACAGAATGCGCTCGTACAAATATCGATCGATTTCGATATGGGCTGAGGTTTCAGGAAGGTTTGAAACCATGGTCAGCTGCTTCTGTTTGAGGGCAGGTGTGAAATCGGCAAGTATGGATTTTGTCAGTGCCACTACGTCTGTCGGTTCCGGACGCAATTCAATCTTTCCTGCTTCCAGCCTGGAAAAATCAAGCAATCCGGTGATTAGTTGCAGCAGCCTGATCGTGTTGTTATGCATCGTCTTCAGGTGTCCGCTCTGCTCTTCATTGAGTTCGCCCGCATCGCCAGCCAGGATCGATTCAATTGGTGCCAAAATGAGCGTTAGAGGTGTTCTCAATTCATGCGAAACTGTAGCGACGAACTCGCTTTTCACCCGCTCGGACTCAACTAATTTATCGTTTAACTGGCTAAGCTCCGTTGCTCGGTGAGCGACTTCGTCTTCGATTTGACGGCGATAACTGATGCCCGAATACATGCGTCGCACCAGGTAAAAGTAACCGCAAAAGACGAAAATTCCGAGCAATCCAAATCCCCATGCCGTCTGGGAAAAGACATTTTGCGACTCGTCCAATTGCGTTTGCAGCAGCTCTTTTTGATTGACCTCGAGCCGCTCGATAAGCGTCTCTAGAGTAGCCCCGTCGTCAGCTTTGTCGTATTCCCTCATCTTCTGGACCGCACTATCCATGCCTTTGGTGCTGCGCTCGTGAATAATTCCCATTAACTGTGTAATGCGTTTGACGCTGATATCGTTTAGGCGAGAAAGGTTGCGGCGCTCGTACCAATCAGGCACCGCGCCATAGAGAGTTTGCAGGTGCACCGGAATGCTGGAAGCAGTTGTGTTGAATTGGTTTGAGTAAGTTTCCTGCGGATCGAGCAGATACGCCCTGGTCAAAGACTCCGTGCGTGTGAGTGCTTCGCGGGTGGCACGCAATTCTTCCAGATATGTATGTCGCTTTTGTAGATTTATCGACGAGTTGACGGAGCTTGATGAGATGAAGAAAAACGCGCCGAACATGAAAGTCGCCAGACCAAGCAGAATGCCGAAACCTGTCGTCAGTTGAGTCTCCATCGACAAACTGCGAGGTAATCCAATCTTCTTTTCTGTTTTGGACGAGTTCATACTAATAAAGGATCTAGGCCTATCAGCTTCGCTGTTCCCTAAAACCAATCATAGATAACTGAAAGCGTCTGATAGAAAGCTTTCCAGACATATAATCCCCCTTAAGGGGGATGCCCAATTAATCGAAAATGCACCTAGCGAGTGAGTTTGGCGTTGAATTTGTGCGGAAGCTTACAAAATCCTCAAAAGCTGCAGTAATGGAAGCTGGTTTCGCCATTCTAGGGCGAATCCGACGCTCCCTTAGAAGCAGCGTTAACGGATTTGATGATTTCCCCGTAGCCGGCCCAAGAATCTTTGATGTCGTAAAGCCCATCGCTATATGCCTTCTGAGATTCTTTCGTCTTTTGCTCAAAAGTCTTCACTCCGGGTATTTTTTCCAGAGCTATTTTTGCTTCTTCAGAGTTTCGCAAGGCGGCTGCACGCAGCCATATCTCGGCACTCTTTATGTCCTTTTTTGCGGCCCTATCATCGACATACATCAAACCAAGATGCACTTGTGCTTCGAGCTCACCGTGTCGTGCAGCGGCAAGTAACCATTTCTCAGCCTTATCCACATCTTTTTCGACAACTTTTCCGTCCAGATAGAGATGTCCCAAATAGTTTTCTGCTTCTTTGAGACCTTGGGCTGCAGCCTTTTCCAGCCAGTAAATTGCCACCTTGATGTCCTTTTCGACACCAAGTCCGTTTTGATAGAGCATTCCCAGAACGTGTTGGGCTTGAGGGTGTCCATTTGTCGCCATGATCCTTGCTTTTTCAGCTGCCAGTTTGAATTTTTTATGGACGATGTGGTGATGGACTTCATGAAAAGCGTCCGTCCCGACCGCAGTCGCCCACTGCATCTGTATTGGCGATGTGAGTAACAACATTGCAAATAGAATGGCCGGCAACGCACGTTTGACCAGGCGACCCGATGCTGCGATCCTCGAAAACTTCATTGGCAATTCCAGCAAGCTATACGAGCCAATAGTTTACCGGAATTTCGGTTTTTAGAATCTACGTGCCATGGGTGGGTTTTGCACCGCCAACACAAGGCTCTTTGCCAGTCCTCGCGAGAGCACTTGTCTGAAAGGCGTGACGCTGACAATGTCATAGCCTGCACCTTCCATGGTCAGACCATGGTCTAGCTCATTAAGCAAGTTGCCGCCCTTTGAGTCGTTGCCTACTTGCAAAAATGTGATTGAAATCTGATCGGGCGATGTCATTCGATGTGTCGCCTGAACGATCAATTCTTTGAGAGCGCGTGGACTGTCCGGGTCGCCGTCGGTGACGACAGCCAGGACCAAGGGTTCAGTGTTGCCCATCGATTGCGCGCGGAAATAGTCATCAAGTTGTCGCTTCAACGCTCCGACGAGGTTTGTGCCACCATCAGGAGAGTTGCGGGAAAACAAATTTGGGATCATTTCACTGCGAACATTGTGATAAACAGAGTCGCTGCCGCTGAAAAATACAAGTGTCAAACCCCTCGGCAAAACCTGCGCTGTTTGTCTTGCAAGGTCAACAGTCTGATTCAAGCACCAATCCCACCGGCTCATGCTCCGCGGAGAAAAAGCGCCGAAAGACATCGGCATTGCACAGTCCTCTGTTTTCATAGAGCCGGAGCGATCCATGATGATCGTGACGTGCCGACCGCGCAGACGGGCCACCTCCATTGGTGCCAACTGCATTCCGCTAATTGGGCGGTTCATGTTTTCTGGAATTGACGCGAAACTTTGAGGTGCCGGGCGCGATCGTACAGTTTGCAGCATGCGGTTGGCGAAGGCCGCGGCATCAAGAACTTTTTTCACGGTTTCAGGCTCTGCAAATTCATTCGCCCAGCCGCTAGCTGCTGCTGGCTCATTTTGGTTTGGAGTCAACTTGAGCGAATTGACGCTGTTTGGCTGATTACTAAAGTCGGACACCGAAACGACTGGGTCGTCTGCATGTGCCCTTTGAATTCTGAAATTGCCTTGACCGAATGCTGTATTCGACGTGAGCAACAGGCATGCTATTGCAGCAAGGGCTGAAAGTCTCATTGCCGAATCTCCCCGGGAGGTCCAATGGCCTGGCATCGCCACTACAGGCTTATGGACGCCTTCCAGGGTTTTATGTTCCTAACTAGGCAGAAGACACAAACTCAATCGTTTCGGTGAGTTTAGCCAGCATTGCGGCGTCCATCTCGTTGGTTAATGTGACAAGAATTCCTTTGCCGAAGTCAGCTAAAAGCATGCACCCGCCGGGTGTGTTCAAAATCAGTTGATTGATTCTTGTGTGTCCCAGGACCTTCATGATGGAATGTGAATTCATGAAAGTGACCAGGGCACATCCGCCGAGCATCTCTATATCTACATCGCCGGGAAAACTGCTGGATATGGTCAGACCGTCATAGCCGCAAACCATGTAGCCGGATACGCCTGGGCATTGAAGTACAGGCTCGAGCACTGCTGCCATTTGTTGAGCAGCCTCCAGGCTGACCACGCGCGCATGACTGTGGCCGAGTCCTTTGCTGATAGTGTTTCCGACCGATGCTCTGGTTTCGTCGGTGAGCAAGAATCTGCCGAGATCTTTGATGTGTCCAGGACTGTTTGTCGAGTAGCGAATGTCGGCCAATCTTCCAATGGCAGAGTGGCATTCTTTGAGGTCGTTTTCCAGCGCATTGTTTTCCTTGCAAATTGGTTCTGCAACGGGCGGTTGGGAAACCACGGTTGGAGGTTTTGCTTGTGCCGGCTCATTGAAGAGCTGGTTGATTCGCTCGTTAAGGGCATCAATCGGTAAAGAGTTGCGAGTGACAGGAACGATTGTCGGCTCGTAGCCGACTGCTTCATCTGATGTCTTTAATGCTGACGGTTCCTCATGCACAGGTTTTTCGACCGGCATAGGAGCCGGCGCGGGAACCGGTGCAGGTGTAGGGGCAGGTGCAGGTAATACAGGTAACTTTATGACTGGTGTCGGTACGATTGGTATGGGTACGAACTGTGACGACTTTTGAAATTGGACTGGAACCATATGAGCAGTCACCGGGTTCGGTGCCCAGGGCGCTTGCATGGTTTGTGGTGTCGGTGCCATGGGAGGTGCCCACGGATCCGCCGGTGGTGCGGGGTTTTCCGGAGTAGGCGGCGGTACCCAATCAGTCCACGCATCGGGCGTTTGATTTGTCCATTTTGTTGCACTGATCGGAAATGGTGCCAGTGGACCTGTTTCGCTCTGAGTTTCAGACCAGGGCTTCACAGGTGGTGGCACTGTAGGATAGGCTCCCGATTTCCAGTCTACAAACTCCTGTTCAGCGAAATTATGACCACTTGCTGACGGTTGTAGTTTTGGCGTTTGCGGCATTGCCTTGATGCCTGAGCCTTGAGGCGCCACAGTCAAGACCATTGATGAACCAAGAGTTATGCTTGTGGCAAGATCTTGAGTAGTGATGTTGGCCGGCAGAATTTCCGGCAGTGTTGGTGCGACAGGCAATACGAATGATGGAGAGAAACTCTGTGATGCCTCAGGAAGTGGGCTATCACCTGAAGCATTATCAACTGGTATTTCGACTGCACGTTGTGCAATTTGTGCATTTTGTTCGTCGCCGTGAAATGCTTCGTATGCATCCGTTTGCGCCTGATCGAATCTTTCGTCGTGGTGCTCGTCTTCGTGAGATGAGTGATACGATTCGTGCACTTTCTCTCTGATAGCGTCGGCAAGAGTTTTTCCAACGTCTTCGGTTTGGGTATTGCCGAAGTCTTTGCGCAGTTTCTTTGCCAATCCTCCTACTGCAGAATGTGTTCCTGTTAGGTATTGATCAACTGAAGGCAAGCCATAAGGGGTCTTCTTCTCTTCTTCTTTTACTGTTTCTTTGCTTGGGTAAAGAACGGCCGGATCAATTACGCTGCGTGAACCGGAGTTACTAATCGCTGTGTGATGCGCAGAAGAATTTTGCTGAACGCTTTTAAGTTTTGCAGATGCTGTGCTTGTCTGAGAGCTGCTCCCGACGCTTCTAGTGCTACGCAAATCTTTTTCTGCGGACTTACGTCCTGCAAAAATATCAAACAGGGGATCCCAGAAATTTCCTTTGATGACCGGCAGGCTTTCAATGATCTCAACTGCCAATTGACTGCTGTCGCTCGGCCGAACATCATCCGGAAGTTCCAGATCTTTTGCAACCGCGACCACCTGGCTGAGATTGGCGCGAAAGCTCACTGCTGAGTCGCTCACCATAAGAACTCGTCTCAGTCGTACTTCTTCCTCTTTTGAAAGATTTCCGTCCAACTCGCGTTGAATCAGAAGCCGTGTTTGTGATTCATTCATACGTCCCCCATTCCACTCAACGCACACTCGGGAATGCGAATCGTGGATGCATAAGCGTGGCCACAGCGATGAAGCTAATGGACAGAAGCTGCTTGTGATATGTCTTTTCGTTTGACAGATGTGCAGCGGCGCACGCACTCAGCGCCTGAAGCACAGTTCGTTTACTTAACCCCCAACCGGCAAGGCGCGTACTCCCTGCCTGCCAACATTTTGCCGCCATGCTTCATAAGAAGCCGCCAAAGCTGATTACAGCTGTATTTGCATCTTTGCACGCACCCTTCGTGTTGTCAAGAGATAATAAGTT
>PNLN01000174.1 GCA_013823055.1 Cyanobacteria bacterium DS2.3.42
TGATGTTTATCGGTGTGCTCTCAATCATGGTCGACAACAACGAACGCCGCCTGGGCGATTTAGCTGCAGGCACAGTTGTCGTGCGCGAGCGTAATTCAGAACTTTTGACGACGGCAAAAGACGACCTGGCTTTGGACGACGCCAAAGTAGTAGATGCGGACATGCTGGACATCGGTCGCATTACGCCGCAAGAGTACGAGCTGTTGCTCAGCTTTTTGAAACGGCGCAAGACCATGGCGAAAAAACAACGTCCAGTGGTAGCACTCAAGCTGATGGAACACTTCAAAGAAAAACTTGCTGACACTCCCAGCACGAAGAGCCCGGAAGAGTACCTGGAAGGCTTGTACCAGGCTTATCGCACGCGCGCATTGACTTAGCGCTCTTGATGTCAATGCTAGCATTGATATCATAAATATTGGGGCACCGACATGGCATCAATTACAGTGCGAAATTTGCCGGACGAGACACATAGAGCTTTACGCATACGCGCCGCCGAACACGGGCGAAGCACTGAGGCGGAAGTTCGGGCAATCCTGGAAGATGCAGTCGGACCCAAAGAGCGCTTAAAAGTAGGCTCTGAACTTGCCGCCTTTGGCGATAAGCACCGACTTAACCTGGAAATAGTGAGAGACAACGAACCCGTTCGTATAGCCACTTTTGAATGATCATAATCGATACAAACGGACTAAAAGGAAAAAACATCTCAATTCCGGATGGAGAAATTGCAGCTATTGCCACCATACACAATTTCTCCGTTGACACGCGCGACAAGGAGCACGCGTGGACAAATTGAGCGATAAGAAATTGGAATTGCCCATTGTAAAACAGCTCACTGACGAGCTGAGCACGGTATTTTTAAAAACGAACACTGCGGCGACTCGAGTCAACAACCGCGAAGTCAATGGCTTAAATCATTTGGACAACCAGGATGGGATCGCACAAAATGCGAAGGCCACCTGGCTATTTTCTTGCCTTTTAAGTCTCGCCAATAGAGGGCTAATTCCTGGAAATCTTACCGGAACACCACCAGGGTCCATACTTCTAAACATCGCCAACCATGTTTTTGGATTGTCATCACTGCACACAGACGATTGCGATATGGCAATCGCCGCCGGAAACTTGCTCCTCAATATGCATGGTGTCTTTCAACCTAAAATCTTTGAGACTGCAGCGGCAGATGCTATTGCCTGCCTCAAAAAATCGTTTGCCGGTCAAGAGCGCACAAGCGCTCTAGCCGCACTGAGTGACCCTCTATTTCCAGGGTGGGTTTTTCAATATCTTATCCATCAAAGTGAAAAGGAATTGAAAAAAACAGCACGTGCTGATGGCCATTCACCGTTTTACACAAAGTGGTTTACTCCCTTATGGATAGCTGACTTTTTGGTAGAAGAGGCGATTTCGGAAGAGGGACAAACATTTGTCGATCCGGCTTGTGGAGCCGGTCACATTTTAGTGCCTGCGTTAAAACGTACTGTTGAACTTATGACCGCTTCTGGAATCCCAAAAACAGCAGCGTTGCAAAAGGCAGTGAGCGAATGCCTTTACGGACTAGAGATCGATCCGCAATTAAGCGCGGCTGCCAACTTCAGCATCTATTTGGCATGCCGAGACATGGATTTAGAAACACCGTTGAGCGTGGCGAATGTTTTCACGATAGTTGAATCGAATGAAAAACAGCGCACCCAACTAGAAGGCACAAAAAAAGCAAATACCACAGAACCAGCCTGGCATGCCAGTATCGGCGGCTCGCTGCGCCTTCCTATCGAACGACTTGCTGGTTCCACGTACCTTCTTCCGGTCGACAACAGCAAACCATCCTCAATTTTGCCGGTCTCCTTACTGCCGCACAAATTCGATGCGCTTGCGGCAAATCCGCCATACATGAGCATGCGCAACATGCCGCAGGGCCTATCTGAATTTTTGAAAGAGAATTATGTTCTTTCTAAATACGATCTGTATTCAGCATTCGTGGAGCTGTCTCTAAACCTATTGAAAGAAAACGCAAAAGCCAGCTTAATCTGCCAGCAGAGCGTGCTTTCCATATCGCGCTTCGCGCCTCTGAGAAAACTAATCGATCAGGAAAGCAAAATTGAAACACTGGTGCAATTAGGTTCTGGAAGCTTTCCGACCAGACCAGGCGAGAAAGTCAACAATGCCATTATTACTTTTCGCAAGACTACCATAAACAGCTCGCAGAGCGCCTCTGCAACCCTTCGGTATGCACGCATACTTTACCCGGAAGAAAAGAGAAAAGCAGAAATTTCCGGGATCAAATCTATTTTGTCAGTCAGAGACAGTCAAAAGGCAAAGTCGGCTTCTGAGTCAAAAGCCCTATTGGCGCCATGGTGCCCACCATCCATATTGGAAATGTTCGACCACCACCCGCCTTTGCAAAACGGTCCAGGCGGCATCATTGTGGTCAACGGTCTGTTCACCTGCAACAATAAAATGTTCGTCAAGAAGTTTGATGAAGTGCCGGAAGACAGGCGTCATGAATACGTTCCCTACGATAAGGGCGGCGGAAAAAAATGGTATCACTCAACCCCTTATCTGTTGCACTGGGTAAAAGGTGGTGACGTCATTCGCAACTATAGAGTGTCTCGAGGGCAGTCGCGCAGCTTGCCAGGCGAGGACTATTACTTCAAGCCTGGCATTACCTATTCATATATAGGAACGCAGGGATTCAAAGCCAGGCTGCTCAGCCCGGACAGCATTTTCGACATTGCCAGTTCGTCCGTTTTCACGCCAGAGCCGATCAGACTCTACATGCTGGGATTTATGAACTCCTCTCTGGTGCGTTTTCTCATGGGCGTACTCAACCCCACCATCAATTTTCAAATTGGCGATCTCCGAAGACTACCGTACGCGCAACCAGGCACAACCACGCAATTTGAGGTTTCAAAACTCGCCGAAACAGCAGTAAATCTAGCGCGTGAGGCAGAAAAACTCGTCATTGAAAAACGCAAAGAAGACTCGGAATGCTCGGAATTCTTGTCATGGGCAAGAGCAAAAGAAACCATCATTCAGAAGGACATAGACAAATTGATATTCGAGTTGTATGAAGTGCCAGCCAAAATTCAAAAGCAAATTTTGCAAGATCCGTGGGTGGTGCGCGGGCAGAAAGACGTGTTTGCAAATGCGCAGGGCGGCAAAAAAGGCGGCTTATAGAAACCGCCCTTTGCTTGTGATTTCGGTTGGTCTGGCGACTACTTTTTCTTGAAAGTTACATCGACGACGATGCCGTTGGAAGTGTACGTTGATCTGGGCACGCGTCCTCCAGTAACCGTAGTTGTCACCACGACCGGTGGCGGTGCTCCGCCTCCGCCGCAGGCAGTCAGCAATCCAAGGCTAGAGGCACAGGTCCCAGCAAGAAGCACTGCCGCCGCCAACCGTCGCATCACGTTGCTGTTGCGGTGGGTACCAACAGCGAACAGTCCGGAGGAGACAACGATCATCAGCAACAACGATGCCAATCCAGCAATGTTTGTGCCGAAATCATCTCGGTCTCCGGCAATAATGTCGCCCGGCATACCGGCCGCGGCCTGAACAATTGCATCAACCAGTGGCTCTCCGCCGTGTCTTCCGCCACGCATTCTTCCTGGCTGCCTGCATTCATCCGTTGCGGTCACTTCGTAGCTGCTGCCGTTTGAACTGTTGTAGACACCGGAGGTTTCTACAAAACCCTGCAGATCACTTACAACGACATTGCGAGTACCGATATTGGTTAATTGAACATATTTGATTGTACCGTCAGAATTCCACGTATAAACATTGACACCACCCACGGTATCAGTAATTCCTGGCTTGAAAGCCGTGGTCATGAAATTCTTCGTAGCGCTGATGTCGGCTCTGGTACCGGCTCTGCGTATCCAATCATAGAATCCAGTGGACATGCCTTGCGGAGCGGGCATGGAACTGCCATAGGGAGGCAAGGTCGTCGGAGTCAAAGTGCCACCACCCGGTGTATCTCCACCGATTGACGTTTTAATCTTTAACGTCTCACCCGCCATCAGAGGATCATCAATCAAATTGGCCGGCTCACCCATCTCTGCAAGCTTTCCGCTCAAGAAGGAGAGCGTAAGGGCGCCCGGCGCCGGTCTCGGGTCATGCACGTTGGCAGGCTGCGCACAGGCGACGGCATGAACGATATTTGTCCCGCCGGCTCCCGCCGAAACAATCATATGATCGGCTTCCGCCTTTACGATTGTCGGAATGAAATATGGAACACTGCCTGGCGAAACGGTGAACACATTCTGATCGACAAGCTTAACGTCTTTGCCTATACCGGCAAAAACAAAGCTCCTACCACCGAACGGAACATCATTGTATGACGTATAACAGCCTTGCACTGTCTGCGCACCGCTCACACTCGCCAATCCGTTGGGAGTTGGCACGGCCGTTGCCGTAGCTGAGGGTTTGGACAAGCATCCAAGAGTCAATTTCATCGAACCGTTGACCAAACGTGAGTTGCCGCCGGCGATGCGAACAACATTCTGCTGGTAGGCCTCAACTGCAGCCTGATACGGACTGACGGAATTGCCGTCGACGTCTCTCAAGACTGATCCACCGCCGCCGGGAAGCATTGCCTGTTGCAACGCTGCAACTAGAAAGTCTTTCGCTGCCATGGCGTTCGTGTAGTCGGTCTCCGCAAGCGTGGTCATGGTGGCATTGCCGAGTTGACTGGCAATAATCATGTCCAATCTGATCGTGCCCAGCAAGGTGTTGATGCTGGTCACCGGCAACGAAAACCCGTCATCGGCTTTTGTGTTAGGTGTCGATGGGGCGGCGTCGGAAATCGAGATAAATCCGAAATTCGGGTCTTCGATGACTACACGTCCCAGATCGCGAGCCGCAGCCAAAGCCGCCGCTTCGATAGCCGTTTTTTGTTCTGAATTCGAACCGAGCATGCGAACGTAGCTGAGGGAAAATGCCAGAAGCAGCATCAAAATTCCCATAAGAATCGCAAGGACCAGAATAATCATGTTGCCGCGCTGGCCGCGCGTGTTCATCCAACTTCCCAATGGTCGGCGTTTTGAGCCATGACCAAAATTACAACCGCGCTGCAGCATAGGACAACTCCTCTTACCGACCCAACGGAAGCACTCGGCGGGGCACACATGGTGTGTTGCGAGGTCAGGGCCTCACTAAGCGCAACATTAACTCTCACTTATAATTCTAATAGGCCTGTTCAGACCAGTCAAGGTTGCCTCGTAGCCGAAAGGTTACTATTGGCCGACCCGAATTAGGGGCCACTGCCACAAGACAGAGAAAACCTTCACTTGCCGCCTGAGATTAACTCTTCCAGCCTGGGCTTTTCGGCTGTTTCTTTTGAACTTTCGTTTGTTCTCTTTCTAAGGTGAGCGATCAATCCGGCCGCACCTTTTTGAGAAAGCCCACGCTTCAATCGCACCGATGTGCGCTCCAGCAAATCCTTGTCTTTCACCGACATGCTGACCAGCTTAAAACTATCATTGGATTTTATGAGCCGGAAAGTAAGAGCGCTTTTCTTTCCATCCAAATCAAGTCTGCCGACAACAAGGGAATCGCTGCCTTGTTTGCTTTGAGAAATGAATTCAAAATGTCCCTTTTGAAAAACGCGGCGCCAGCGCGGATAAAAACGAATCTGAATTAGGCGCTTGAACAGCGTAGCCACTTCCTTTTGCTCGCCTGCGGTAAACTTCGGCCAGCCTGATTCACCAAATGCGCGTTTAGCCATTTCCTCAAAATCCATGCTTTGAGCTGCGTCTTTAAAACTGTCTTTAGCTTTCGGCGCGCTGTCTGAGCGAGAAACGTCGGCGATAAAAGTCTCGACAACATCCTTTTCGGTTGCCGGTTTCGAAGATGCCGCAACCGCCCGCGGTACAAACTGTATGCACAAGCAAAAGACAACCGGAATCAAAATCAGTTGATGCAATTTTTTCGCACTTTCAGAAGCCAACGTAGATACCCCGAACGAACCGATTCTAAAGTGCAGCTTGTCTTTTCGTTAGCAAGAATGCAGCCATTAGAAGTCCCGAAATACTCCAGGCAAGCAGAACAAAAATGTCCTGGCCGTAACGCGCAGGAGTGTCCAGAAATACACCTTTGAACGCATCGGCTGCGTAGTAGAGTGGCATGCAGCGGGCAATCAGCTGCTCCCACGGAGGCATCGCCTCGAGCGGCACAATGATGCCGGAGACAAACATGAGAGCCACACCAAGAATTGAAACAGTCATCGTGTACACGCGAATAGTGCGCAGCCAGCAGGCAAACGACAACCCAATCGAAGCAAAACAAAATACGCTCAAGAGCGTTATGCCAATCAAACCGAGTGGATTGGTGCCCAGCGTGAAGTGAACAAGTGGCGCAGTTAAGGTCAGAGCAAGCCAAAGAACAGCCGACGCCTGCAAAGTAACTGTGAGCGTTTTTGCAATGATTGCAGAACGCAAGCCGTGTGGCGCAAGAATAATTTGCCGGTAAGTTTTTTCCATCCACTCATAAATCCAGGAAAAGCCCAGATTCATCGAGGCAAGAACATAGCAAAGATAAGCTGTGAGACCGGGAGTTATGAAATCGCGCAGCTCGTATTCGAAATTAGACAACGAAGTTGTTTTGATCGCTGTTTCAATATTATGATTTCCCGGGCCTGTTAATCCGCGCAAAAGCCCCATCGAAATCTGATCGTCAACAAATGGATTGTGCCCTTCCGTTACGATCTCGATTGTATCTTCGAGTGGGTCTTCATCAACTTTGGCAAAAGCCACAATCTTACCGCCGAGCAAATCACGTTTTGCCAGATCGATACTTTGATACTCGATTATTTCAAAGCGTTCGCTGGTCCCGAGCTTTTTCTTGAGGTCGCTTACATTGTTGGGATCGTACAACCCAAAAGGAATATGCCTTGCACCGGACAAGGTATCGCCGACAACTGCGACGATTAAAATCGCCATGATCAAGCTGGCAAACAAATATGCTGGACGCCTGATCCACTGCCGCAAGTCTTTTCGCATGATCGCTAAAACTTGATCCATATCTATTTTTCCTTACTGACTGGAACCGCAGGAGCCGGCTCTGTTTTAGGCAGTGGAACAGTTTCATGTGACAGCGCGAGATAAATCTCTTCGAGACTCGGTTCGCTTGTGGAAACTCCAGTAATGGGAATGTGCTCGGTCTCAATCCAATCAGTCACCGCCCGTAGTGTCTCGGATAAATGCCTTTCGTTAGAAAGCGCGATGGAAAAAATATTTCTCAATTCATCGTAGCTGACTTCCCCAAACGCGAAATTGCGCAAACGACTTAAGCTGGAATCAAGCTCCTCAGCCGTCGGCCGCCGAGCCATACGCACGCAAATCGACTTCATATGATTCAATCGCCCACGCAGATCGTCAATCGTTCCTTCGGCGATGAGCTTTCCGCGCACGATAATGCCAACGCGATCGGCAAGCAATTCCGCTTCTTCAAGATAATGCGTAGTCAGAAAAATGGTCACGCCTTCGTGTTTCAAGCCGGTTAGGATCTCCCAGATATGCTGGCGAGATCCTGGGTCTAGCCCAACTGTAGGTTCATCCAAAAACAAGACTCTGGGCGATCGCAGCAACGCTCCGGCAATGGAAAGCTTTCTCTGCATGCCGCCCGAAAAATCTCCGATGTAGTCATTTCTGCGCGCAAGCAAATCCCACTGACTGAGATGCTGTTCGATTCTCTCTCTGGCTCCCTCCTTAGGCAAACCGTACAAACGAGAAACGAACATAAGGTTCTCGAAAGCTGTCAGCTCCTGATAGAGCGCCACTTCCTGCGAAACGACAGCGAACTTGGATTTAGCCTTCTCAGGATTCGAAATACCATCAAAACCAGCAATACTGAACCTGCCCGACGTCGGCTTCAGAAGCGTGGTCAGCATGTTTATTGTCGTGGTTTTGCCGGCACCATTGTCGCCCAAAAGCGCGTACAATTCACCTGGATGTACTTCCAGGTCAAGATGGTCAACGACGGTTCTCTTTCCAAAAACCTTCGTGAGCTGGGTTACCTTAATCGACGGCGCTTCACTCATTTGCCTGCAATATTAGCAGTTATCAGCTGTTTAAGCGTCCCTCTACCAAGGTCTGTGGGGCGACGTCATGCATTTCAGTAATGTAAGTGTCGAATGTTCCGACTAGCAAACCGGTCCGGAGATTGGCAGGCCGCAAGCGCCCATGACAGAATCGATGTGTGCGACTTTGAACACTTTATAAACGCTCGGCGTCACATTGGTGAAATTGACCGACACGCCTTTCGATTGAGCGCGAAGAAGCATTTCTTCCAGCCATTCCAATCCTTCGACGGAGATGAAGGTACAGTCCGAGAAATCCAGTGCCAGGTCGCCTGAATTCGATGCCATCAGCTTATCGACGTCGTCCAGACCCTTGATCAATGGTCCTGGAAGCCGAAAGCTGACCGAATCTTTCACGGCCGCGCCGGAATCTTTTGATTTTTTGCTCTTTTCTGTCACGAGTCTTACTCCAATAGATTGCATCCGACTTACGGTCTTTGTCTGGGCGGATAAGCGTTGATGAACAAGTCTTTCAAGTCTTCAAATAAAGGCACGGCAGGATTTGTTCTGACTGCCATATCCTCGAAGGCGCCACGAACCAGGTCAGGCATAGCGGTTGCGAAGTCTTCTTGTGAGATTCCGAGTTCGGCAATAGACATAGGTTGTCCGCAATGAGCTGAAAGGTCGTAGACAGCTCGGCGCAACGACAGGTTCAATTGCTTGATGTCCTCTTTCGTCAGCTTGTCGCCTTTGCCTTTGCCGGCCGGCTTGCCGTCTTCATCCAAGCCAAGGAATTGAGCAGCCCGTGCGTATTTTTCAGCAGCGACCCAAAGTGGATAGCAGGATTGCACCATGAATTTGTTCGGAATGCTGGCGTTGTATCCCAGAGTGGAGACGAGAAACACGCCGTTGGCTCTACCGTGCGGCACATCGAAGTGACCGCCCAAACTATGAGCCAGTGCGTGGTTTACGCCGACTGATGCATTACCGATCGCCATGCCTGCCAGGCAGGAAGCATTGTGCAATTTATGCCGCCAGACAACATTCGTTGGATTCTTCAAAACTTCCGGCAGCGCTTCGAAAATCAGACGCATTGCTTCAAAGGCAAGACCATCTGTGTAGTCGGATGCAACCGTGGAAACAAGCGCTTCCAGTGCGTGCGTAAGGGCATCGAAAGCAGTGTCGGCAGTGATATCGCGCGGCAATGTCTTGGTCAAATTGGCGTCGATTATTGCCACCGTCGGCAGTAGCGTCTCATCAATCAGTGAAAGTTTTCTCTGTGATTGACTGTCTTTCAAAACAGCAAACGGAGTTACTTCCGAGCCGGTTCCGGAAGTGGTCGGAATGGCTACCAGTTGGGTTTTTACGCCTTTGGGAAACTCGGCCATGCGATGGCGGAAATCGAGGAAGTTGAATGCAATCTCTTTCAGTTTCAAATCAGGATAATCATGGAACAGTCGCATTACTTTGGCGGCATCGAGAACAGATCCACCACCCAAAGCAATTACCGTATCCGGCTGGCTCTGCGCCATTACTTGAAGTGCTTGTTGAATAGTCGCCCACTCCGGCTCCGCTCCGACTTCGGAGAAGACGTCGACGCGGCAGTCTTGCGGCAGGCGCTCCAACACCATCGAGAGGTGTCCTCTGCGAGCAGCTGATCTCGATGTGACTACAAATGCGCGCTTGGTCTTGATTGTGCGCAAGTGATCGATCGATCCCGGATTGATATAGATGTTCTTTGTAGTTTGAAACGACAGCGTGAAGTGCTTG
>PNLN01000259.1 GCA_013823055.1 Cyanobacteria bacterium DS2.3.42
TCAATATGCGTCGGTATTTAGATGAGATATAGAACTTGGAAACCGATCAGTTATCACACAAACATTTTACAAGAACGTCATTCGCCGAAAACCAGGCTGGCAAAGGACTTTCGGCGTTTTGTGCGTTTTTACATTATTGGCGAAAACCTGGACGAGTCGCACAAATTAGGTAGAATTGCTTGTGTCCCGTGACCGCAGGTCTGGGAATTAGAGAACGCTTGCTAAGAGATGGAGAAAAGCATGATTAAAAAGTTAGCCTCCTCATTCTTGCTAGCTTCGGTATTTGTCGGCTCCTTGGTTACTCCATCGTTTGCCGGCGACGAAACCACTTTCCAGAAGATTGTATTTCTTCCGGTAAGACTGGTCGGAACCGGAGTGGGCACAGTTGTCGGAGTGCCGCTCGGAGTTGTCAAAGATGGCAACAGAGGCGCTATCAAGTCGACAAAATGGGTTGCCGGTAAGCTCGGCAATGAAGATGGAAAATACCATCAAATGTTTGGTGCAATCGTTGGTGGACCTTTCGGTGCAATCGGCGGCGGTACTTACGGCATAGCTGACGGTGCTTGGCATGGAATGAAGACCGGTTATGAAAAACCGTTCAGCAAAGATGCCTTCACTTTCAAAGACGAGTAGGAAATAGGAAAGTCGATGAGACCCCTATCAAGTCATTAGGTACTTAATGAGGGTGGTTCAAGCGAGCCATCCTCCTGCCAGGTGGAAAAACATGACCAAAAGAACACTAGCGATGTTAATTTCAGGAGCGCTCGCTCTGGGAACGGCTACCCCGTCGTTTGCAGATGGTGATGGTCCTGTTCACAATATGGTTGGCGTAGGCGGGGTCGTGACCGGTGTTCTCATCGATGTGCCGGAAGGCATCGTCGTTGATTCGCTGTATCGCGTTCCAATGAAATGCCAGCGCACTTTGGCCGAGCACTTTGGTGATTCCAAAGGCGCCGGACAAAATATCGCGGGCGCTTTGCTCGGATTCCCAGTAGGCTTCGTATGGGGCATCCCTTACGGCGCTTTGCATGGTGCCAAGCATGCCTTCTCGAAGGGCTGGGAAAAGCCTTTCAGTACTGAATCGTATTTGGTAACAGAAGAGAAGTAGTTACTAGCTCTGCCTGGCATTGAGCCAAACAGTTTTGTCAGGCAGTCTGGAAATATGGTGGTAAAAACAATGAAATCAATCGGTCGTATCGTTTTTTCGGCGTTGGTCGCCGTGAGTGCAGTAGCTCCTGCTCTCGCGCTTGACTACGAAGCTAAGCCAGTCATGTGGTGCCTCCAAGCACCATTTAGAACAGCTGGTGCTTTGGAAGGCGCTTTAGTTACAGGTCTGATCAGTGGTCCTATTGATGGCGGATATCATGGCTCCCTCAAAGGAACAACTCACTGGGCAGGCAAATTCGGAGATGAAAAGGGAGCCGGCCAAAGAGCCGCTGCCGCTCCGATATTCGGGACAGGTGGAGCAATTGTCGGTGGCACCATCGGCGGATTCCACGGATTTGGTCATGGCTGGAAGAAAGGCTGGGAAAAGCCCTACAGCAGATGGTCCTATCTCACCATGGAAGAGAAATAAGCCCCCCTTGAACCACTTAAATAGGAAAGATGGTGAAAATAATGCGTAAGAAGGTCCTTTCCTCGTTACTTTTGGCGGCTGGTCTGCTTACTTCGGTAGCAGCTCCGAGCTTTGCCTATCCGGAGCGCCCTGAATCGGCGCGTGTATATTATGAAATCGCTTACTTCCCCTGCCGCCTGGTCAGCATGGCCGTAACAACCATTTGGGATGTTCCGACCGCTGCTTTCCAAGACGCAGTAAAGGGCGCGATTGGCGGAACCAAAATGGTTTCCCGCAACCTCGGCAAAGAAGACGGCACCTATGAATTGGTTGCCGGAGGCTTGACCGGCGGACCTGTAGGACTCCTGGCTGGTGGGCTCTACGGTGCAAGACATGGTTTGTTCTATGGAATGCATCACGGTTTTGTTGGCTATCCGAGCCCTCACTCCGGCAGCCACAGCATGATCTTCCAAGGTAAAGGTTTCGTCGTTCCTTACGACGACAACTACTAAACTTGGGTGGGCGATGCTTGCATCGCCCCTGCAAACCACCGAAAAACTGTTTGGCTCTTAGAGCAAGCATCTCCTAATTTGGCGATGCTTGCTCTTGTCATTTGTATCGTTGTTGTCACGATAAGATTGGCAAACCCAGACCTCGTCCCGCTTTGAATGAGGTCTGAGGCTGTTTTAACAAGGCTAGAACTGGGCATTGTTTATTTATAGGTTACGGTATTTCTAGGCTGGTTGGGCGTTTCGCCTGGTAGACTAAATACTGACCCCTAATTTTTTGCCTTTCCACAGGAAGGCTCAAGCATTTTGCTGGTTTGCCAAAAATCGCTTTTCAGGTAGTCGTCAAGAAATGGAAATAGTCAAAGAGAGACGAGCAGGTCCCAAGCGAATTGGTGAGTTGCTTGTGGCGGCCAATGTCATCAGACCTGAAGTTTTGATGGAGGCGCTGCAAATAGCCAAGAAGTCGACGACTCCTTTGGGTCGCGTCTTAATGAGCATCGGCGAAATAAGTGAAAGCGACCTGCAAGTTGCCATTGAAGTGCAATCGCTTCTTAGAGAAGGTGTAATCGCCAACGATTTTGGCATTAAGGCTCTCAATCTTGCCTGCAAGAGCAAGATCCCCCTGGAGGAAGCCTTCCGCAGGCTCGGCTGGCAGCCGCCGCAGCGCGAATCGATGTCATCCAACGAACTGGGTGAACTTTTGCAAGCAGCCGGAGTAGTCACCTCCGAGCGTATGGAAGAGGCAGTTCGACAGAGCCATGAAAACAACTTACCTGTTGGCCGCTGTCTGGTTCTCAACCGTGCAGTTTCCCCAGCTCTTCTGGCTTCTGCACTCACAGCGCAAGTTCTCTTGCGCGATGGGAAAATCAGCCGCGAACAAGCCGTAGAAGGCTTGCGGTCCGCTTCACGCAAACAACAAACGATAGAGGAGTCACTGCAGCAGGTCGGTGCTTATAAGCCCGGCAAAGAGTCTGTAAGAGTCGGTGACTTGCTCACGTCCGCCGGTATCGTCACCGAAGGCGACAAAATCACTGCTGTGGAAGTAGGCCTGGAAAGCCACAGGCAAATAGGCGATGTTCTGGTCCAATCAGGGATGATTTCCAACACCACCCTTGAAGAGAGTCTAAAACTTCAAGATCTCGTCGCCCAGGGGCATCTCACAGCCGCTCAGGCTGCAGAAATTCTGCGCACAGCTCACACTCAAGGCGTGACTGTACGGGCGGTTTTGGAAGAGAAATTGGCTCGCAAAGAACAAATCGATAAGACCAATACCGTAGTCGAGTTTCTTCAGCTTTCTGGCATTTTGACTGAGAATGACATGATCAAGGCGAAGAACTTGTCACAGCAATTGAGTGTTAGTCTGGGCGAAGTTTTGATCTCCACGCAAATGGTCGATCAACGTTTGATCGACGCGGCAATTCAAAGTCAGGATCTGGTCAAGGATGAAATCCTCCGTCCCGAACAAGTGGCTCGTGTTTTGCAAATGTGCGCGCGCACCGGTCTTGAGTTTCACGAAGCGTTGAAACAAGTGGCATGGGACACACCCGATCAAGTTGCTGATGATGCCAGTGCCAAACAAAAATCGTCCTGGATGCTTAAGCTCTGGTCGAAGGTTAAGAAAGACTAGAATGTCGCCGGCATTGTGCTCAAAACGCAGTGGCGGATTGGAAACACATGCACTTTGACACTCTCATAAGTGGCGGCACTGTCTACGACGGCTCTGGCGGTGAACCGTACGTTGCTGACATAGGCTTGCGCAGCGGCATAATTGTCGACATCGGCAATTTGAAATACGCTGATGCGACTTTGAAAATTGATGCGCGCGGACTGGCTGTTTCCCCTGGTTTTATCAACATGCTCAGCCATGCTGCAAGAGCGTTGCTTCATGACGGTTTATCTGAAAGCAATATTTGCCAGGGCGTCACGCTGGAAGTGATTGGTGAAGGCGTTTCGATGGGGCCAATCAATGATGAGATGGCTAAAGAAATGGTCGACCAGCAAACAGACATCAAATTTGATGTCAATTGGCGCAGCCTGGGTGAGTTTCTCAACCGCTTGCAATTGAAAGGCATATCCACAAACGTGGCTTCCTTTGTCGGCGCTACGACAGTGCGCGAATACGTGCTCGGTCAAATTGATAGAAAACCAAATGAGCGAGAGTTATCGATGATGCTCAATCTAGTCTCACTAGCTATGTCCGAGGGGGCTGTAGGGCTGTCATCTGCGCTCATTTATGCACCGGCATGTTTTGCCGATACGGAAGAATTGATCAGCCTGGCTGAAGAAGCAGGCAAACGCGGCGGCATCTACGCATCACATCTACGCAGCGAAGGTGACAATTTGCTTGAAGGCGTGCAAGAACTGATCACAATTGCCAAACGCGCCAAAATTCCCTGCGAGATCTATCACTTAAAAGCTGCTGGTAAACGCAACTGGGCAAAGATGGACGCTGTAATTGCCGAATTGGAAAAGGCGCGTGCCGCAGGCCATCGCATTTCTGCCGATATGTATCTGTACACGCGTGCCCACACCGGCCTCGATGCGGCAATGCCAACTTGGGCTCAGGAAGGTGGTTTGAATCAGTGGATAAAACGTCTAAAAGATCCTGAAATTCGCGCGCGCGTAAAGCAAGAAATGCTCAGTGAGACAGCGCCATGGGAAAACGGTTATATGCACGCCGGACCTGAAGGAATCCTCATGGTGGGCTTTAAGAACGAAGCTCTGAAACCTTTAACAGGCAAGACTTTAAAACAAATCGCCGACGAGCGCGGAAAAGATCCAGCTGAGGTTGCGATGGATCTGGTCATCGAAGATGGCAGTCGAGGTGACACCGTTTATTCATGGATGAGTGAAGAAAACCTTGTCAAACAGCTGAAGTTACCGTGGGTTACATTCGGCTCTGATGGCTCATCCATGTCACCATCAGGTGAATACTTGAAATCTCAAACTCACCCTCGCGCTTACGGAAATTTTGCCCGTTTGCTTTCAAAATACGTTCGCGAAGAAAAGGTAATATCATTGCCGGAAGCAATTCGTCGCCTTACAGCCTTGCCCGCAGCCAATCTTGGCCTACTTTTCAGAGGCAAAATCGATCAAGGGCATGCGGCCGATATTGCTATTTTCGATCCGGAAAAAATTCGTGATACTGCAACGTTCGAATATGCGCACCAACTTTCAGAAGGCATGGTGCATGTGTTGGTCAATGGAGTTCCAGTGCTGCAAAACGGCAAACACACAGGCGCTAAGCCCGGGCTGGTTTTGCGACGCCGCATCAGCCACCGGATGATTTGCTAACAATTTTTCAGGAGTTCGCTATGTTAGTTGGCGTTATCATGATTTTCTCAATGGTTTTGCTGCTTGCCACACTGCACGAGCTAAGTCATGTACTGATAGCAAGAATGCTCGGTTTCCAGGTCCCGATTTTTGGTATTGGACTGCCGGGCAGCCCATACTTCAAACTTACAAAACTTTCCGGAACGCAAATCAACCTGCACCTACTGCCTATAGGTGCTTATGCCGTAATACCTGAATTAGATCCTCCAGCACCCGAACAAGAGCCGCTTGCAAATCCATTTCAGAGCTTCCCTTTGTTCAAGAAAATTCTGGTAGTTGTTTCGGGTATTCCATTCAATATCCTTTTGGGAATTTTGTTGATGGGTACCTCCTTGATCGTGCTGGGCGAGCCTGTCTCCAAGTTTATCGTTTTCGACTTTTCTGAAAGGGTTTCAATCGCTAGAAATGCTGGTGTTCTTTCGAAAGATCAAATCACTGCCATCGACGATCTTCAGATTTCAAATATCAGGCAAATAACAGACTACATAGGTTTGCATCCGGAGAGAAAGATTGTTTTGCATCTGCTGCGCGGCGGAAAGAAGGTTGACGTAACGCTCGTTCCGAATTCAGAAGGCAAGACAGGAATGCAAATTTCGACTGAATTCGATCAATTGCTGATCCGTCGATATTCTGTATTGGAAGCAATCGAGGAGGTAAAATCTCGCCTTTTCGGAATTGGGGAGGCCACCGCAGCCATAGTTTCACCAAACAAAGGACAGAAACCTGCGATGCACGGGCTTTTGTCGGTAATTTTCTTTCTGGGACAAGAAGCGAACGATTCGCGAAAGATCATTCTAGCCATGGCTCTTCTCAGTATTGACCTTGGTTTACTTCACCTGATTCCTTGGTTCGGAACGGACGCCGGTCACATTTTTTCCGTCATCGTTAATCACTATCGAAAGAAGGTCTGGTATTCGATTCGCCCCCTGCGATGGCTCTACAATTTCTTTGTCATATACAGCGTTATAAGCCTGCATGTACCGATTTGCTTGCTCAGAGGCAATGCGCCGAAATCAAAATGTTTGAGATGATCCCTCAGGCAGCGCTGTAAACGTCATTCAAATCACCCTGTCCGACGAAATCCTGGAGCATTTCGGCGATCAAAGCAGGCTCGCTCACTGAGAGACAGTGGGCTGAACCAATTACATTTAACGCCTGGCAATTTGGGACTGTTTGAAACTTTTCCTGCACCAACTCCTCACTTGAAAGTTTATCGAGCTCTCCTTTGATAAGTAGAATGGGCGCTCCGCAGTCCAGCAATGCCTTATCCAGATCATGGTCTGACATATAATCCAATTGCTTGAGACAGCGATCTATACCGATTCTTGAAACATCACCAATGACATTTGGAACCATAATTACAGGCTCGTGGATGCCGTCTCTGGCTAAATTGCCTAATAGTTCTTGAACTGACTTTCCTTGAACATCTGCGGGGCCGATCAAAACCAGCGCCCTGACATTGTGTTTCGGATCGCTTGCCAGCTGCGCCGCCAATTCGGCTGCAATGCTACATCCATAGGATCCTCCGACCAGAACAGGTTGCACCAGACCGATTACGTCAATGAGTTCCCTTAGAGAAGCAGCATGCTCCTCGATATTGAGCGCGCGCTCTGGGGTTTCACTTTTCCCATAGCCGAGCATGTCCGGAATACAGACCGTATTTTGAGGTATAAGCTCATGTGCTGTAGGTTCCATGAAAGTGCCTGAGCACAAAAGTCCGTGCAATAGAAAGTAAGTTGCAGCATTACTCTGCCTGGAGACGGAGACTAGTGCTCTCATGCGACCATAACTTGTCGCTACGTAGACTTCTTTGAATTGATTCTCTTTTTCCATCATAAAGTACCGGTCCTATTACACCAGTTTTTGAAAGTTTTCCATGAACTGCGTTGTAAGGCGTTGGAAACCTCTAAAGGTTCCCATTCACTGATATCGAGACAGCCGGCGAATCCGAAACTCCTTACCACACAACCATTTACGGACTTAGCTTGTTTTTGCCAGCAATTCTTCAGCCCTTTGCTGCATCATGGTTGCTTCGGCGTTTTTCTCCATTGCTTGCATCAGTTTGGCGAATTCCTTCAGGGTTTGAGCAGTCGGTGCTGAGAATCTCTTTTCGCGCGCAGACAGCGCTTTCTCAAAATAAGTTTGAGCATTTTTCCAGTCTCTTTTGTCACGGTACAGTTTGCCGAGGTCGTGATAGGTGTGATGAAGATCTTCTTTGAAGCGTTTCTTACGCAACTGAAGAGACTCGAGCAGCTCTTTTTCAGCCTCATCGAGTTTGCCCATAGCCCGATGCAAATCGCCAAGATTCTCAATAACGTGAGCCCAATTGTTTGTATCCTGCAGCCCCAATCTAATTAGAATCTGACGCGCCTTTTCCAGTTTTTCTGAAGCCTCTTCTAACTGGCCGCATTCTGTCAGAGCATAACCAACGTTATTGAGACCAGAGGCGGTTTCTAAAGCGTCATCACCATGCATTTCTATTTTTGCCGCCAGTCCCTTTCTGTACCATTCCAACGCCAGCTGATAGTCACCGGCACATTCATGAGCTATACCAAGCTGCGACATTGCTATGCTCAGCAGTGAAAGGTGTTCCTTGGCTCCATTGGGCATCGAATTTAAAATCGTCAGCGCTTTGTTTGCCATCTGAATGGCCTCTTTCGCGCGCCCCAGTTTGCTGAGATTGCCGGCAAAATCACTCAGAGCCGCCGCCTGTAATTCATCACAGACGTCATTGGTCTCCACCATTTTGAACATTGGTTCCAATACTTTACTGGCTTCGTCATAGCGACCTTGTCCCTGCAAAGCCTCTGCCAAACAAGTAAGAGCCGATAATTGCCATTGCGAATGTGTGGGTTTGTCGGCGCCCCAAAAAGCCATTAGCCGCCGAGCACACAACTCAGCGGCTTTAAAGTTTCCCAACGCAGAAAAATTCTGCCCCTGGCACATTAGGCAATATGGCAAGCCGAGAGCAAAGGGATTGAAAGGTATGAGATTGAGAACTTCAGCGATGATGATAGCGACCAAAAGGCAGGCGCTTGAACCCACATACTTCGCTTTCATCCCAAAGTAACCCACTCCAATCAGCAAAAGCACGGTAGGCAAAACACATAGCAGCATCACTACATTCATCCAGGCAAAGAAAACCTGGTGTTCTCTGACACTAGGAAACAAAGAAAGGACAATCCAGATCAAGATGGCAGCCAATGTCCAGCCACCGGACCTTAATAGGTCCGAATAAGGAGCGATAGCTGTACTGCCATTTGCCATCCACGTCTCTCCCTGCTGCTTCACGTCTATCTATATTCCCGCCGGCATGTCTCGAACGATGCGTCACTAAACTGTAACGACCACTCAGGTATAAATGGGTTAAAGCGCCAAGGTAACCTGTAGTCGAAAGGAAGAAACGCCACAGGGATAGGCTTTTAGGGATTTTCAAAATATTTTTGTGTTTCCCCCTAATTCCCAACCATCCCTGGTTAATCCAAATGTAAGAGAGCCGCAAGGAGTAATGAGATGAAAGCTGTACTATCGATAATGATGCTGGTTGTAGGACTCGCCACCTTCGCATCCGAAGCTCAGGCTCAAGACAATACAAATGGTTCGAGCGGACAAATGGCTCAATCCAAGGAAAGCTTCCTGCCGCGTGGCGGATGGGACGGCAATAACTTGAGAGTCTCTACTACGCAGAGCAAATTACTCGTATCGCAAACTAAAGAAACCAATGTGCGCGGCGGCGGCTGGGACCTTAACAACCTGAGAATCTCAGTAACCAAATGCAAATTGCTTCAAGCTCAAAAATAGTCTCTGGCAGGCGTTGGTCAGTCTTTGGTTTTTTCCTGTAGCGCCTTGTAGCGCTCCAAAATTGCTTTGCAGTCGGGATTCTCTTTTTGTCTCTGAGACAGAGTTTCAATTGCTATTGCCGCCTTTTTTAGCATGACAGCGCTTTCGGCTTCGTGATTCATTCTGTGCAAAAGTTCAGATAGATTAGCCAGGCTGGTTGCATATGAGACGCTGTTTCCAGTTTTCAATTTTTCTCTAATTGCCAGCACAAAGGTCTGACGAGCATTTTCCAGCTCGTTATTTTCTGCATAATACGAGGCCAGCTCATCCAGTGTTTCTGCACGATCCAGGTCAGGATTCTGACCAATGTCTGTGTAAATTGAAATGCTGCGCAGCAATAGTGAACGGCATTCCTTCTTGTTTCCGGCTGCAGATTCAATCTGAGCAAGGGAGCGAAGTCCGCCTGCGAATTCTCTGCTGTTGACTCCGAAAACCGATTTTCTGATGGCATTGGCATCGGCTTGGGTGGAGCGTGCCAGGTCGAATTGCCT
>PNLN01000233.1 GCA_013823055.1 Cyanobacteria bacterium DS2.3.42
GCTTTTTAGCCAATGCGTCGGCGTAAAGCTTGTTGAGCTCTTCGCGACGGGTTGAGATTGTTCCGAACAAAAGATTCGGTTGGGTTGTGGTGATTGTTCTTGTAGTTACCACGGTGTCTTGCGCAAATGCACATGTGCCCATGCACAGTGACAAAGCAACAGCCGTGATGCCCAAGGATGCCGCTACTGAAATTCTCATTGTTATTCTCCGTATTTAGTGGAGATGTCACCCGGCCCACGAGCCCGGCACATCTTGTGATACCGGTGTGACGGGGCTATAGGGGATTAGTTCCTGGCTTTACGAACACACGTTACATTAATTCCGGCTGCCAAGCACAATCGCTGAAAGGGCAGCTAGTTGGCAGTTTTGAAGGATAATTTCGAACTGATTCTTTAGCTTGGTTGTCATGAGGCGTGGAAAATTCCTTATAGCCGCTGCCTGGAGCCGCACATTTGTATTTGGCACCCGCTAGTTAAGTTGGAATCTTTTATCGAGAGAAATTTCGCGAGTGCTGGAAAGTCGGCTGGGATGTAAATTGCTGTGCCAGCGAATCTTCTTCTGTTGTGAAAACGATCGAAGGTTTTGGCGCAAGCAGAAGGTGATTGATGTGTACACTGGCTTCCGAGATCTTTGTTCTGAGTTCGGCTGAAGGAGCAGATAGCGCGGTGGCGTATGCGGATCGCATCGCGTTGCGCTTGTCGATGCCGAGATTAAGTATCATGATCCAGAGAAAACGGAATGCTGGCAGAGCAATCAAGAAGACAGCGTAGGCAACCATGTAGAGTGAAATTTGATGGAACGGCTGAAGGATTCTCATGGTGAACGTAGCATTGTAAAGCCAAATGCTGCCGACTAGATTGACCAGAGTGATGGTGCCGATTTTGAACGCCGATTCTAGACTCTGAAGTGAAAATTCCCAGCGGCGTTCTTCCAAAAAGCGAGACAATTGCGAGTGTGCGTTTGGAGCTTTGACGCCGGTCCATGACTGATCAGCCTGCCGTTTTAAATGGCTGCGATACAAGTCTCTGAGCGGGTCTCCGCCATTCGCGTTTGTCGGCGCCTGCAAGCTGAGCGGCGAAGCGGTGTAGTTGTCCTCGCGAACAAACGTCGGGAAAGTGTAGAGAATGTTTCCCTTGTCGGTTACGTCCGGCGACCCGTTGAAGTGCACGAGAATCGGCAACATCCAGTCTTCGGTTCCGCTTGTGTCACCGGCATAGGGCGCTAATTGTTCCGCTACAACAACACCATGGTTGCGTTTGATCACAAGACCGATCTGATGCCAATACCGCTCTTTCAAGTCAGCGTTGGGGTGCCCGTCGCCGAACAAATACGAAAAGCAATTGGTGACGAAGTCGCCTTTCTCAACTTTCTCGCCACTCATGAAGCGCTCGGAGCTCGAATTTTGCGCCGCTCCAATGTTCCCAGCATGGTAGTAGTCGTAGGAATAACCATATGACCGACAACCATAACCAGGATCTCCCCAGTAATAAGTCCAGTCCAAAAGGCGAATGAAGTCATAGGTGACATAACTGAAATCGCAATTGATGCTGCCGAATCCGGACGTCGCTAAATCGCCGATGCCGTCGCCCGCTCCACCGATGTCGATGCCGTCGGCTCCATCAAAAATTGCAGCGATCGCCGCCATTATTCCTACAACGATGGCGATTATCGAGCCGATTAAAAGGATGCCGAACATAGCGCGAAATAGAAAACTAATAAGTGCGATCGATACTTTGATCAGTAAGACCGCCAGCCCAAGCGCCAGGCGTAACGCTACGCGCAGCGCTCGGAAAAAGAAATTTCCGTTGGCTGAGAACAGTTGCTTGGTAATGTCGAAAAGGTAAGCGCGCTCAAAGCCGGGCGCGAACTCATAAAGAAGCGCACCTGTGGAGTCGACCTTCAGGTGCGCAGATGTTTCCGCCGCGATAATGTTCAATTGCTGCGCCGCTGTCGCCACCGGCAGGCTGGTCGAAAGCGAGATGTTTTCGGGAGTAACTTTAAATCGCAAGGTGTTGATTGCTTCAAGCACCTGCGTCTTTTCTTTTGTATGTAGCGGCTTTAGAAGAGCGGATAACATCGTTATTCTTTCCTCGGATGCAAGAAACTGGCGAACGCTTACGTGGTTTCGCCTCGAATTATTTGTTGTGCAGATGGGAGAGCTTTCCGCGGTCAATACCGGCGGATATTATTCGTGATAGAGAGGGCGTCTCTGGTGTTTTTTTCGGTGTCTTTTCTCTTGTCGTTGTACCGAGTATAAGCGCCTTCTTGACAATACTCCGGTATCCTTATCATTGCTTCATAATCGCCAAAGGGCTAGCCCTTGCCTTGATTGCGAATGTGCCTGTGCGTGTAGCAGCGGCAAGTGATTGTCGCTACAGTATAGAAATGAATTCAGTTGGGGAAAAACTTGCGGGCATGCGGTGGCTTTTGATGAAGCCTCCTAAGTTTTTCGAAGACGTGGTTCGCAGAGGCAGATACTTAGACGGGCTAATCTTCATGGCAGTGCTAGCCATTTTGATTGGCATCGGTTCGGTCATTGGCGACACGACAATCGCGCCCGAATCGATGATTGGTATTGCGGCTAGGGTTTCAGCGCTGCTCTTTGCCGGATTTGTCGTAATCACAAGTATCTGGGGACTTTTTGCCGCGTTAATTGGCATGCGCTTGCGCCCCCGAATCTCGGCTGTTCTCTCATTTAAGGATGCCGCCGAGCGTTGCATACGTATCGTTTCATTCTCGCTTGCACCTCTGGCGCTCCTATTTTTCCACGGCGACTTGTTCTTAGGTTTAGCCCTCCTGGGCGTACTAATTTTGTCGGTGATTGGCGTGGCAAAGGCACTTTCAATCAAAATTTTGCCTGCGTTGATTTTGCAGACGATTGTCCTCGGAAGCATTGTGGGCGGCGCTGCATTGGGCATCGAGTCTTTCTTCGGAGATCCTGCCAGGCAGGCGCACAGGACGTTTCCCGCGCACAAACTGATTGGAACGGCGGCGCCGGACGTCCTGATACAACCCACCGGCGGCACCCCTATTCATTTGTCTGAGCTGAAAGGAAAGGTAGTTATTCTCGACTTCTGGGCGACCTGGTGCGCCCCATGTCGCATGGGATTGCCGATTGTCAGCGGTGTGGCGTCCAAGTACAAAGACCGGGGCGTCGTCTTTTACGCCATTGGCGAGGGCAACATCGCTCAGGAAAAGGCTTATTTGGAACAGCAGCAAATTGACGCAATACCAGCAGTGACAAACGCGGATGGTGCTGCGGCATTCTTGATTGGACCTATCCCGCAAACCGTTATCATAGACAAGGCGGGCATCGTAAAGTACGTGCAGGTTGGACTTTCGCGCCATGAAAGAGAGGAGCTGACGAGCGAAATCGAGGCAGCGCTCCAGGCAAAGTGAGATAATATCCTGGCACGTTACGAGATGAGCAGGAATGATCACCTTTTACGAACGGATGAGCGATTTGTTTGCCGCAGGCACTCCCTTTGTGTGTGCGACTATCGTTGACACTCAGGGCAGCGTTCCTGCAGATGCCGGATCGAAAATGTTGATCACTTCTGAAGGCGCATTTTTCGGCACGGTCGGCGGCGGCAAGATTGAAAACCGGGTCATACAAGAAGCCAAAGCGATGTTGCGCGCGGCTGGTGTTGCCTCGACGTCCGGCAAGGACGATGCCGTTGCCAAGTTTTTTGAATGGAGTCTAAACAGAGATATAGGGATGACCTGCGGCGGCTCGATGCGGGTGTATCTGGAAGCCTTTAATCATCGGGCCTGGAACATCACCATATTTGGTGCCGGGCATGTCGCTAACGCATTGATCACTTTGTTGAGCAAACTCGATTGCAGAATTACTTGCATAGACTCGCGCGTTGAATGGCTGGATAAGCTGCCGGAGTCGACTAAAGTGCGGCGGGTGTTATTGTCCGAGATGAAAGAATTCGTGCCGGAGATTCCACAAGACTCTTTCGTGCTTTTGATGACTATGGGACACAGTAGCGACAAACCCATATTGCTCGAGATCTTGAGCCGCTGGAAGGATGTTAAATACCCGTATTTGGGCGTCATCGGCAGCGATGCAAAAGCCGCGCGCATCAGGAAAGATATTTCGGAAGCGGGATTGCCTGAGGAATTGTCCAAAGTTTTCTTCTGCCCAATTGGACTGCCGCTGGGCTCAAACCATCCTCAGGAAATTGCCGTCAGCGTGGCAGCGCAATTGCTGCAAGTGCGTGATGCCGAAGGCGTGGCAAACGCGGCAAACGCAAAAGCTCCCCCGGAGAACGCAAAAGCAAGCGCAGCAAACGCAAAAGCGCACCCCGAGAACGCAAAAGCAAGCGCAGCAAACGCTAAAGCACAGGCGGAAACTTCGGAAGCTCATGTGGCCACCAAACGAGCAGAGTAAATGAGTCGAATTTTTACACTAATTCTTGGAGCTGCTTTCTGCGTAATGCTAAATGTTTCGCCTGCTGAGGCTGAAAATGCCAAATGGTTTCCAATTCTTATGAAGGCAAATGAGTTTGCAGATGGTGTGACAGGAGAGGCTCCACATCCATCGGCATGCTATCTCGCCTATCGTGAAGCCCTGGTTGAGCCGGAGAAGATCACAGATAAAGAAGTTCAAGAACTGCTTAAGAAAGCCACTCCGGCAGGCAAAATATACGCGGCATGCCTTTTGCACTATTTGAACATTGCACGAAAACAACCGGCTGTTGCAGATGTTGGACTCAAAAGTTTGTCCACCGACAAGGCACCACTTTTCTATCGCAGCGGATGTAGAGGCACCAATACGACAGTTGGTGAAGTTGCCAACGCACTCGTGAAGGAAAGGAAGTTTTTGAATTTCGCGCTCGACGATATTGCCAAAGTTAAAAGCACGCACGGGATTCCTGATTCGATTCTGAAATTATCTTCGGCAAAACGCCTGGAGAGCAACGTGGTAGGCGAGGGTTCTCGCAGTGCTCTCTATGGTTCTTATGATGAAGCTCGCCATTTGCCGCTCAAGACCAATGGATGGGAAATCACCTGGCTGTGCAAAAACGGCACGCCGGCTGGAAAGCTCTATGCTTGTTTTCTTGCGTTAAAGATTGACTCGACCGCAGGTATCGAGATGTTCCGCAAACTGGAAAGCGACAGCACACCGGTGCAGTATCAGTCCGGATGCGAGGTCGAGAACTTCACAGTTGGGGCCATAGCAAAGCAAGTTGTGCAGAAGCAAAAATTCGCCGACTTCCAGTTTTAATTTAAGGGCGTTATTGCCCGCGCCACAGTTTCACCACGCATAAACCACAGTAACGTCATTCCTGCGCATTAGAGTTGGGCACAAGTCGAGCTTGCCAGCGCAATGACTTATGGCTAGACGATTTAGTGCAGCTTCTTTCATGCCTGTTTTAGACCGTGCACGTTTTTCCTGGAGGAATTCCATGAGCGCAGTAGACAACATTGTTCAGAACTTCAAGAAGCTCGATCAGAGTTCTGATTTTTCTGGAGTCGCCTCTCAACTGATCGATCTTCAAAAGCACGCACGAGGCAGCTGGCAACAAAATATCGACGAAATCAATAAAGCCGTCGATATGAAGGCTCTCGGTTTTCCTGAAGATTTCAAAATTCTCGGCGTCAACGAAAAGGGACGACTGATGACGACCAGTGAGGATGGGAAGAAACTGCAAGAGCGCGATCTCGCACACATGGAGGTGAAAGCGGAAAGAGCGAACACCATGTCCGTTGAAAAACGCGGCAACCGGGACTTCTATGCAAATGCTGATGGCTCCGGCTCTTACGTAACCAAGCAGGGCGACACCCTCTGGTCGATTGCCCGAGAAACGCTTAAGGCGCAGAACGGGCAGGCTCCCAGCGGCAGTGAAATTGCCAATGCTGTGAAAACAATCGCCCGCGAGAACAATATACAAGACCCAAGCAGAATTGGAGTGGGACGAGAGATTAGGGTTCCATCCTCAGCACCGCGTGCTGAGTTTCCCAGGGCTATGCAACCGCAAGTGAAGCCGAGCGATGGCGCTCTGCAGCCACGTCCACTTGAGCAGTCATCCAATCCTTTGACAGTGCCTGGACTGGGTGCCGAAGTGGCACTCCAACCGCGCGGTTTTCGCACAAGAGGAGGTGCTGCGGACAGAGAAGAAGGTGTTCGCGATAGAGAAGTAGTTTCACGCGATCGCTCTGAAGGGCGGACTACAACTAAGTATCAAGGCTCATTGAGCGATGGTTTCTTCAAGGACACTAAGTTTGAAGCAGAACGCACTGTAGGTCAGAACGGACAAATCGTCAAGGAGAATATTAGATATTCGAATACCGGAGCGAGTTTGAAACTCGACGACGGGCGAGGCGGCAAGGTGCAAATAGACAACGCTAAGGAAGTAGACACTAGATTCAATTCTGAGTCCGGTAAATATGAATCGACAGTGACAGATCTCGATGGATCCCAGTATAGATTCACTACCGGTCGGTCTGGGCGAGTGGAAGACTTCCAGACCATACGGAAAAATCCCAAGTATGTACCTGCACCTCCGCCGGCATATTGATAGAAAGAAGGTTTAAGCGCAACGCAAGGGAAGAAACTAAATATCAGCCGGTGCCGCTTTCTCTGGAAAAACGCTAAGGCTGTTATTTGGTTTTTGAGTAAGTGCGTTATTTGGTTTCTGATTCAGTGCGCAATTTGATTTTGGCGCTCTTCGTCGCGACCGAACCGTTTACCCAATCACCAAGCTCACCGCCCGACTTCCAGATCAAATGAGGATAGTCATCGTTGAGTCGATAGACCGTATACATGTGATAGTCTGCGTCGTTTAGTTTTTCATGCAAAAATGCGATTTCGAGATTGCCGTCCTTGTCTGCGTCAAGCGCAATAGGTTTGGTCTGCTGCAACGCCGTCAAAGGATCGACGATTCGAACATATTCATACGGAGGCGTAATCTCCGTTAAAACGGTTTTTCCGTTTTTGACGAATTGCATAGCCGCGATCCACTTGTCGAAAATCAACCCGGTGCGCAGGACATACTTGCCGACTTTGCATTCCTGCCACTTCAGTGAGTTCAAAAACGGTTTTTCATAATTGCCGATGTCACGCACCGTCCATGATTTGCTCGTGCTGCCATTGTTTGCCGAGTCTTTCGCAGGCGAATTCCACTGCATGTTTTCCACTTTCTCGCGCTCTTCCGCCATGCTCTTTACGTGGCTTGCGAAACTCTTATCGGTTTCGGCGAGCGCACTCATACTCATCGTGCACGAGAGAAACATGCCGAGTGAAACGGCAGCAGTATTGAAACGATTTCGCGTGGGAGTTTGAACAGCCATATTTCTACATTACCCGGCAGACCGGTTCGGAAACAGAGTGAAAACCCTACGTGTAGAATAGTGGACCCAATCAGGAGGTAGCGCCATGGCAACCGAGGTCAAGACAAAGGTCAAGGGTATTCGGATCGCGCAGCACGGGGAGGCTGAGGTTCTGAAGCTGGAGGACTATGACTTGCCGGCGCCTGGTCCTGGCGAAGCGCTGGTCCGCCTGCACGCCGCTGGGCTAAATTTCCTCGACATCTATCAGCGCCGCGGCAACTTGGGCTACAAGCTTCCGTTGCCCTACACGCCCGGGCATGAAGGCGCAGGCGTTGTGGAGCAAGTTGGTGAGGGTGTGACTGAAGTAAAACCCGGCGATCGCGTGGCCTATACCAGCGCTTTGGGTTCTTACGCCCAGGCGGCGATTGTCCCGGCTGAGAAGTTGGTCGCGCTACCGTCAGAAATGAGTTTTGAGCAGGGTGCGGCGTTTCCATTGCAAGGCATGACGGCGCACTATCTGGTCCATGAGTTTCACAAGATAAAGAAAGGGGACACAGTCCTGGTGCACGCTGCGGCGGGTGGCATGGGACTATTGTTGGTCCAGTGGGCGAAACATCTTGGCGCGGAAGTTTTCGGCACAGTATCTACACAAGAGAAGGCGAAACGCGCCAAAGAAGCGGGCGCTGATCACGTCATTCTTTATACAGAGAAAGATTTTGTCGAGGAAGTGAAACGACTGACAAAGGACAAGGGTGTCGATTACATCATTGATGGTGTCGGTAAAGACACTTTTGCGAAAAACCTCCAAGCGGTTGCGACTCGGGGGCATGTAGTAATCTTTGGGGCTTCCAGTGGTGTTGCAGATCCTGTCGTGCCAAATTCATTGATGGCAAAAGCGGTCACCATATCCGGTGGCAGTCTCTATAATTTCCTTCGCGACCGAGAAGAACTTCTCATGAGAGCAAATGATGTTCTTGCCGGCATTAAGGAAGGCTGGCTGAAACTGACGATCGATCATGTGCTGCCGTTGAGTGAAGCCGCTAAAGGTCATGCGCTGCTGGAAGATAGAAAAACTATCGGAAAAGTTGTCCTTAAGTGCAGCAGTTAGGACCAGCAGGCAGGACCAGTAGTTAGGACCAGCAGTTAAAACCAGTAGCTAAAACTGCTGCTCAGAAACTTTTGGCCAACTAGAAGCTCACTGCGTCTTGTGGTCTGTTTGCGCCAACTTGTAATTGACTTCGCGGACAAAACCTTGTCCTGGCGCGGTGTCCATCATGTTTAGCACAGCAGCCATCTTAGACATGTCCGAAAGGATGCGCCTTTCTTTGACGCCAGTCACATTCTGATTGATGGCGACAACGAGGTCGCATGACTGCATCAACGTATCTACCGAAAATTGATTTACAGCGGCATAGCCTTTGAGAACGACTGATGCTTTGCGGCGGCCGATGCCGTCTTTCGGTTTCAAGTCATTGCGTTTTAACAACCGCGATCCCGCAACCAATTCGAAACCAGGCTTAAGCCCAACCACTTTGGTGTCGTTTCCAACAAAAGGTCCGCCTTCCAATTTGACGCGTACGCTCTTGCCCATGCCGTCGATGTTCATTACTCTCAGCACGCCATCTTCGTTTTTGATAATTGCATCACCATTTGCAGTGATAGCGACTTTCCCCAATTCTGTTTTGACGAACGCGGTTTGCGATGGGCGTCTCACCGATACTAAAACTGCGCCCACTGAAAGTTCTACTGAGATTGGCGAAGAGCGCGAATAATGCGTTTTTTGTTCTGCGCGAACGAGGACCCATTCGCCTTTGTCTTTACTGTTTTCTTCCTTTGGAAATTCATTGATCTTCATCGGTATCAGCCCCGAGACACCAGTCGGCAACTGCAGTGAGGGAATGTTATAGGCTGCGCCCAACTGCGGCGTTGGATTGGTGGCGTCGGTTGGCACAAGGATCGGTGGACCCAATCTGACAACAGTAGGCGGTGTCGGAATAGTTAAACGGGGCGGATCGATTTTTGGAGGAACATAGACAGGTGGCTGAGTACGCACGACGCCATCGCCATCGCCGCCTCGCGGTTTGTCTACGTCGTCGCGCTGAGCTTTAACCGGAAGCACGGATTGGGTGAGCATCGATAGAGCAATGCTCAGAAGAGCGACTTTGTTATTTGCAGTATTCCTGATTGTCATGGCGACCATTCTAAGAGCCTGACGGATAATCGATTTAAGTAACGATTAGAGTTGGATTAAAGGTCGTGACCATCTGGTGCACAAGCCGGAAAATGTCATGGCTGTCGTTTGTGCGACCTTGCTCTTCGTAGCAGCCTGCTAACTTCACGAGTATGTTGCTTGCATGCGGATGGTTGGGACCGTACTCGTCCGAAACCGCAGAGAGAGCCTCTTTATACAACTGTTCC